>NZ_JBFBBS010000007.1:0-288023 GCF_040682835.1 Streptomyces sp. NPDC051104 | reverse complement strand
AGGAAGGCGTGGGCGAGCATCGCGAGGGTGACCCAGCGGACCCAGGAGGGGTAGCGGCGGACCTGATGCTCATCGAGGCCGGCCAGCCCTTTCTCACTCTGGAACGTCTCCTCCACCCGCCACCTGGACCCGGCGACCTTCACCAAGGTGCCCGCGGCGTGCTCATTCGGGCTCCTCGTCGGTGACCGGCGGCCAGTCCGGCTCGAGGAACGGGCGCGGCGACAACCAGAACGGCGTGTCTCTTCGTCCATCGGGGCCTCCTTCCTCAGCTTCCGGTGATGTGGTCGAGGAACCAGACGGCGAACGCGCCCCACGCGACCGCGAAGCAGGCCCGGCCGGCGGGCGTGGAGACACGGCACCAGGCGCGGGTGCGCGCCGACAACGTGTCCTCGCAGCGCCCGCCGCGGGGAGCCGCCGCCTCGAGTACGCAGCCTGCGGCGAGCAGCCCGCCCCACGCCACGTCGGCCCGGGTCACTTTCCCGCCGCCTGCCACACGGTGACGACGATGGCGACCACGCCCGTGAGCGCGCCGATCGACGGGAGCGGCCAGCGGTTCCGTTCGAGGGCGTCGAGCCGCTTCTCGAAGTCGTCCAGGGTCTTGTCGGTTTGGTCGCCGCGCTGGACAAGCAGGGCCAGCTGCCCGTCCACGCGCGTGAACCCGGTCTCGCAGGTGCCGCGAAAAAGGCGTTCCAGTTCCAGGGCGACGTTCACCGACTCCGGCGGCGTCACACTCCGCCCCTCAGTGCACCGACTCCCGGCGAGGTGGCCTGCTCGAGGGCCGGTGCGATCCCCGACGGCTCTTGTCCGCGACCTCGGCCAGGATGTCCGCGTGGCACAGCTCGGGCGCGCACCAGCACGCGAGGGTCTTGGCGCGCAGCTCGGGGACCTGGGCCAGCAGGTCCGGACGGCCCATGAGGTAGTCCCGGTACTTGGCCATCACCTCCTCCCGGGTCCCGTCGTGCTTCTTCTTGGGCGTGTCGATCTGGAAAGGGTTGTACAGCGGGTGCTGAGGGAGGTCCCAGCCGCCCCGGGTGAGGCGGCGGCCGACGTAGACCACGTTCCTGGGCGCGTGTTCCAGCCGGGGACCGTACTCCTGAAGGCGGCCCTTGAGGTTGATCACCTCGGTGGTCACGGGCGACTCCCTCCGGTGCGGTCCGTACTTTTTACACGGCCGGGCCCTCGTACGGCAGCAGTTCCGGACGCTTGGCCGGGCGGCCGTCGCCCGAGGAGCGGCCGGTCAGCCGCCGCCCTATCCACGGCAGCAGATGCTGCCGGGTGAAGCGGACGTCCGCGGTCCGGCGGGCGACCCAGGTCGGCGGCGCGGTCGGGGGCGGCGCTGTGCGCCACTCGGTATCCTCCGCCTCGTACCCGAGCGTCTGCCACACGGCTTCCGCCACCCGGTGGTGCCCCTCTGCCGTCAGGTGCAACCGGTCCACGTCCCACAGGCGCGGGTCGGCGAGCGACGGTGCGCCGTACAGGTCGACGACGAGCGCGCCGTGCCGTGCGGCGAGGTCGTCGACGCAGGCGAACAGCTCCTCCATACGGGGCCGGAAGCGCTCGAGGACCGGGCCCTGCCGGCCGGGGCTGCGCATCAGGACGAGCTGTTTGCACGACGGGGCGAGCCGCTCCACGGCTTCCGTCAGCAGCGCCCGTACGCGCCCCATGTCGCACTTGGGCCGCAGCGTGTCGTTGAGCCCGCCGACCAGCGTGACCACGTCGGCCCCCATCGCCGCGGCGAGGTCGACCTGCTCGTCGACGATCTGTGCGATCAGCTTGCCGCGCACGGCGAGGTTGGCATATCGGAATCCGGGGGTCCGTGCGGCCATCCGGCCCGCGAGGACATCGGCCCAGCCGCGGTAGGAGCCGTCGGGCAACAGGTCCGACATGCCCTCGGTGAAGGAGTCGCCGACGGCGACCAGGCTGGAGTAGGTGGGGTTCGTCTGCATGGCGCCGTAGATGCTATCCCGGCCGTCCCCACTCCATACCCACCGGTCGGTCAGCCTGCGCCGGGCCGCTCGTCGCATGCCCGCCCGCCGCCCCGGCGCAGGCGGCGGCGAAGTCCTTGCGGTGCCCGGGGGTGCTCCCGGGCCCGCTCGCGACGGACGCACCGGCGTCAGGCCGGCCGACGGAGTGCCCGGGGTCAGGCCGGCTGGCCGAACAGCTGGCGCAGCACGTCCTCCATCGTCATCAGGCCCGCGAGGCGGCCGTCCGTGCCCAGGACCGCGGCCAGGTGGGTGCGGCTGCGGCGCATGGCCGTGAGGACGTCGTCCAGCGGGGTGGTCTCGCGCACCCGGGCGATCGGCCGCATGTCCCGCAGCCGGAACGGCGCGTCCCGTGGTGAGGCGTCCAGGGCGTCCTTGACATGGAGATAGCCGACGATCCGCCGGCCCTCGTCCACCACCGGGAAGCGCGAGAAGCCGGACTGGGCGGACAGCTGCTCCAGCTGTTCCGGAGTGACGCCCACGCGCGCGTAGACGACGTGCTCCAGCGGCACCACCACGTCGCGTACGGGCCGTCGGCCGAGGACCAGCGCGTCGTGCAGCCGCTCCTGCGCACGGTCGTCGATGAGCCCCGCCGCGCTGGAGTCCTTGACGAGCCGTGCCAGTTCGTCGTCCGAGAACGTGGCCGCGATCTCGTCCCGCGTCTGCACCCGTAGCAGCCGCAGCAGCGCGTTCGCGAACGCGTTCACGGTGAAGATGACCGGGCGCAGCGCCCGGGACATGCCCACCAGCGGCGGGCCGAGCAGCAGCGCCAGCCGCACCGGCTCCGCGAGCGCGATGTTCTTCGGCACCATCTCGCCGAGCAGCATGTGCAGATACGTGGCCAGCGCCAGCGCGATCACGAACGAGACCGCACGCCCCGCGCTCTGGGGCACACCCGCCGCGTGGAACACCGGCTCCAGCAGATGCTCGATCGCCGGCTCGGCGACCACACCGAGGACCAGGGTGCACAGGGTGATGCCGAGCTGCGCCGCGGCGAGCAGCGCCGACACGTGCTCCAGCCCCCACAGCACGCTGCGTGCCCGTCGCTCGCCCGCCTCGGCGCGCGGCTCCACCTGGCTGCGCCGCACGGAGATCAACGCGAACTCGGCGCCCACGAAGAACGCGTTCGCGACCAGCGTCAACAGACCGATCAGCAACTGGACGACGGTCACCGTTCCCCCTCCTCAAGGGTGCGCGGCGCGTGCATGAGCACCCGCGCGGCCCTGTGGCCCGATGCGTCCACCACGTCCAGCCGCCAGCCGGCCACCTCGATTCGGTCACCCTTGACCGGTATGCGCCCCAGTTCCGTGGCGACGAGTCCGGCCAGCGTCTCGTACGGCCCCTCCGGCACCCGGAGCCCCACGCGCGCGAGCTGGTCGACGCGGGTCGAGCCGTCGGCCGAGTACAGGGGCCGGCCGACGGCGTCGAGCCCGGCCGGCGCCAGGTCGGGCGTCTCGTGCGGATCGTGCTCGTCGCGCACCTCGCCGACGACCTCCTCGACGATGTCCTCCAGCGTGGCGACCCCGGCGGTGCCGCCGTACTCGTCGATGACCACGGCGATCGTGTTCTTGCCGGAGAGCCGGTCCAGCAGCCGGTCGACGGTGAGGGATTCGGGAACCAGCAGCGGTTCGCGTATCAGCTGTGCGACGGACCGCAGCGGCCGCTCCTCGGCGGGCACGGTGAGGATGTCCTTGATATGGGCGGTGCCGATGACCGAGTCCAGGCTGCCGCGGTAGACGGGGAACCGTGACAGGCCCGTCGCGCGCGTCGCGTTCGCCACGTCCTCGCAGGTCGCCTGCGCGTCCAGGGCGACGACCTGGACGCGCGGGGTCATCACGTTCTCCGCGGTCAGGTCGGCGAGGTTCAGGGTGCGGACGAACAGCTCGGCGGTGTCCGCCTCCAGAGCGCCCTGTCTCGCGGAGTGCCGGGCGAGCGCCACCAGTTCCTGGGGGCCGCGGGCGGAGGCCAGCTCCTCGGCCGGCTCGAGGCCGAAGCGGCGCACCACGCGGTTGGCCGTGTTGTTCAGATGCGTGATGAAGGGGCGGAACGCGCGGCTGAACCAGCGCTGCGGCCCGCCCACCCGCTTGGCGACGGCCAGCGGCGAGGAGATCGCCCAGTTCTTCGGCACCAGCTCGCCGACCACCATCAGGAACACCGTCGACAGGGCCGTGCCGATGACCAGGGCCACGGTCGGGGCCGCCGAGCGGGGCACGCCCAGTGCCTCGAGGGGGCCGGCGATCAGCTTGGCGATCGACGGCTCGGAGAGCATGCCGACCACCAGGTTGGTGACCGTGATCCCGAGCTGCGCACCGGAGAGCTGGAACGTCAGGTTCCGTACGGCCTTGAGGGCGCCCGCCGCACCGCGCTCACCGCGCCGTGCGGCATGCTCCAGCTCGCTGCGCTCGACCGTGGTGAGGGAGAACTCCGCCGCGACGAAGACACCGCAGGCCACCGAGAGCAGGACCGCCACCAGCAGGAGGAGCACTTCGGTCATCGTCGGGTCACCTCCGTCCCAGGATCGGCCAGGGGCGCGGCGACCGCGCGATCTCGGGTACTGGGAGGCTCGCCCATGGACGGACGCTCACACCTTTCATGGTGGGACGGGTTCACCCCGACAGGGGGGCAGCTTGGCCCCTCCATGGTAAAAGATCGGCAAAGTAGCTCCTGTGGGTCAGTCGGTGAGCGGCTTGACCCACCTCCGCCAGTGCTCCTCGGGCGCGTACCCGGCCGCCCGCCACGCATGGTGCGCGGTCTCGTTGCGCTGCAGCACCATCGCGTCCCCGCGGCGCCCCCCGAGCCGTACGAACCGCTCCTCCGCCGCGGACAGCAGCGCCGAACCGATGCCCTGCCGCCGTCGCTCCGGATGCACCGCGAGCCGGTACAGATGGCAGCGCCAGCCGTCGAAGCCCGCGATCACCGTGCCGACCAGCCGGCCGTCCTCCTCCGCGAGGATCAGGGCCTCCGGGTCGCGGTCGACGAGCCGCTGCACCCCGTCCCGGTCGTCGCTGATGCTCGTGCCCTCCGCGGCCGCCTTCCAGAAGGCCAGCACGGTGTCCAGGTCCTCGGGCCCGGCGGCCCGTATCCGCAGATCACTCATGCCGTGATCCGAGCACGCCGCCGACAGGCAGATCCGGGAATTCCGGCATGCGGACGGAAGGGGGCACGGGACGGAGGGCGCGGGCCGCCCCCGAACGGCTACGCGCCGCGCAGCGCCTCGACGACCGGTGCGAACGCCTCCATCGACGGCTCCAGGACGGTCAGGTACGTGAAGCCGTACCGTTCGCGCTGCGCCCGTATCTGCTCGACGATCTGCTCCAGCGTGCCGATCAGGAAGATGGGCAGTTCCAGGGCCTGTTCCGGCGTCAGGTTCGGCAGGTGCTCCAGCAGGGGGCGCACGGCGGCCTGGCGGTCCTCGGTGACGACGACCCTCTGGATGAGCACGTTCAGCTCGGCGGGCTCGCCGCGGCCCGCCGCGAGCTTGCGGTACAGGCCCACGCGCTCGTCGAGCTGCTCGGCCGTGATCGGCTCCAGCTGTCCCGTCGTGCTCCCCGGCACCGAGCGCGCCCCCGTGAAGGCGGCGATGTCGGCGTGCTCGGCGGTGAGCTTCAGCATCCGGTCGCCGTTGGCGCCGATCAACAGCGGCACCCGCGGTCGCTGTACGGGCCGCGGCCGGTGGTCGTCGGAGCCCAGCAGCCGGTCCAACTCCTCCACCGTGCGTCGCAGGTGGTCCACGCGCTCACGCGGCGAGCCGTACGGCAGTCCCGCCTGCTCGTGCTCCGCCCGGACGTAGCCGGTGCCGAGCCCCAGCTCCAGCCGGCCACCGGTCAGCGCGTCCGTCGTCGCCGCCTCGCGGGCCAGCAGCACCGGGTTCCAGAAGCCGGCGTTGAGCACGAACGTCCCCACCCGCGGGCGTTCGGTCGCCTCCGCCGCCGCGACCAGCGCCGGGAAAGGAGCCGGCCAGCCGAGGTGGTCCGGGACGAGGATGACGTCGTAGCCGAATTCCTCCGCCCGCCGGCACTTGGCGCGCCACTCCGCGGCCGGTGCGGGCTCGAGCATGTTGACGCCGAAACGGAACGGACGTGGCATGAACTCTCCTCGTCTCCGAGCGACTTGAGTACCCCACGCGATTCCATCACTCGTGCGCGATCGCCGCCAGCACATTCATGCGCGACGCACGCAGCGCCGGCAGCAGCGCCGCCATCACCCCCACGACCGCAGAACCCACCATGACGGCGACGATGGTGCCCCACGGGATCGCCAGCGCCTTCATGCCCTGCAGCGCCAGTACCCGCTGTGTGCACAGACCCCACACGATCCCCAGTGCCAGCCCGAGGACGGCGCCGAACACCGCGATCACCACCGACTCCAGCCGGATCATGCGCCGCAACTGCCTCCGGGCCAGTCCGATCGCGCGCAGCAGGCCGATCTCCCGGGTGCGCTCGACGACGGACAGGGCCAGGGTGTTGACGACCCCGAGCACCGCGATGACGATCGCGAGGCCCAGCAGCGCGTAGACCAGGTAGAGCAGCACCGCGATCTGGTTGTGCACCAGCTTCTTGTAGTCGGCCTGGTCGCGGGCCTGGACCTGCGGGTAGGGGGCGAGGGTCTTCTCCAGCCGGGCGCGCAGCCGGTCCTTGGAGGTGCCGGGTGCCGCGTTCACGAAGAGTGCCGTGTCCTGCCCCTGCGGCACGTACCTCTGGAGCGTCCCCATGCCGAAGAACAGCCCGCCGCGGGTACTGAAGTTGTTCGAACCGGCCTGGTTGGTGAGCGCGCCCACCCTCAGATCGGTGCGGCGCTCGTCCGGGAACCGGACCGGGACCGTGGAGCCGAGGCGGACGCCGTGGTCCTTGGCGAACGCCGCGTCCATGGCGAGGGCGCCGTCCGCGAGCGCGGTGGCCGAGCCGCCCCGGACGTAGGTGAGGTGGGCGACCTCGTCGAGCCGCCGGTCGAAGGCCGTGGCCGAGGTCTCGATCCGGGTGCCGTCCGGCAGCACGATCGCCACGGGCGTGTACCGCTGCCGCACGACGAGCCCGGCACCCTCCGTGGCACGGACCCGGTCGGTGATCTCCTGGGGGAAGGGCTCGGGGCTTCCCGATCTGCTCTGCACGACGAAGTCCGCGCCCAGCGTCTTGTCGATCTGCTGGTCGAACGACCTGGACATGGACGTGCTCGCCACCGACATCCCGGCCACCAGCGCGAGCCCGACCATCAGGGCGGAGGCGGTGGCCCCGGTGCGGCGCGGATTGCGCAGGGCGTTGCGCTGGCTCATCCGGCCGATCGAGCCGAAAACGGCGGGGAACGCGGCCCCGAGCACCCGGATCAGCGGACGCACCAGCAGCGGTCCCGCGATCACGGTCGCGACGAGCGTGAGCACCACACCGATGCCGAGCAGCGTGGTGGCGGGCGCGGTCCTGGTCGCCCGGGCGCAGCCCGCCAGCGCGGCCACGCCGAGCGCGCCGACCATCGCCCCCGCCACCGCGCGCAGCGTCAACGGCCGGCCCATACCGGCGACCTCGGCGTCCACGAGGGCCGCCATGGGGGAGACGCGGGCCGCGCGCCGGGCCGGGAGGTAGGCGGCGACGAAGGTGACGCCGACCCCGACCGCGTACGCGGCGACGGGAGTGACCCAGCCGATCACCATCTCGGTGGACCTGATGTTCATGCCGAACACGCTCATCAGCCGGATCAGCCCGGCCGCGAGCCCGATCCCCGCGGCCAGCCCGAGCGTCGAGCCGACCAGGCCGAGCAGCAGCGCCTCGGTCAGCACGGAGCGGCGCACCTGCCGCCGCTCGGCGCCCAGGGCGCGCAGCAGCCCCAGCTCGCGGGTGCGCTGGGCGATCAGCATCGAGAACGTGTTGACGATGAGGAACACGCCCACGAGCACGGCGATCCCGGCGAAGCCCACCATCACGTACTTGATCACGTCGAGGAACGCGCCGAGCCGGTCGGTGTCGGACTTGGCCTGTTCGGCCGCGGTCCTCAGGTCGTACGAGGTCGAGCCGATCGCGTCGGCGACCCGTTGCTTGAGCCGTGCGTCGCTCACGCCCGGTGCCGCGTCGACGGAGATGCTCGTGGCCACGTCCGGGCGGCCCAGCAGCCTGGTCTGCGCGGTCGGGGTGTCCAGGAAGACCAGGGCGGCGCCCGGGTTGGTGGTGGTGAAGGTGGCGATCCCGGCCACGCGCACCTTGAACGACCCGGGACGGGCGACCACCGTCAGCGTGTCGCCGATCCGCACGTGCTTGTGCCGGGCGGTGTCCGCGTCCAGCAGCGCCTCGCCGGGACCCTGCGGGGCGTGCCCGGACGTGAGCCGGACCGGGCTGTGTTCGGTGACGGACCAGTTCCTGGCGATGGTGGGCGCGCCGGTGGTCGGACCCACCGGATCGTTCGTCCGGTCGACGACCGTGATGTCCTGGACGGCGACGTCGGCATGCGCGGCGGCGACGCCGTCCACCCGGGCCACCCGGGCGGCAAGCGAGGCCGGAAGGGTCGGCGTCGCCCCGGACGGGATCCGGGACGGCAGATCCTGGCGGGGGCTCACGGTCACGTCGGCCGCCGTGGAGGCGAACAGCCGGTCGAAGGTCCGGGAGACCGTGTCCGAGAAGATCAGGCTGCCCGCGACGAACGCCACCGACAGGAGCACGGCCAGCGCGGAGAGCGCGAGCCGTCCCTTGTGCGCGAGGAAGCTGCGCAGCGTCGCCTTCAGCATGATCGCACCGGTCCGATGTCCTCAGTTCTCGCGGCCGGACGCGCCGTCGAAGACCGCCCGGACCGTGTCGAAACGCTTCATGCGCTCCAGCACGGCCTCGGCCGTCGGCCGCTCCATCTCGTCAACGATCCGCCCGTCCGCCAGGAACAGCACCAGATCGGAGTGGGCCGCCGCGCCCGGATCATGCGTGACCATGACGACGGTCTGCCCCAGTTCGTCCACGGCCCTGCGCAGGAACCCCAGCACCTCGAGCCCCGCCCGGGAGTCCAGGTTGCCCGTCGGCTCGTCCGCGAAGATCAGCTCGGGGCGGGAGGCGAGCGCCCGGGCGCAGGCGACGCGCTGCTGCTGCCCGCCGGACAGCTGGGAGGGCCGGTGCCCGAGCCGGTCCCGCAGCCCCAGCGTGTCGATCACCTGGTCGAGCCACTCCGGGTCGGGCTTCCTGCCCGCGATGTCCATGGGCAGCGTGATGTTCTCGGCCGCGTTCAGCGTCGGGATCAGATTGAACGACTGGAACATAAAACCGATCCGGTCCCGGCGCAGCCGGGTCAGCTCGCGGTCCTTCAGGCCCGTGATCTCGGTGTCGCCGAGCCACACCTGGCCCGCCGACACGGTGTCGAGGCCCGCCAGGCAGTGCATCAGCGTGGACTTCCCGGAGCCGGAGGGACCCATCACCGCGGTGAAGCGGCCGCGCGCGATGTCCACGTCGACCGAGTCCAGGGCGAGCACCGCCGTCTCACCCGAGCCGTACGCCTTCGTCAGGCCCCGGGCGCGGGCGGCGATCCCGTCCGCCTCCGCGCGGCCCGGGGCGTGCTCCGCTTCAGCAGTGGACAAGACGGCCTCCTTCGTCGTGGACGTCCCGACATTCTGGTCTTCCCCGTCCCGGCCGAGCGTAATGTGATGCACCGCACACCGGGTAACCCGCAGGCCCGGACCGGTCACCCCGGTCGCCCTCTTGCCGGTGCTAGCAACCCGGCGCTAGCGTCGAGGTATGGCGAAGACCCAGCTGAACGTGAGGGTGGACGAGGACACCGCCCGAGCCGCCCGCGAACGTGCCCTGGAGCGCGGTATGAGCGTCAACCGGTACATCGAAGAGCTGGTGCGACAGGACACCGGGGAGGCAGGCCACACGTTCGTCGAGGCCGCCGCCGACTTCATGAAGCAGTACGAGTCCGTCTTCGCCGAGGAGTTCGGCACCGGTCGCGAGGGCTCGCCCGAGCACCCCGGCGAAGGTCGTCGCTGACCGTTGAGCCACCTCAGAATCGACCTCGCCTGGCTGCTGATGGTCGCCGAACAGAAGACGCCCGGAGATCCCCAGGTCACGGACTGGGGCGCGCTCGTCGCCGCGGTCAGCCGGCACGACGCGGACATATTCGGCGTCGCCGTCTACGACACCCCGCACGCCCGCGCCGCCGCCCTGCTCCAGCTGCTGCTGCACGTCCCGGCGCTGGAGCGCTCCAACGCGCTGTTCGCCTGCGCGGTGGCCTACGCCTACCTCGCCGCCAGCGGCGTCAAGGTCGTCACCTCACCGGAACAGGTGCGGGATCTGGCCCGGCTGGTCAAGAGCGGGGACCCCTCCGTGCACGACATCGCGCAGGAGCTGCGCCAGTGGAGCCTGTGACGGCTACTCCGGGAGGCCGGGCCGCCAGGCGGTGCCCAGCACGCAGTACGAGGTGGGCAGGGAGGGCCCCTTCTCCGGCATCAGCAGCCGCCGGTACGGGCCCAGTTCGAAACCGGCGGCGCGCAGGGCCGCCACCGGGTCCCGGGAGAGGTGGCAGCCGCCGCTGAGCGGTGGCCACACCGTGCGGTCCAGGGCCCGCTGCGCGTACCGCATCACGGGCCCGCCGCCCGCGCCGTGCTCGTAGAACCGCAGGGTGCCGCCGGGCCGCAGCACCCTGCGCACCTCGCCGAGGGCCCGGGACACGTCCCGCACGCTGCACAGCACCAACGACAGGACCGCCGCGTCGAAGGCCTCGCTCTTGACCGGCAGCGCCTCCGCCGCTCCCGGCACCACGTCCACCGGGACGTCGGCACGCAGGGCCGCCTCGACCGCCCTGTGCCGCAGCAGCCGCTCGGGTTCGATCGCGACGACCTCGGAGACGGTGCCCGGGTAGTGGGCGAAGTTCAGGCCGTTGCCGGCGCCGATCTCGATGACCCGGCCGGAGAGCCCGGCGAGCAACCGGTCCCGTACGGCCCCCAGGCCGAGGCGCGTCTCGGCGGCGACGCTGAGCCGGGCGTAGGAGCGGGCGAAGATCGGATGGTGCACGGAGTCCCGCGGCACCGCGCGGGAGCGGACGGACCGCAGCGGCATGGAGCACCTCCCGGACAGGACGGGCGTCAACCGCATTCTGCCCCGCGCACGTCCCGCGCATCCGCGCCGCACGGACCCTCCTTCATGCCGGCCGGTCACGGAGCGACGCCGACGCGAGCGCCTCCTCGCCCCGCGGACCCGAGGCGCTGCCGGCCTCTACGGCGCGAACCTCGACGCGAAGCTCCCGGCGTCCCACGTCCCGCCCAGTCGTGGAGCCAGCCAGTCGGCGGCCTCGGCCAGGAAGGCGGCGGGTGCACGGGACCCGGCCCCCGCGGGCAGCGCGCCGAGCAGCGGGGCTTCGGTCACCGTCGGAAGGTCCGCCAGGTTGCAGCGGGAGGCGAGGTCCGGGGACTTCGGCCAGCTGCCGATGACCACGCCCGCCGGCTCCAGCTGCCGGCACCGCATTTCACGTACCGTCAGCTCCGTCGCGTTCAGCGTGCCGAGGCCCGCCGACGCCACCACCAGCACGGGCGCCCCCAGCAGCCGTGCCGCGTCCGCCAGGGTGCCGCCCTCGTCGTCGAACCGTACGAGCAGCCCGCCGGCCCCCTCCACGAGGACCAGGTCGTGCTCGGCGGCCAGTTTCGCGGCGGCCTCCGCCACCTCGTGCGGCCGCACGGGCGCCATCCCGGCCCGCCGGGCGGCCGTCGCGGGCGCCAAAGGCTCGGGGTAGCGGGCCAGTTCACGCGTCGTCACGGGCCCCGAGAGCCGGGCCACCTCGTCGGCGTCCCCGCGCTCGTCCGGCCGTACCCCCGTCTGCGCGGGCTTGAGCACCGCCACGGACCGCCCGGCGGCGACTGCCACCGCGGCGACGGCGGCCGTCGTGACCGTCTTGCCGATCTCCGTGCCGGTCCCCGTGATCACCAGTACCGTCATGTCACCCTTCCCGTGCCGCCGCGCACACCGCGCGCGCGATCCGTGCCACGTCCGCGTCCCCGGTCACATACGGCGGCATCGTGTAGACGAGATTCCGGAACGGCCGCAGCCACACGCCCTCGCGCACCGCGGCCCGGGTCGCCGCCGCCATGTCCACCTCGTGGTCGAGCTGCACGACCCCGATGGCGCCGAGCACCCGCACATCCCGCACCCCCGGCAGGTCCGCCGCCTCGGCGAGTCCCTCCCTGAGGCCCGTCTCGATCCGCTTGACCTCCGACCGCCAGTCCTGGCCGAGCAGCAGGTCCACCGAGGCGCACGCCACGGCGGCCGCCAGCGGGTTGCCCATGAACGTGGGCCCGTGCGCGAGCACCGGCACCTCGCCCCGCGAGATACCGTCGGCCACCCGAGGCGTGCACAGCGTCGCCGCCATCGTCAGGTAACCACCGGTCAGCGCCTTGCCGACGCACATCACATCCGGTGTCACCGCCGCGTGCTCCGCCGCGAACAGCGCGCCGGTACGCCCGAACCCGGTGGCGATCTCGTCGAACACCAGCAGCACGTCGTGCGCGTCGCACACCTGGCGCAGCACCCGCAGATACGCGGGGGAGTGGAACCGCATCCCGCCCGCTCCCTGCACCACCGGCTCCACGATCACCGCGGCCAGCTCGGTCGCGTACCGTTCCACCAGGGCGCTCAGATGCTCCGCGTAAGCCTCCTCGTACTCCGCCGGCGGCGCGTCGGCGAACACCTGGCGGGGCAGCACGCCCTGCCACAGCTCGTGCATCCCGCCCTCGGGGTCGCACACGGACATCGGCTGCCAGGTGTCGCCGTGGTAGCCACCGCGCCAGGTCATCAGGCGCCGCTTGTCCGGGCGGCCGAGCGAGCGCCAGTACTGCAGGCACATCTTGACCGCGACCTCGACCGACACCGACCCGGAGTCCGCGAGGAACACATGCTCCAGACCCTCGGGCGCGATGTCGACCAGGAGCTTCGCCAGCCGGACGGCGGACTCGTGGGTGAGCCCGCCGAACATCACATGGCTCATCCGCGCCAGCTGCTCGCGCGCGGCCTCGTTGAGCACCGGGTGGTTGTAGCCGTGGATCGCCGACCACCAGGACGACATCCCGTCGACCAGCTCTCCCGAGCCGTCCGCGAGCCGCAGCCGGACCCCGCTCGCCGACTCCACGACGAGCGGCTCCTGCCGTCCCGGCATGGGACCGTACGGATGCCAGACGTGCTGCCGGTCCAGCGCCAGCAGCACGTCCACGGGCAGGTCAGGCATTGGGCGCGAGATCCGTTCCGGCACCGCGGCGTCGTACGGCGACCAGGTCCGTACGGGGCTCGTCGGCGGACGGCACCGCGGCGGAACCGCACACACCGCCGCCCTCATGGGACCCGCACCCGCCGCCCTCATGGGAGCCGCATCCGGCGCTCTCTTGCGAGCCGCATCCGCTCGTAGCGGCCCGGTGCCCGGGCAGGGTCACCTGGTCCGTGCCCTCCACCTCGAACCCGGCGTCCGCGATCATCTCCAGGTCCGCCTTGCCCGCCTGGCCCTCGCTGGTGAGGTAGTCGCCCAGGAAGATGGAGTTGGCCAGATGCAGGGCGAGCGGCTGCAGCGTACGGAGGTGGACCTCGCGGCCGCCCGCGATGCGCACCTCGACGTCCGGGCACACGAACCGCACCATCGCGAGGATCCGCAGGCACCGCTGCGGCGTCAGGTTCCACTCCTTCGCGAGCGGGGTGCCCTCGAACGGGATCAGGAAGTTCACCGGAACGGAGTCCGGGTCCAGCGCGCGCAGCGCGAAGACCACGTCGACCAGGTCCTCGTCGCTCTCGCCCATGCCCGCGATGAGACCGGAACAGGCCGACAGGCCGGCGGCGTGTGCCTTCTGCACCGTCTCCACCCGGTCGGCGTAGGTGTGCGTGGTGGTGATGTCCCCGTACGTCCCCTCGGAGGTGTTCAGGTTGTGGTTGTAGGCGTCGGCGCCCGCCGCGCGCAGCCGTTCGGCCTGGCCGTCGGAGAGCAGGCCGAGGCAGGCGCACACCTCGACGCCCTCGTTCTGCTCCTTGATCGTCTTGATGGTGTCGGAGACCCGCTCCACGTCCCGGTCGGTGGGCCCGCGACCGCTGGCGACGAGGCACACCCGCTTGGCGCCGCCCGCGACACCGGCCGCGGCGGCCCGGGAGGCCTGGTCCGGCTTCAGCCAGGTGTACTTGAGGATGTCCGCCTTCGAGCCGAGCCGCTGGGAGCAGTAGGAGCAGTCCTCGGGGCACAGGCCGGACTTGAGGTTGACGAGATAGTTGAGTTTCACCCGTCGGCCGAACCAGTGGCGGCGCACCTTGCCGGCCGCGGCCACCACATCGAGCACGTCGTCGTCGGAAGTGGCGAGAACGGCGAGAGCCTCCTCGCGGGTCGGCGGCTCGCGCCGCAACCCCTTGTCCACCAGCGTGTTCAGCAGGTCCATGAGAGCCGATCCTGTCCTACGGGACCGCCTCGGGCCAAGGAGAGTTTGCACAACAGAGACGGTTCGACGTGTGGGTATTGCCACATCCTGGGCGGCCGGTCGTCCCGTTAGGGTCTGTGCACTGCCTACAAAACCGCGGAGGAGCCATGGCGTTCGGCTGGATCGACGAGCAGGCACAGGCACGCCGCCGGGCCGGACTGGTCCGCACCCTGCGCCCCCGCGCCGCCGACTCCCCGCTCCTGGACCTCGCGAGCAACGACTACCTGGGCCTCGCCCGCCACCCGGAGGTCATCGAGGGCGCCGCGGAGGCGGCCCGGCGGTGGGGCGGCGGTTCGACCGGCTCGCGGCTCGTCACCGGCACCACCGAGCTGCACGGCGAGCTGGAACGCGAACTGGCGGAGTTCTGCGGCTTCGAGGCGGCCCTCGTCTTGTCCTCCGGGTACGCGGCCAACCTCGCGGCTGTCACCGCGCTCGCCCCGCACGGCTCCCTGATCGTCTCGGACGCGGGCAACCACGCCTCGCTCATCGACGGCTGCCGGCTGGCGCGCGGCACCACCCAGGTCGTCGCGCACGCCGACCCCGACGCCGTGCGCAAGGCCCTCGGCACCCATGAAGGGCCCGCGGTCGCGGTGTCCGACACGGTCTTCTCGGTGGACGGCGACGCGGCACCGCTGGCCGAACTGGTGTCCGCCTGCCGCGCTCACGGCGCCGGGCTGGTCGTCGACGACGCGCACGGACTCGGCGTCCTCGGGTCCGGCGGCCGGGGCGCCCCGCACGCGGCCGGGCTCGCGGGCGCGCCGGACGTGGTGGCGACGGTGACGCTGTCGAAGTCGCTGGGCAGCCAGGGCGGCGCCGTCCTCGGACCGGCGCATGTGATCGACCATCTGGTCAACGCGGCCCGGACGTTCATCTTCGACACCGGGCTCGCCCCGGCCGCGGCGGGCGCGGCACTCGCGGCGCTGCGTCTGCTGCGCCGTGAGCCGGAGCGCGCCGAGCGGGCCCGCACGGTGGCGGCGGCCCTGCACACCCGTCTCACGGCCGAGGGCCATGAGACGGTGCGTCCGGACGCCGCCGTGGTCTCCGTGCGGGCCCCCTCCCCGGAGCAGGCCGTACGGTGGGCGGCCGACTGCCGGGCGGCCGGGGTCGTCGTCGGCTGCTTCCGCCCGCCATCCGTGCCGGACGGCATCTCACGGCTGCGGCTGACCGCCCGTGCGGATCTCACCGACGGGCAGGTCGAGCACGCCGTACGGGTGATCGGCGAGACGCGACCGTGAGTCGGCGGGACGGCCGTGCATCGCGCGTCACGGGGACCTGACCCGTACGCCGTCGTACGGAGGCGGTCCCACGGAAGTGCCCTTGGCGGAGCGACTCGGAATGTGGCTCGAAATCGGCTCACTCACCGCCGATTTCCGCCGATGGACGTGGTCAGTTCAGCCCTTTCAGGAACTCCTTCCACGCTTCGGGGCTGAACGTCAGGGCCGGTCCGGTCACCTTCTTGGAGTCGCGTACGGCCACCCGTCCGGCCCAGGGACCGGGGCCCGGGCGGGCGGTCTCGACACAGTTGTTCATTCCCGTACTACGGCTGCTGCGCAACCACCGCACACCGTCGAGACAGGTGCTGGAAGGGATGTGGGGGGCTGACATGTTGCCTCCTTACGCGTCGCCGGCCAACGCGGCGATGTAATCCAACGATTCCTCGGGCGAAAGGGCGTGGATCTGAAGGGACGTGAAGGCCTCGCTGTAGGCCTGGAGGTCTTCTTTCCGCTCGAGATAGAGGCTACTCGTCAAGTGGTCGAGAACGACTACATCCAGATCGGATCTGCTCGGAAATGAGAAGATAACGAAAGGTCCGGTGATGCCGATGTGGGCCCCGGCGGTGAACGGCAGGACCTGGAGCCGTACTTGGGGCAGCCGGGCCGCCTCCAGCAGGCGCCTCAGCTGCCGCGCCATGACCCCCGGCCCGCCGATCTCCCGCCGCAGCACCGCCTCGTCCAGGACCGCGCTCAGTTCCAGCGGCGGATCCGCGCGCAGCACGTCCTGGCGGGCCAGCCGCACCTCCACCAGGGCGTCCAGCTTGGCGTCCTCCAGGGTGCCGACAGCGGCCCGGGTCACGGCCCGGGCGTACTCGGGCGTCTGCAGCAGGCCCGGCACCACGGAGGTCTCCAGGGTGCGCATGCCGCTCGCCTGGGACTCCAGGCTGATGAAATCCCGGTAGGTCGGCGGCAGCACCCCGCGGTAGGCGTGCCACCAGTTCTGCCGGCCACCGCCCTCCTCCGAGCCCGCCAGCGCCAGCAGCAGGTCCCGCAACTCGGGATCCTGGACGTCGTACGCGTCCAGCAGCAGGCGTACGTCCGCCGGCTTGACCCCGCTGGAGCCCGTCTCGATCCGGCTCACCTTCGACTGGTGCCAGCCGACGAGGCCGGCAGCCTCCCCGCTCGTGAGCCCCGCCCGGGCGCGCAGGGCGCGCAATTCGGCGCCGAGCTTGCGGCGGCGCACCGCTGGTCCGTACTGCATGGCCGACTCCTTCCGCACGGCGCGCGGTTTCAGGGCGAGACGGTAGAGGATGAGCCCGAGCGCACCCCGAACTCGCTCGGTCGTCGCAGAGTTCACCGCTTCGAGCGACAGATATATGCATATCTCGGGGGATCGGGCCCGACAGGGCCCAGGTGGTGGCAGTCTGGCGCGCAGCACCAAGTCCGGGACCGTTACTCGTACCAACCGCTCCGTGTCGGACTCCGGTCCCGTAGGAAAGGGACGACGTCGCCATGGCAGACCATCAGGAAGCATCCGTCACTCTGCCGAGCGATCCCGCCTCGGTCTCCGCCGCCCGAAAATACGTCTCGAGCGTCCTCGTCGAATGGGGGATGCCCGGCGACGCCGAAGTCGCCGACACCGTCCGCCTGATCGTCTCCGAACTCGCCACCAACGCCGTTCAGCACACCCTCGGGCAGTCGCCCACGTTCACGGTCGACATCGCGCTCGACCGGGACGAGTTACTGCGCATCGGGGTCACCGACAGCCACCCGCGCTTCCCCAAGCGCCTGCCGGCGGCCGTGCAGCAGGACAACGGGCGGGGCATGGTGATCATCCGGTGTCTGACCGCCGAGTGCGGCGGGAAGCTGAGCGTGCGGCCCACGCGCGAAGGCGGCAAGACGGTCGCGATCGAACTGCCGTGGACGAAGCCGATGCAGCCGGTCGCGGCATCACCGGGACCAGGGGAAGCGTGAACGGTGCTCGCGCCGGGCCGCCGCCGTGCGTACCGCTGCCGAGGACCCGGCGGTCACCGGTGTCCCTCGTGCGGCTCTCGCTTCTCCGGCGCTCCGGTAGCCCGCCGCGGTGCGACGACCGCGCGCCGCACCACCCAGGGCAGGACGCGCCACAGTGCCACGCACACCAGCAGCGTTCCCGCGCCGGCCGCGATCCCGGCCACGCGGCCGAGGGACACGTCCACCACGAGCAGGACCGATCCGGTGAACGCCAGCATCAGCACGCCCATTCCGATCGTGGCCAGACGGGAGGAGACCTTCACGATGGCGGGCTTGGCGTTCTGCTGGAACAGCGACCGGTGCAGTGCGGCGGGCGCCGTGAACAGGGCCGCGGCCAGCATGGCGAGCAGGAGCGTCGTCACGTAGGTGGCGCGCTGCACCGTGTCCAGGGTCGGGAAGCGCTGGGTGAAGGCCAGCGTCAGCAGGAACGCGAACAGGATCTGCACCCCTGTCTGGGTGACACGCAGCTCCTGCAGCAACTCGGCGAAGTTGCGGTCGGCACGCTCCAGGGGGGTCTCGCGTCGTGCCTGCTCGGAAGGTCGATCGGCCATGGTCAACGAGTATCCGCTTCCCCTCTCCTCACGCCCGCCCCGGTGCGCCCGTCCTCACACGCCCGTGGGAGAACGGAGGCTCCCGACGGTCGCTCCTCGGGGTGACGGGCGCGGGCGTCCGCGACACGTTCGCGCGCCGCACCTACGGGGGTTCCAGCGCCCTGTTGCGCCCTTGTGCGCGCTGTGCCCTGCGCGCCCTCTGCTCCCAGCGGTGGGCTTGGCGGGTCCGGAGCGCGTCGAGGGGTGACGGCAGACAACCGCCGTCACCCCCGCCGTACGGCCTCAGCGGACGCGGCCGTACCAGACGCTCTTCGTCCAGATCTTCTCCAGCCTGACGACCGCCCCGGTCTTCGGGGAGTGCCAGATCTTGCCCTTTCCGGCGTAGATGCCGACGTGGTACACGTTCCGGCCCGAGTGGAAGAACACAAGGTCCCCGGACTGCCGTTGGGAGGCGGAGATGTGCCGCGTCTTGTTGTACTGCGCCGCCGCCGTCCGGGGCAGGGTCTTGCCCGCCTTCTTGAACGCGTACAGCGTCAGCCCGGAGCAGTCGAAGCGACGCGGTCCCGCGGCGCCGTACTGGTAGGGAGATCCCTTCTTGGACGCCGCGACCTGCAGTGCCTTCGTCGCAGGGGTCACGGCGGACGCGTCGGAGGCGATGCCGGGGACCGCAATGCTGCCGCCGACGGCGGCGATGGTGAGGGCGGAGGCCGTTCCGGCCCGGCCCAGCAGCGACGGGACTCGATTGAGCGCAGTCATGCGCAACCCTTCGTCAGCCGCCTGTGAAGGATGACCTGTCGGATTCGGGCTGGCGAAGTAGCCCGGCCGCTGACGCGGCTTCACCCCAAGGACCACCCGGATCTCTCCGGCGGCCCGCCTTGCTGGGTCCTCCACTCCTGCCGATCCACTCCTGTCGACCGGTCATCCGGGCGGCGGCAGGACTCGGCGTCCGCCCGGACCGCCCCGCCGCGGTGGCGGGGGCTTGTCGTCAGGAAGGGATCTTCACCTAAAGGCGTCGGAAAATCACAACGGAATCGGGGGTTTGTGGCATTACTCACCACTCGCCCGTTCGGGTGGACAACCTTTTGTTCGAAGGGGGTTGAGAGGGCGGGCGAGGCCCGGACCTGCATCGGAGCAGATCATTCCGCCCTGGCGCTCCACATGTTGTGCGACTGCTCCGGGCCTCCGGGAGGAGAGAGAACTACCCAGCCGGCGGTACCCCGTTCGGCCCGCATGGGCAACCGTCCGCCGTGCGTGGAGCGCTCACTCTTCGTCAGTCCGGGTCCGGCGGCAGCGTGACGCGGGCCGCGCGGCGCTCGCCGTCGAGGACACGGAGGGCCCGGGCGAGGGTCGGTCCGTGCAGCTCGTTCTCGCCGCGCTGGTGCATCAGCGTCAGCGCCTCGCGCAGCGCCGTCGCCTTGGTCACCAGGGCCTGGGCGGCGCGCAGGCCACGGTAGGTGTCCCCGGAGTGCGCCGGGTTGATACGGCCCAGCAGGTCGACCACGTCGAGATAACGGTCGATCAACTCCGCCTCGGCCCGGGTCAGCGCGGGCAGCGGGGGCAGTTCCGGTGGCAGCATCCGCGGCTCACCTCGCGCCGGGTGTGGTGCGCGAGGCCCTGCGGCTCGGGATGACGCGGTCGATCAGGCCGTACTCCACCGCCGCCGGCGCGTCGAAGATCGTGTCCCGCTCGATGTCGGCGGCGATCCGCTGCGGGCTCTGCCCGGTGTGCCGGACGAGCATCTCCTCCAGGCGGCCGCGGATCCGCGTCAGCTCGTCGGCCTGGATGAACAGGTCGCCGGCCTGCCCCTGAACCGGCTCCGGCAGGGACGGCTGATGGATGACCATACGGGCGCCAGGAAGCGCGAACCGCTTGCCGGGTGTGCCCCCGGCGAGCAGGACGGCCGCGGCGGACGCCGCCTGTCCGAGGCAGATCGTCTCCACGTCGCAGCCGACGTACTGCATCGTGTCGTAGATGGCGGCCATCGCGCTGTGGGAGCCGCCGGGGGAGTTGATGTACAGCGAGATGTCCCGGTCCGGGTCCAGGTACTCCAGGTGCATGAACTGCGCCATCACGTCGTTGGCCGACGTGTCGTCGACCGGCGTCTCGAGGAACACGATCCGCTCCTGGAGGAGCTTCGCGTACGGATCGAGGGTCCGGTGGCCGTAGCCGGTGCGTTCGGTGAACTCGGGCAGGACATGGCGGGCGGACGGTCGGTTCATGACATACGCCTCCTCGGGCTGGCTCCGTAAAAAAATGTACAGGACGTACGTTCTCCTTGGTGGGAAGCATGCTGTCAGCGAAAACGGCTGCGCGTCGGATCGAGCCCGCCCGAGGCCCCGCTTCCATCCCGGGAGGCCGGTGGAGGCTTCGGTCTAAGAGCCCCGAACAAGAGGGGAGTCAGATCAGCTCGCGGCGTCCGGCGCGTCCGATCGCAAGGCGCCGGAAGGTCCTCGTGGCGGAGCTACCAGGGCCTTCCGGCAGCGCGGCTGGGGGTGGTCCCCCCTGCTCGAAGAGCTTGGGGGAGTGCGTGCCAGGCGTCGCGAGCCGGGCGCCCATTTTGTTCGGGGCTCTAAGCTGGACGTCATGGCCTACGAGATTCCGGTGACGCAAGCCAGGGCTGAGCTCGCCGATCTGATCAACCGCGTCGTGTACGGCGGCGAGCGCGTCGTCGTGACGCGGCACGGAAAGCCTCTCGTCGCCCTGGTCTCCGCCGCCGACCTCGAGCGGCTCGCCGAGCTGGACGCCGCGGAGGAGCAGGTGATCAGCTCGGTCTCCAGCGTCCGCGAAGCCGGCTCGGCCCCCCGCGAACGCCACCGCTTCGGCATCGCTGCGGAACACCGGCGACCGGGCGCCTCCTGACGGGGGCCGGTGGCCGGGCGGCTCCTGACGGCGGGCGAAGGCCCTGCAGGACGGTCGAGGTGCGATGAACGGCGCGCCGCCGGACCCGGGCTCGGGCTCCGCGAGCCGTGCCGCGCCGCGGATTTTTTGCGTTCGGCGAGCGACGCGCCGGACTCGCGCCCGGCGCAGTGGCCGCCGGTCCCCGGTTAACGTGCTCGAAACGCGTTGCAATTAGCCTGCCCCTCCACGCCACCAGGCACTTTTGCCCCGTGGCTGCGGCAACCGGGCCCCGCACGGTCCGGAGCGAGGACTGTGAGGTGGGACGTGCAACTGACCCCGCACGAGCAAGAGAGGCTGCTGATCCATGTGGCGGCCGACGTCGCCGAGAAGCGCCGGGCCCGGGGGCTGAAGCTCAACCACCCCGAGACGGTCGCGCTCATCACGTCGCACATCCTCGAAGGCGCACGGGACGGACGTACCGTCGCCGAGCTCATGGCCTCCGGGCGCAAGCTGCTCACCCGGGACGACGTCATGGAGGGCGTCCCCGAGATGATCCACGACGTCCAGGTCGAGGCGACCTTCCCGGACGGCACCAAGCTCGTCACCGTCCACGACCCGATCGTCTGACGGGGGGAGGCCGCATGATTCCCGGAGAGATCCTGCTCGACGACGGCCCGATCGTCTACAACGAGGGCCGCGAGGTCACCCGGCTCACCGTCCTCAACGCCGCCGACCGGCCCGTCCAGGTCGGCTCCCACTACCACTTCGCCGAGGCCAACCCCGGCCTGGACTTCGACCGGGCCGCCGCGCGCGGCAAGCGGCTGAACATCGCCGCCGGGACCGCCGTGCGCTTCGAGCCCGGCATCCCCGTGGACGTCGAACTCGTCCCGCTCGCCGGGGCCCGTGTGGTGCCCGGACTCCGCGGGGAGACCGGAGGTGCCCTCGATGCCTGAGATCTCGCGCGCCGCGTACGCCGACCTGTTCGGCCCGACCACCGGGGACCGCATCCGGCTCGCCGACACCGACCTCCTGATCGAGATCGAGGAGGATCGTGCCGGCGGTCCCGGGCTCGCCGGTGACGAGGCCGTGTTCGGCGGGGGCAAGGTCATCCGGGAATCCATGGGCCAGTCCCGCGCCACCCGCGCGGACGGCACCCCCGACACCGTCATCACCGGCGCCGTCATCATCGACCACTGGGGCATCGTCAAGGCGGACGTCGGCATCCGCGACGGCCGCATCACGGCCATCGGCAAGGCGGGCAACCCGGACACCATGGACGGGGTCCACCCCGACCTGGTCCTCGGCCCGGAGACGGAGATCATCGCCGGCAACGGCCGCATCCTCACCGCCGGCGCCATCGACGCGCACGTCCACTTCATCTGCCCCCAGATCGCCGACGAGGCCCTCGCCGCCGGTATCACCACGCTGGTCGGCGGCGGCACCGGACCCGCGGAGGGCTCCAAGGCGACCACCGTCACGCCCGGCCCCTGGCACCTCGCCCGGATGCTGGAGGCGATGGAGGGCTTCCCGCTCAACATCGGCCTCCTCGGCAAGGGCAACACCGTCTCGCACGACGCGATGCTCTCCCAGATCCGCGGCGGCGCCCTCGGCCTGAAGCTGCACGAGGACTGGGGCTCCACGCCCGCCGTCATCGACGCCGCCCTGACCGTCGCGGACCGCACCGGCATCCAGGTCGCCATCCACACGGACACGCTCAACGAAGCCGGGTTCGTCGGTGACACCCTCGCCGCGATCAACGGCCGGGGCATCCACGCCTACCACACCGAAGGCGCGGGTGGCGGGCACGCGCCGGACATCATGACCGTGGTGTCCGAGCCGCACGTGCTGCCCAGCTCCACCAACCCCACCCGGCCGTTCACCGTCAACACCGCCGAGGAACACCTCGACATGCTGATGGTCTGCCACCACCTGAACCCCGCCGTGCCGGAGGACCTGGCCTTCGCGGAGTCACGGATCCGGCCGTCCACGATCGGGGCGGAGGACATCCTCCACGACCTGGGCGCCATCTCGATCATCTCGTCCGACTCCCAGGCCATGGGGCGCGTCGGCGAGGTCGTCCTGCGGACCTGGCAGACCGCCCACGTGATGAAGCGACGGCGGGGCACGCTGCCGGGCGACGGCCGCGCGGACAACCACCGCGTACGTCGCTATGTCGCCAAGTACACGATCAACCCGGCCCTCGCCCAGGGCCTCGCCCGCGAGATCGGGTCCGTCGAGACCGGCAAACTCGCCGACCTCGTGCTGTGGGAGCCCGCGTTCTTCGGCGTCAAGCCCCAGCTCGTGATCAAGGGCGGGCAGATCGCGTACGCCCAGATGGGCGACGCCAACGCGTCCATCCCGACCCCGCAGCCGATCCTGCCGCGCCCGATGTACGGGGCGATCGGGCGCGCGCCCGCGTCCAACTCCTTCAACTTCGTGGCACCGCTCGCGATCGAGGACGGGCTGCCGGAGCGGCTGGCACTGGGGAAGAGGTTCGTGGCCATCGAGTCGACGCGCGGCGTCACCAAGGCGGACATGCGCGAGAACGACGCCCGGCCCCGGGTCGAGGTCGACCCGGACAGCTTCGCCGTCCACATCGACGGCGAGCTGGTCGAGGCGACACCCGCCGCGGAACTGCCCATGGCCCAGCGCTACTTCCTCTTCTGATGTCCCGGGCAGCGCTTCTCGTCCTGGCCGACGGCCGCTTCCCCGCCGGAGGGCACGCCCACTCCGGCGGGGCCGAGGCGGCCGTCCGCGCGGGACGGATCACCGGGGCCGCGAGTCTGGAGGACTTCTGCCGCGGGCGGCTGCGCACGGCCGGGCTGGTGTCCGCCTCGCTGGCCGCGGCGGCCGCCCTCGGCGTCGACCCGGCCCTGCTCGACGCCGCCGCGGACGCCCGTACGCCGTCGGCCGCGCTGCGCGTCACCGCGCGCAGGCTGGGGCGGCAGCTGATGCGGGCCGCTCGGGCGACATGGCCCTCCGGGGAACTGGACGCTCTTGCGCACGCGTTCCCCAAGGGGGCGCATCAGCCAGTTGTCCTGGGGGTGACGGCGCGCGCGGCAGGGCTGGGGGCCGAGGATGCGGCGTACTGCTCGGCCTATGAGAGTGTCAGCGGGCCGGCGACCGCTGTTGTGCGGTTGTTGAGTCTCGATCCGTTCGACGCCACGGCGGTTCTGGCTCGGCTCGCGCCGGAGCTCGATCGTGTTGCCGATCGGGCAGTGGAGGCGGGTCGGCGCGTGCTCGACGACGGGGTCGAGAGGTTGCCTGCGGCTTCGGCGCCGTTGTTGGAGATCGGCGCTGAGGCGCATGCCGCCTGGCCCGTGCGCCTGTTCGCATCCTAGGAGGTTTGTCGCCCGCGCCCGCCCCTACCCCTTCCCGTCCCCCAGGGGCTCCGCTCCTGCGACCCCACCAGGGGGCTCCGCCCCCTGGACCCCGTCGGCCTGAACGGCCTCGTCCTCGAACTCCCCCCAAGCTCTTCGAGTAGGGGGATCCCCAGACGGGCTGGTGGTGCCGGACCCGGCTGAGAAGGCGCCGCCCTCTGAGCTTCGTTCGACCTCAGCCATGAAATCCTGGAGCCGCTTTATGCACCTCGACCACACTCACGACGGCCCCTCCGCCCTCAGCGCCGACGCCCACCGGCCCGACGGATCCCGCCGAGCTCTGCGTATCGGGCTCGGCGGGCCCGTCGGGTCAGGGAAGACCGCCACGGTCGCCGCGCTCTGCCGAGCCCTGCGGGACGAGTTGTCGCTCGCCGTCGTGACCAACGACATCTACACCCGGGAGGACGCCGAGTTCCTGCTGCGGGAGGCCGTGCTGCCGCCTGAGCGGATCACCGCCGTGGAGACCGGCGCCTGTCCGCACACCGCCATCCGGGACGACATCTCCGCCAACCTCGAAGCCGTCGAGGACCTGGAGGACGCCGTCGGGCCGCTCGACCTCATCCTCGTCGAGTCCGGCGGCGACAACCTCACCGCCACCTTCTCCAAGGGGCTCGTCGACGCGCAGATCTTCGTCATCGACGTCGCCGGCGGGGACGACATCCCGCGCAAGGGCGGTCCCGGTGTCACGACCGCCGATCTGCTCGTCGTCAACAAGACGGACCTGGCGCCGTACGTCGGTTCCGACCTCGCCCGGATGGCCGCCGACGCCAAGGCGCAGCGGGGCGAGCTGCCCGTCGTCTTCCAGTCGTTGCGCAGTGAGGCCGGTGTGGGCGCGGTCGCCGACTGGGTGCGGCAGCGGCTCGCCGCATGGGCGGCGTGACCACGGGGGTACGGGCCACCGCGCGGATCGTGGCCCGGGACGACGGCCGGGGCGGTACGGCCCTGCCGGTGCTGGCGGGCGAGGGGCCGCTCGCGCTGCGCCGGACGCGGGCGCGGGACGACGAGGCGCGCGTGATGCTCGTCGGCGCGATGAGCGGGCCGCTCGGCGGGGACCACTTCACCGTCGAGGCCGAGGTGGGAAGTGGCGCCCTGCTGCACGTCGGATCGGCCGCCGCGACCATCGCGCTGCCCGGGCAGGCGAAGGGCGAGGCCCGTTACGACCTCCGGCTCGACGTGGCCGCGGACGGTGAACTGCGCTGGCTGCCCGAACAGTTGATTTCGGCCAACGGAAGCGAGCTGTACGTCTCCTCGCGCATCGACCTCGCGCCGGGCGCCCGTCTCGTCTTCCGCGAGGAACAGGTCCTCGGGCGCGCCGGTGAGGAGCCCGGGCGGCTCACCAGCCGTCTCACCGTACGGCTTGACGGACGGCCGCTGCTCGACCAGGAGGTGGCCTGCGGACCGGGCGCCCCCGGCGGCTGGGACGGGGCCGCCGTGCTGGCGGGACATCGGGCGCTCGGGCAACTGCTCGTCGTGCGGCCCGAGTTCGAGCGAACGCCGGCGACGGCACGGCCGCTCGGGGAGTGCGCCGCGCTCACCCCGCTGGCCGGGCCGGGCGTGCTCGTCACCGCGGTCGCGCCCGACGCGCTGCGGCTGCGGCGGACGCTGGACGAGGCGTTGCGCGCACTTGGCTGAAACCCGACTCCCCGCTCAACGGACAGCGCTGTACCGGTTATCGGATTGGTAAAGAAAGTCAAATACCCCCTGTTCTCAGGGAGCTCACAGCCGAAAGGATCCCCCGTACCCAACGCAACGATGTACGGGAGGTCCCTCTTGAGGGGAATCAGACCGACGAGGCGAGCGTCCGCGCTCGGCTCCGCGGGGGCGCTCGTCACGGCGACGCTGATAGCCGGCGCCGTGGCGGCACCGTCGGCCACCGCCGACTCGCGCCACGGCCAGGACCGGGAGGCCCGCGGCGCCGCGATCGCCGCCGCACGGGCCGCCAAGGACGGGATCGACTGGCAGGACTGCCCGGCCGACTGGGGCCTGGAGAAGCCCATCCAGTGCGGCTGGGTGACCGTCCCGCTCGACTACGCCCACCCGAACGGCAAGCAGATCAGGCTCGCCGTCGACCGCATCGGGAACACGGGCACCAAGCAGGAGCGCCAGGGCGCCCTCGTCTACAACCCGGGCGGACCCGGCGGTTCCGGGCTGCGCTTCCCGCGCCGGGTCACCACCAAGAACCCCGTCTGGGCCAACGTGGCGAAGGCGTACGACTTCGTCGGCTTCGACCCGCGCGGCGTCGGCCACTCGGCGCCCATCTCCTGCGCGGACCCGCAGGAGTTCGTGAAGGCGCCCAAGGCGGACCCGGTCCCCGACTCCGAGGCGGACAAGCTCGCTCAGCGCAAGCTGGCGCGGGAGTACGCGGAGGGCTGCCTGGAGCGCACCGGCCGCGCGATGCTCCAGCAGATGACCACGCCCAACACCGCGCGCGACCTGGACGTCATCCGTGCCGCGCTGGGCGAGAAGAAGCTCAACTACCTGGGCGTGTCGTACGGCACCTACCTGGGCGCCGTCTACGGCACGCTGTTCCCGGGCCACCTCCGGCGCATGATCGTCGACAGCGTGGTCAACCCGTCGCGCGAGAAGATCTGGTACCAGGCCAATCTCGACCAGGACGTCGCCTTCGAGGGCCGCTGGAAGGACTGGGAGGACTGGGTCGCCGCGAACGACGCCTCCTTCCACCTGGGTACCACCCGCGCGGCGGTGCAGGAGAAGTGGCTGAAGCTGCGCGCCACGGCGAAGAAGAGCCCGATCGGCGGTGTCGTCGGCCCGGCCGAGCTGATCTCCTTCTTCCAGAGCGCCCCGTACTACGACTCCTCGTGGGTGCCGGTCGCCACCGTCTTCAGCAAGTACGTCGCCGGAGACACCCAGGCGCTCGTCGACGCGGCGGCGCCGGACCCGTCGGACACGGCGGGCAACATCGCCTCCGAGAACGGCAACGCCGTCTACACGGCCGTCGAGTGCACCGACGCCAAGTGGCCGAAGAGCTGGCGGAAGTGGGACCGGGACAACACCCGGCTCAACAAGGACTACCCCTTCATGACCTGGGCCAACGCATGGATGAACCTGCCGTGCGCCACCTGGCCCGTCAAGCAGCAGAACCCGGTCGACGTGGGGACCGGCAAGGGCCTGCCGACCGTCCTGATCGTGCAGTCCACCCGTGACGCCGCGACGCCCTTCGACGGCGCGGTCGAGCTCCACAAGCGCTTCGAGGGCTCCCGCCTGATCATCGAGAAGGACGCGGGCTCCCACGGTGTGACCGGTCTGGTCAACCCGTGCATCAACAACCGGGTCGACACCTACCTGCTCACCGGCAGGACGGACGGCGCCGACGTGACGTGCACGCCGCACGCCACGCCGAAGCCGTAGTACGCGGTCTTCGCCACACGCACGCGCGAAGGGGCGGCCGATCCCGGCCGCCCCTTCGTCGTCCGCCGACGTGCCCTCAACTCAGCGGCAGCCGCGGGAGCTTGCGAGCCCGCTCCGCGTTCTTCGCCCCCTCCTCCGCCTTGACGACCGCCGCGTACTGATCGACGTACTCCTGCTCGGACAGGGAGAGGATGGCGTACATGATCTCGTCGGTGATGGCGCGCAGGACGGCCTTCTCGTTCTCCATGCCGGCGTAGCGGGAGAAGTCCAGGGGCTTGCCGAAGCGGATCACCACGGGGTGCATGCTGGGGATGACCTGGCCCGGCGGCTGCGCCTCGAAGGTGCCGATCATCGCGCAGGGGATGACCGGCACCTTCGCCTTGAGGGCCATCACCGCGACGCCCACCTTGCCCTTGTAGAGGCGGCCGTCGTGGGAGCGGGTGCCCTCCGGGTAGATGCCCAGCAGTTCACCCTTGCCGAGGACGCCGAGGCCCTCGCGGATCGCGGCCTGCCCGGCCTCCTTGCCGGAGCGGTCCACCGGGATCTGACCGGCGCTGCGGAAGAACGCGGCGGTGAGCCGGCCCTTGATGCCGGGGCCGGTGAAGTACTCGGCCTTGGCGAGGAATGTGATGCGCCGTTTGAGGATCGCGGGCATCAGGAAGTGGTCGGAGAAAGAGAGATGGTTGCCGGCGATGATGGCCGGCCCCTGAGCCGGAACATGTTCGAGGCCCTCGATGCGCGGCCGGAAGACCAGTCTCAGCAGCGGTCCGAGAAGGACGTATTTGAGCAGGTAATAGAACACGGCTGGCCCCTCACTCTGCCATGTCGGCTTCGAACCGGCGCTTTTCCCAGGTCAAGGCCAGGGTCCCAAGGGTTGGCCCAGGTGCGACTGTAGTCATCTGTAACCGCCTTTGGTCGGGCTCATGCTGCTTCAGGGCTTCCTTCAGAAGCCGGCCGCACCCGCCCGCTTCGAAGTGACGTCAGGGCGATGATGCCCCGTGCAGGTCTGTGTTCCTCCGGCTTCACCGGGGGAGCGCGGCAGCCCACGGTGCCACGGTGAAGCAGAGGGGACCGAGCGGACGGAAGCCCCGATCACCGGGGCCGTGCCCACATGCCGACGCTCCTTGCCCAGCCGTCGGCCTCAGCGCCCGGTTCATCGAGGCCGCCGACTGCGAGCCCGTTCGTGTGATTGGCTCCGGCAGCACGGCCAATTCCCGGGAGAGTGGTATGGCCGACTCGACTCCGTACCGGCCCCTGGAGAGCGTGCATCGCGTCGAGCGAAGACCGGGGGCTCACAGCTCGCCGCCATGCTGCCCGACCCGGCCGGGACGAGACCCGCCTACCGCCACCTGGCCCAGGCGATCAGCGCGCTGGTACCGAGCCCATCGCCTCGGCGCCGGCCGAGAGCGCACTGGACTACGGCGTGCGGATCGAGGGCGGCGCCTACTTCGCGACACCGACCCCGGCATCTTCGAACAACGCCTCCTCATCCCCTGCACCATGCCTCCCGACACCCTGCGCGAGGCCGTGCGCCGTATGGCCACCGCCCTCGCCGACGGCCTCCTGCCCTCGGCCGCCGCCGGCCGGCCCCGCTGGGTGGCCTGAGCCCGTCGCGTCGAAGGTTTGTACAGACCGGGGCTCACCGCCCGCTGTCACCAGCCGCGAGCAGGCTGGTGACCTTCGTCGTCACCTCCGGCAAGGCTGACGACGGGCGTCAGCGCAGCGCGGCCTCGCTCGTGTGGCCGGCAGCGCGATACGGTCCGCCCTTGCCCGGACCAATGCCGACAGCTTCCCTCGGATTGCATGACGGATCCTTGACCCCTGCTGCGCTCTCCACGATGCTGTGTTGCGAAATACGAGATGCGTGTCGTAATAGGCAACGGCAACGTCTCGACCTTCTGTCAGCCGAGGAGTGGCCATGGCTCACCAGGTCCGTGCTGTCGTCGCCCGGGGCAAGGGCGCCCCCGTCAGCCTGGAAACGATCGTCGTGCCCGACCCCGGTCCGGGCGAGGCGCTGGTCAAGATAGAGGCCTGCGGCGTCTGCCACACCGATCTGCACTACCGCGAGGGCGGCATCAGCGCCGACTTCCCCTTCCTGCTGGGGCATGAGGCCGCGGGCGTGGTGGAAGCGGTGGGCGAGGGTGTCACGGACGTGGCGCCCGGTGACTTCGTCATCCTCAACTGGCGTGCGGTATGCGGCCAGTGCCGTGCCTGTCTGCGCGGTCGGCCGTGGTACTGCTTCAACACGCACAACGCCCAGCAGAAGATGACCTTGACCGACGGCACGGAGCTGTCGCCCGCGCTCGGCATCGGTGCCTTTGCCGAGAAGACGCTGGTGGCGGCCGGGCAGTGCACCAAGGTGGACCGGGCGGCGTCGGCCGCCGCCGCCGGACTGCTGGGGTGCGGCGTGATGGCGGGCATCGGCGCGGCGATCAACACCGGGAACGTGGGACGCGGTGACAGCGTGGCCGTCATCGGCTGCGGCGGTGTCGGGGACGCGGCGGTCGTCGGATCGAACCTGGCGGGTGCGGCGAAGATCATCGCCGTGGACATCGACGACCGCAAGCTGGCCACCGCGGAGAAACTGGGCGCGACCCACACGGTCAACTCGAGGGAGACCGATCCGGTGGCGGCGATCCGGGACCTGACCGGCGGATTCGGCGCCGATGTCGTCATCGAGGCGGTGGGCCGTCCGGAGACCTACCGACAGGCCTTCTACGCCCGCGACCTGGCCGGCACGGTCGTTCTGGTCGGCGTACCGACCCCCGAGATGCAGTTGGAGCTGCCGCTGCTGGACGTCTTCGGCCGAGGCGGGGCGCTGAAGTCGTCCTGGTACGGCGACTGCCTGCCCTCCCGCGACTTCCCCATACTCATCGACCTCTATCTGCAGGGCCGCCTGGACCTGGACGCCTTCGTCACCGAGACCATCGCACTGGACGAGGTCGAGAAGGCCTTCGAGCGCATGCACCACGGCGACGTGCTGCGCTCGGTGGTGGTGCTGTGATGGACGCGCGCATCGAACGGCTCGTCACCTCGGGGCAGTTCACCCTCGACGGCGGCACCTGGGACGTCGACAACAACGTGTGGATCGTCGGCGACGACCACGAGGTGATCGTCATCGACGCCGCGCACGACGCCGACGCCATCGCCGCCGCCGTCGGCGACCGGCGCCTGACGGCGATCGTGTGCACCCACGCCCACAACGACCACATCGGCGCAGCCCCCGCCCTGGGCGAGCGCACCGGCGCCCCGGTCCTCCTGCACCCCGACGATCTGCCGCTGTGGAAGCAGACCCATCCGGACCGGGCGCCCGACGCGGAACTGACAGACCGGCAGACCGTGGCGGTCGCCGGCGCCGAGCTGACCGTGCTCCACACGCCCGGCCACGCCCCGGGCGCCGTCTGCCTGTACGCGCCGGCTCTCGGCGCCCTCTTCAGTGGCGACACGCTCTTCGCCGGCGGTCCGGGGGCGACGGGGCGGTCGTACAGCGACTTCCCCACCATCATCGACTCGATCGGTCGACGCCTCCTGGCGCTGCCCGGCGACACCGTCGTACACACCGGCCACGGGGAGACGACCACCATCGGCGCCGAAGCGCCGCACCTTCAGGAGTGGATCGACCGCGGCTTCTGACCGCCGCAGCACGGCCTCGCCCCGGTGACGTCCGACGACGGCGCCGTCGGCGAGGCCGCCGCTGCCCCGCGCCCACGCCTGTCGCGCCTGCTCACCTCCGCTTTCGAGGGCGCTTCGGCGTGCGCGGAGAACCGGCCGCGGACCCGGCTCAACCCGGGCCTTGGACGCCTTGACAACGGTTCAGGACGGCCCGCAGACTGACGTTGCGCTAATCGCAATCCGTTTCGCTATACGCACCGAGGTGTCATGATGATTCCCGCGTGCCGTCTCGCGGATCTGCCGCGAGGCGAGGCCCACCGGCTCGACATCGACCCGCCGGTCTCGGTGTTCCACACCGATGACGGCGAGCTCTTCGCCATCGACGACACCTGCACCCACCAGGACGCCTCGCTCGCCGACGGCTGGCTGGAGGGCTGCGAGGTGGAATGCCCGCTGCACGCCTCGAAGTTCGACCTGAGGACCGGAGCGGTGGACGCCCCGCCGGCCAAGCTGCCGGTGCGGACCCACGAGGTCCTGGTCGAGGACGGCATGATCTACGTCCAGCTGTCGACCGAGGCCCCCAACCTGCCGCCCTGCATCGCCTCCCGCCTGGCCGGAGGCCCCGCGTGAGGACCGTCGCCGTGGTGGGCGCCTCGCTGGCCGGACTGTCGGCCGCGCGCTCGCTGCGGAAACGGGGGTACGACGGTCGGCTGGTCGTCATCGGCGACGAGCCCCACCGCCCGTACGACAGGCCGCCGCTGTCCAAGGAGTTCCTCGCCGGCACACTCGGCGAAGCGGATCTCGCGCTGGAGAGGGACGACGAGGACCTGCAGGCGGAATGGGTGCTCGGCACCCGTGCCACCGGGCTCGACCGCGCCGAGCGGGTGATCCGGCTCGCCGACGGCCGGGAGATCCGTGCCGACGGTGTCGTCATCGCGACCGGTGCGGCCGCGCGCACGCTGCCCGGCACCGAGGGCCTCGCCGGCGTCCATGTGCTGCGCACCCTGGACGACGCCCGCGCCGTGCGCGACGACCTGGCCCGCGGCGGGCGGCTGGTGGTGATCGGCGGCGGATTCATCGGCGCCGAGGTCGCCTCCACCGCCTACACCCTCGGAGTGGACGTGACGGTGGTCGAAGCGGCCCCCACCCCGCTTGCCGGACCGCTCGGCGAGACCATGGGCGGCGTCGTCTCCGCCCTCCACGCGGACCACGGCGTACGGCTCCTGTGCGGAATGGGGGTCAAGGGGCTGAGCGGGGAGCGGCGCGTGGAAGCCGTGCTGCTCGAGGACGGCCGCAGCATCCCCGCCGACACCGTCGTCGTGGGTGTGGGCGCACGTCCCTGCGTCGAGTGGCTCGAGGGATCCGGCGTCGCGCTCGACAACGGCGTGAAGTGCGGGGCCGACGGCCGCACCGGCCTCGCCGGAGTGGTGGCCGTCGGCGACTGCGCCAACTGGTACGACCCGCACACCGGAACCCACCGGCGCGTGGAGCACTGGACGGGCGCACTGGAGCGGCCCGACGCGGCCGTGGCCACGCTGCTCGCGTACGGCGCGACGCAGCCGGGCGTGCCGCGGCCGCCGTACTTCTGGTCCGACCAGTACGGCGTGAAGATCCAGTTCGTCGGCCATGCCGCCGGTGCCGACAGTGTGACGGTCGAGGAAGGCGCCACCGACGAGCGGAGTTTCCTGGCCGTCTACCGCAGGGCCGGTACGCCGGTCGCCGTGCTCGGGATGAACCAGCCGAGGCTGTTCACCCGTTGGCGCAAGCAGTTCACCGCGGCCAGGTCTTGACACCGCCGATGCGGCCTCTCATGCTGCGTTGCATATGACACGCAGCGTTGCTTCATACACAACGCAGCCCGTGCTCTTCCCGGCGCGTGCCCGACCCTTCCATGACGTTTCCCGAGGAGTGCAGCGTGACCTCGACAAGCCTGCCGGAGAGCCTGATCGCCACCCTCCCCGGCTCCTCCTACACGGACCCCGGCATCTTCGCCCAGGAACAGGAGCGGATCTTCGAGACGATGTGGTTCTGCGTCGCCCGGGCGTCCGACCTGCCCAAGCCCGGCGCCTTCCGCACCGTCGACGTGGGCCGCGAGAGCATCCTCGTCACCCGGGCCCGGGACAACTCCGTACGCGCCTACTTCAACGTCTGCCGGCACCGCGGCGCCAAGCTCTGCACGGAGGAGACCGGCGAGGTCAAGCGCGCCTTCCAGTGCCCGTACCACGCGTGGACCTACGACCTGAACGGCAAGCTCGTCGCGGCCCCCAACCTCACCAAGATGCCCGACGTCGGCCGCACCGAGTACGGCCTGGTGAGCGTGGCCGTCCGCGAATGGCTCGGCTACGTCTGGGTGTGCCTCGCGGAGAACCCGCCCTCCTTCGAGGAGGACGTCATCGGCGAGGTGATCACCCGCCTCGGCGACGTGGAGTCGATCGAGCGCTACGACATCGACAACCTGGCGGTGGGCAAGCGGATCGTCTACGACGTCAAGGCGAACTGGAAGCTCATCATCGAGAACTTCATGGAGTGCTACCACTGCGCCACGATCCATCCGGAACTGACCGAGGTGCTCCCCGAGTTCGCGGACGGCTACGCGGCTCAGTACTACGTCGGCCACGGCGCCGAGTTCGGCGGGGAGATCCAGGGCTTCACCGTCGACGGCTCCGAGGGCCTCGACCGTATCCCCGGGGTCTCCGAGGAGCAGGACCGCCGCTACTACGCGATCACCGTCAAGCCGCAGGTCTTCATCAACCTGGTGCCCGACCACGTGATCTTCCACCGCATGTACCCGGTGGCGGTCGACCGCACGATCGTCGAGTGCGACTGGCTCTACCTGCCGGGCGTGGTGGAGAGCGGCAAGGACGTCAGCCGTTCCGTGGAGCTCTTCGACCGCGTCAACCGCCAGGACTTCGACGCCTGTGAGCGCACGCAGCCCGGTATGAGCTCCCGGCTGTACGCCAAGGGCGGCGTGCTCGTGCCCAGCGAGCACCACATCGGCGCCTTCCACGACTGGGTGCACGAGCGCCTCGGCACCCGGCAGCCGGAGTAGCCCTGGGGGAGGCGGAGGGGCCGCGGCCGGCGCGCACGCGAAAGCACGCTCAGCCGAGGTATCCCATGCGGTGGCTGATCTCCTCCGCACCCTTGAGGAGCACCGGCGCGAGCTCGTGCATGCGCTCCTCGGTGAACCGGTACGAGGGTCCGGAGGCGCTGATCGACGCGATGACCTGGCCTTCGCGGTCGCGGATCGGCGCCGCCATCGCGTGCAGTCCGATCTCCAGCTCCTCCAGCGTCCAGGCGTAGCCGCGCTCGCGGGCCTCCGCGAGGTTCTTCTCCAGCTTCGTCTTGGCGGTGACCGTGTGGGGGGTCACCTTCTTCAGGCCGGCCTCCGCCAGCAGCGCGGCGCGCTCCTTGGCGGGCAGGTGGGCCAGCAGGATCTTGCCGCTGGAGGTGGCGTGCAGCGGGGTCAGCTCCCCGACCCAGTTGTGCGCGGCGACGGCGGCGGGACCGCGCACCTGGTACAGGTTGATCGCGTAGTGCTCCTGCATGACGGCGATGTTGACCGTCTCGCCGATCTCCTCCGCGAGGCGCTCGCACACCGGACGGCCCTGCTGGGTGAGGTCGAGGCGCCCCGTGACCGCGCCCGCCAGGCGTACGATGCCGAAGCCGAGCCGGTACTTGCCGCGCTCGCCCGACTGCTCCACAAGACCGCGCGCCTCCAGGGCGCCGAGCAGCCGGAACGCGGTGGACTTGTGGACATCGATCTCGGCGGCCACCTCGCTGACGCCTGCCTCGCCGCGTTGGGCCAGGATCTCGAGCACACTGATGGCGCGGTCGACGGACTGCACCCCGCCGGCGTGTGAACCGTTCGTTTCGGTATCCGGACTGAAGTTGCTCATGGTGAAACTATACGCGCAGTAAACAACGACCATGCAAGTAACCCCCGCGAAACGAAGACCTTGCAAGTTGCGCTTTCCGCAACCTAGTGCGTATAGCGATACCCGTACTAGCATGCCCCGCGTATCGACGGCGCGAGCGAGCGAGCGAGACGAGGCACCATGGCTCCCCTGCATTACGACTTCGTCATCGTCGGCGGTGGATCAGCCGGCAGCGCACTGGCGAACCGGCTCTCGGCCGACCCCGGAAACCGGGTGCTCGTGCTGGAGGCGGGCCGCTCCGACTACCCCTGGGATGTGTTCATCCACATGCCCGCGGCGCTGACCTACCCCATAGGCAGCCGCTTCTACGACTGGAAGTACGAGTCCGAGCCCGAACCCCACATGGGCGGTCGGCGCATCTACCACGCCCGCGGCAAGCTGCTGGGCGGCTCCAGCAGCATCAACGGAATGATCTTCCAGCGCGGCAACCCGATGGACTACGAGCGCTGGGCCGCCGACCCCGGCATGGAGACCTGGGACTACGCGCACTGTCTGCCGTACTTCCGGCGGATGGAGAACTGCCTCGCGGCCGACCCCGACGACCAGTTCCGCGGCCACGACGGTCCCCTCGTCCTCGAGCGCGGCCCGGCGACCAACCCGCTCTTCACCGCCTTCCTCAAGGCCACCCAGGAGGCGGGCTACGCCCCCACGGACGACGTCAACGGCTACCGGCAGGAGGGTTTCGCCAAGTTCGACCGCAATGTCCACCGCGGGCGTCGGCTGTCGGCCTCGAAGGCGTACCTCAAGCCCGCGATGAAGCGGCCGAACCTCACGGTGAGGACCCGCGCCTTCGTCACCCGAGTCCTCTTCGAGGGCAAGCGCGCCGTCGGCGTCGAGTACCGGCACGGCCGTGGCGCGCCTCAGCAGGTCAGGGCCGGTGAGGTCATCCTGTGCGGCGGCGCCATCAACTCCCCGCAGCTGCTCCAGCTCTCCGGCGTCGGCAACGCCGCCGAGCTGTCCGCCCTCGGCATCGACGTCGTCCACGACCTGCCGGGTGTCGGTGAGAACATGCAGGACCACCTGGAGGTGTACGTCCAGTACGCCTGCAAGCAGCCCGTTTCCATGCAGCCGTACATGGCGAAGTGGCGCGCCCCCTTCATCGGGCTGCAGTGGCTGTTCCGCAAGGGCCCGGCGGCCACCAACCACTTCGAGGCCGGTGGTTTCGCCCGCAGCAACGAGGACGTCGAGTACCCCAACCTGATGTTCCACTTCCTGCCCGTCGCGGTCCGCTACGACGGCTCCTCACCGGCCGGGGGCCACGGCTACCAGGTGCACGTCGGGCCCATGTACTCCGACGCCATCGGCTCCGTGAAGATCAAGAGCAAGGACCCGCGCGAACACCCCGCGCTGCGCTTCAACTACCTGTCCACCGAGCAGGACCGCCGCGAGTGGGTCGAGGCCATCCGCGTCGCCCGCCAGATCCTCGACCAGCCCGCGCTCGCCCCCTACAACGGCGGCGAGATCTCGCCCGGACCCTCCGTCGAGTCCGACGAGGAGATCCTCGCCTGGGTCGCCAAGGAGGGCGAGACCGCCCTGCACCCCTCGTGCACCTGCAAGATGGGCACCGACGAGATGTCCGTCGTCGACCCGCTGAGCATGAAGGTGCACGGCTTGGAGGGGCTGCGCGTGGTGGACGCCTCGGTGATGCCGTACGTCACCAACGGCAACATCTACGCCCCGGTGATGATGATCGCCGAGAAGGCGGCCGACCTCATCCTCGGCAAGGAGCCGCCGGCGCCCTCCAAGGCCGCCTACTACCGGCACCGCGACGCCCAGAAGCAGGCCGGGTAGGCCTTGGGCGCCGAGGCCCTGCGGGCGCTGCTCGGCCGCGTCCGCTACGAGGTGCTGCCGGCGAAGGCGACCGAGGAGAAGGTCCTCGCCCATGTTCCGCCCGACGTCGTGGTCACGGTCACGGCGTCGCCGGTCAAGGGCCTGGAGCCGACCCTTGCCCTCACCGAACGGCTCACCGCGCACGGCTTCCGCGTCGTCCCGCACGTGCCCGCACGTCTGCTGCGGGACGACGCGCACCTGAAGGACGTCGCCGAGCGGCTGCGTGCGGCGGGTGTCGACGACGTGTTCGTGCCGGCGGGAGACGCCGATCCGCCGGCCGGGACCTACGACGGGGCCCTGCCGGTGCTGCGCAGGCTCAGCGAGCTGGGCAGGCCCTTCGCGCACATGGGGATCACCGGCTATCCGGAGAGCCATCCGCTCATCCACGACGACATCACCATCCAGGCGATGTGGGACAAGCGCGCGCACGCCACGTACATCGTCGGCAACCTGTGCTTCGACCCGCGCGTGCTCGGCGACTGGATCCCCCGGATAAGGCGCCGGGAAATCACGCTGCCCGTGTACGTGGGGGTCGCCGGGCCGGTGCAGCGGGCCAAGCTGTTGACCATGGCGACGAAGATCGGCGTGGGGGAGTCGACGCGCTTCCTGAGCCGGCACCCGTCGTGGTTCCTGCGGTTCGCGACGCCGGGCGGGTACGCGCCCGAGAGACTGCTCACGCGCGCGGCGGAGACGCTCACGGCGCCCTCGTCGGGCGTGGCGGGCCTGCACCTGTTCACCTTCAACCAGATCGCGGAGACCGAGAGCTGGCGCCGCGCACTGCTCGACGGGCTCGGCTGAGCCCGGACAGCCGTATGTACCGGACAGCCGTATACAACAGCCGTGTACGAACATCGGGCGGGGCCGGAACCCCGGTGGTTCCGGCCCCGCCCGATCGGCAGGAGCGCCTCAGCGGAAGACGACCGTGCGGTTGCCGTCCACCATCACGCGGCTCTCGGTGTGCCACTTCACCGCGCGGGCCAGGACCTGGGCCTCGACGTCGCGGCCGACCGTGACCAGTTCGTCGGGGTCGAGGGAGTGGTCCACCCGGACCACGTCCTGCTCGATGATCTGGCCCTCGTCCAGGTCCGGCGTCACATAGTGGGCCGTCGCGCCGACCAGCTTCACACCGCGCTCGTACGCCTGCTGGTAGGGCTTCGCGCCCTTGAAGCTCGGCAGGAAGGAGTGGTGGATGTTGATGGCGCGGCCCTCCAGCTCCTTGCACAGGTCGTCGGAGAGCACCTGCATGTAGCGGGCCAGGACCATGAGGTCGACGTCCAGCTCCCGGACCAGCTCCAGCAGGCGCGCCTCGGCCTCGGGCTTGGTCTCCTTGGTCACCGGGATGTGGTGGAAGGGGACGTCGTAGGTCTCCGCGAGGGTCTCGAAGTCCCGGTGGTTGGAGACGATGGCCGGGATCTCGATGTTGAGGGCGCCGGTGCGGCGGCGGAAGAGCAGGTCGTTGAGGCAGTGACCGAACTTCGAGACCATGATCAGCGTCCGCGTCGGCGTCGCGGCGTCCCGGAGGGTCCAGGAGATGCCGTGGGCCTCGGCGACGGGGCCGAAGCGGTAACGCAGATGTTCCAGGGTGATGTCCGGATCGGACACATCGAAGTGGACCCTCATGAAGAAGCGGCCCCGAAGGCGCTCGTCGAACTGCTGGCTCTGCAGGATGTTGCCCGAGTTCCTGACCAGGAAGCCACTCACGGCATGGACCAGTCCGGCTCTGTCCGGGCAGGAGAAGGTGAGGACGTACTCGTCGCCGGGTTGCGGTCGAGGGGACATGCGCAGGCCTCCGTCGGGTGCGTAATGCACAACGCGATGAGCAATACGCAACATAGTTGGGGTGAAGGCGGTCGGCGGTCAAGACGGGGGACGTTCGTCCCTTGTGAAAACGACGGGACCTCTTGACGTACGTCGGCCCTTCGGTCAGGGTTCCCCCACAAGCAATTCGATGCGCGATGCGCAACGAACGGTCGAAGGGCTCCGCGCGTGGCAGACCTGTATGTGGACGGAGAATGGCGCGAGGCGGTGGCCGGAGGTCACCGTGAGATCCGCTGTCCCGCCGACGGCACGCCGGTCGCGACCGTGTCCGAGGGGACACGCGCCGACACCGAGGCCGCGATCGCCGCGGCCCGACGCGCCTTCGACGAAGGCCCCTGGCCGCGCACCCCCGAGCGCGAGCGCGGCGTCCTGCTGCTGCGCACCGCCGACATCCTCGAACGCGATGCCAAGGAGTTCGCCCGCGCCGAGTCGCTCGACACCGGCAAGCGCCTGGTCGAGAGCGAGTACGACATCGCCGACGTCGTCTCCTGCTTCCGCTACTACGGCGGCATCGCCGGCACCAGCGCCGGCCGGGTGGTCGACACCGGCCGCGACGACGCCCTCAGCCGGGTCACCTACGAACCCGTCGGCGTCTGCGGACTGATCACCCCCTGGAACTACCCGCTGCTCCAGGCGTCCTGGAAGGTCGCCCCGGCACTCCTCGCGGGCAACACCATCGTGCTCAAGCCCAGCGAGCTCACGCCCTCCACCTCGATCCTGCTGATGAAGGCGCTCGAGGAGGCCGGACTCCCGGCCGGCGCGGCCAACCTCGTCCTGGGCGCCGGAGCGGAGGTCGGCGCGCCCCTGTCGGTGCACCCGGACGTCGACATGGTGTCCTTCACCGGGGGCCTTGAGACCGGGCGCCGCATCATGGCCACCGCCGCCGCGACGGTGAAGAAGGTCGCCCTGGAACTCGGCGGCAAGAACCCCAACGTGGTCTTCGCGGACGCCGACTTCGACACGGCGGTCGACTTCGCGCTCACCGCCGTCTTCCTGCACTCCGGACAGGTCTGCTCGGCCGGCGCCCGCCTGATCGTCGAGGACTCCCTGCACGACGCCTTCGTCGAGGAGATCGTGCGCCGCGCCCGGCTCATCCGCCTCGGCGGCCCGTTCGACCCCCAGGCCGAGACCGGGGCGCTGATCTCCGCACAGCACCTGGAGAAGGTCGAGGCGTACGTCTCCGCAGGGCTCGCCGAGGGCGCCGTACTGCGCTGCGGCGGCGAGCGCCCCGACGACCCCGCGCTGGCGGGCGGCTTCTACTATCCGCCCACCGTCCTCGACGAGTGCCGGCAGGACATGCGGGTGGTGCACGAGGAGTCCTTCGGCCCCGTGCTCACCGTCGAGCGCTTCCGTGACGAGGACGACGCCGTCCGCATCGCCAACGACACGGAGTACGGACTCGCCGGCGCCGTCTGGACGCAGGACGCCGGCAAGGCCCAGCGGGTCGCTCGCCGGCTGCGCCACGGCACGGTCTGGATCAACGACTACCACCCCTATGTGCCGCAAGCGGAATGGGGTGGCTTCGGGCACTCGGGCGTCGGCCGGGAGCTGGGACCGACCGGCCTCGACGAATACCGAGAGCCAAAGCACGTCTGGCAGAACATCCAACCCCGGCCGCAGCACTGGTTCCGCGGCTGAACGCCGAAAAGAGGTCGATCGTGACCCCCACACAGACCGAGGTGTCGCAGCGGCGCGGCACGTCCCAGGACTCCCAGGACCGGACCCCGGTCATCTCCGTGCGCCGGCTGTGGAAGGTGTTCGGGCCGAAGGCCGACCAGGTGCCGGACTCCGAGGAACTGTGCGGGCTGACTCGCCGCGAGCTCATGGACCGCACCGGGTGCACCGCCGCCGTACGCGACGTGAACTTCGACGTGTCGCCCGGCGAGGTCTTCGTCGTCATGGGCCTGTCCGGCTCCGGCAAGTCCACCCTGGTGCGATGTCTGACCCGGCTGATCGAACCCACCGCGGGCGAGGTGGTCTTCGAGGGCGAGGACATCCGCGGCGCCGACGCCAAGCGGCTGCGGGACATGCGGCGCAGCAAGTTCTCCATGGTCTTCCAGCACTTCGGCCTGCTGCCGCACCGCAGGGTCGTCGAGAACGTGGCGTTCGGCCTGGAGATCCGGGGCATGGGCAAGGCCGAGCGGACCAGGCGCGCTCTGGAGGTCGTGGAGCTGGTGGGCCTGGCCGGATACGAGAACTCCTATCCCGACCAGCTCTCCGGCGGCATGCAGCAGCGCGTCGGCCTCGCCCGCGCCCTCGCGGGTGACCCCGACGTCCTCTTCTTCGACGAGCCGTTCTCCGCCCTCGACCCGCTGATCCGCCGCGACATGCAGAGCGAGGTCATCCGCCTGCACCACGAGGTCGGCAAGACCATGGTGTTCATCACCCACGACCTCTCCGAGGCCCTGAAGCTGGGCGACCGCATCCTGATCATGCGCGACGGCAGGATGGTCCAGTGCGGCACCGGCGACGAACTCGTCGGCGCCCCCGCCGACGACTACGTACGGGACTTCGTCAAGGACGTGCCGCGCGGCGATGTCCTGACCCTGCGCTGGATCATGCGCCCCGCCCAGCCCGACGACGCACTCGACGGCCCCGAGCTGGGCCCGGACGTCGTGGTGCGCGAGGCCACCCGGGCGGTGCTGGCGGCCGAGAAGCCGGTCAAGGTGGTCGAGGGCGGCAAGCTGCTCGGCATCGTCGGCGACGAGGAGATCCTCTCCGTCGTCGCCGGACAGGAAGGCGGTGCGTGATGGCCGTCGCCGCCGACGCGGCCGCGCCGATCGCGACCGTACGCAGAAAGGTCAGCCGTCCCACGGTGCTGGCGGCGATCCTGATCGTCTGGGTGGTGCTCTTCGCCGTGCTGCGCGGCCGGCAGACGCTGTCCCTCGCCGCGGCCGATCTGACCGGTCTGCACCGCTGGTTGAACGACGTCAACGACAGCATCGGCGCCAACCGCAACTCCAACCCGCTCTTCCTGTACTTCTTCAACGAGATCCGCTTGGTCATCGACAACCTGGTGACCTTCGTCCAGTCCCTGGTCTCGCAGCCCACCGGCGGCCGCCCGGTCCCGCAGATCGGCTGGCTCGGCGTCGTCGGCCTCACCGGCTACGTCTCCTGGGCCGTGGGCAACTGGCGGGTCGCCCTGCTCGCCGTGGCCGGTTTCACGTTCTTCGGGCTGCAGGGGCTGTGGCAGGAGAGCATGGACACCCTGGCGCTGACCCTGTCGGCGGTCATCGTGGCGCTGGTCATCGGCATCCCGCTCGGCGTGTGGGCCGGTCTCTCCGACCGGTTCAACCGGATCATGACGCCCTTCCTGGACTTCATGCAGACGATGCCGACCTTCGTCTACCTCGCCCCGCTGACCCTGATCTTCCTCATCGGCGGGGCATCCGCCGTGATCACCACAGTGATCTACGCGGCACCGCCCGCCATCCGCATCACCGCGCACGCCATCCGCTCCGTGCCCGAGACCACCGTCGAGGCGGCGGACTCGCTCGGCACGACGCGGTTGCAGCAACTGCTGAAAGTGCTGCTGCCGATGTCCAAGCGCACGGTGGTCATGGGCGTCAACCAGACCATCATGGCCGCCCTGGCCATGGTGACCATCGCCGCCCTGATCGACGCGCCCGGGCTCGGCAAGACCGTCGTCCAGGCCCTGCAGTCGCTCGACGTCGGCACCGCCTTCAACGCCGGCCTCGCCATCGTCGTCATGGCCATCGTCCTCGACCGGGTCACCACGGCCGCTGCCGCACGAACCGAGGCGGCCCGACGCACGGGCGGCCGGCTCCTCAAGTGGCGCCGGCCGATGCTGGTGGCCGGCGGGATCACGGCCGCGGTCCTGGTCTATCTGTCCCACACCTACGTCTGGGCGGCCGAGTTCCCCGGCAACGGCGGCACCGGCAGTCACATCGCGAGCGCGGCCGACACCACGACCACCTGGCTGCAGGACCATCTCTCGGGCCTGACCAACGCGCTTCGGGACGTCATCACCAACGGCCTGCTCAACCCGTTCCAGACGCTGCTCACCGACTCCCCGTGGTGGCTCGTCGGCGTCACCCTGGCCGCGCTCGGCGCGGTGCTCGGCGGCTGGCGCGCCGGGGTGACGGCCGCCGTGTGCGTCGGGCTGCTCGTCGGCACGGGCCTGTGGTCGGACGGCATGACGACCCTCGCCTCGACCGCCGTGGCCACAGTGCTGGTGATGCTGCTCGGTGTCGTCTTCGGTGTGTGGATGGGACGCAGCCTGCTCGTGGACCGGCTGGTGCGGCCCACCCTGGACGCCGCACAGGTGATGCCGCCGTTCGTCTATCTCGTGCCGTTCCTGGCGCTCTTCGGCGCCACCCGCTTCACCGCGATCGTCGCGGCCGTCGTCTACGCGGCACCCGTCGCGATCAAGATCATCGCGGACGGTGTGCGGAACGTCTCCGAGTCCACCGTGGAGGCGGCCACCTCGGCCGGGTGCAACACCTGGCAGATCATCACCAAGGTTCAGCTGCCGATGGCACGCAGCGCCCTGACTCTCGCGACCAACCAGGGGCTGATCTACGTGCTGTCGATGGTTGTTGTGGGCGGCCTGGTGGGGGCCGGCGCCCTCGGCTACGACGTCGTGGCCGGATTCTCGCAGGGAGAGCTGTACGGCAAGGGGCTGGCGGCGGGACTCGCCATCGTACTGCTCGGAGTCATGTTCGACCGGATCACTCAGGCTGCGGCGCGACGCACCAGGGCATAAGGAGCACGACACCATGGCAAGACACTGGCGAGCCGGCGCGGCCGGCCTGGCCGTCCTCGGCCTCACCCTCACGGCGTGCGCAGGGGCGAAGGTCGGCGACAACTCCTCCGCGGGCTCGAAGTCCTCCGGCGGCAAGTGCGGCACGTTCAACCTGGCCGTCAACCCGTGGGTGGGCTACGAGGCGGACGCGGCGGTCGTCGCGTACGTCGCGCAGCACGACCTCGGCTGTACGGTCAACAAGAAGGACCTGAAGGAGGAGATCGCCTGGCAGGGCTTCGGGACCGGCGAGGTCGACACCGTCCTGGAGAACTGGGGCCACGACGATCTGAAGAAAAAGTACATCACCGAGCAGAAGACCGCCGTCGAGGCCGGGCAGACGGGCAACAAGGGCATCATCGGCTGGTTCGTGCCGCCGTGGCTGGCCAAGGCGCACCCGGACATCACCGACTGGAAGAACCTCGACAAGTACGCCGACAAGTTCAAGACCTCCGAGTCGGGCGGCAAGGGCCAGCTGTTCGACGGCGACCCGTCCTACGTCACCAACGACGCGGCGCTGGTGAAGAACCTCAAGCTGGACTTCAAGGTGGTGTACGCGGGCAGCGAGACCGCGCTCATCCAGGCGTTCCGGACCGCCGAGAAGAACAAGCAGTGGATGATCGGCTACTTCTACGAGCCGCAGTGGTTCATGTCCGAGGTGCCGCTGGTCAAGGTGAACCTGCCGGCGTACAAGACGGGCTGTGACGCGGATGCGGCCAAGGTGGCGTGCGACTACCCCGTCTACAACCTGGACAAGGTCGTCAGCGCGAGCTTCGCGAAGTCCGGCAGTCCCGCGTACAACCTGGTGAAGAACTTCAACTGGACGAACGACGACCAGAACACCGTGGCCAAGTACATCGCGGTGGACAAGATGTCGGACGACGCGGCGGCCAAGAAGTGGGTCGACGCCAACCGCGACAAGGTCGACGCCTGGCTGAAGTAGCCGAGCCCGGACGAGCAGGTCGAACACGCCCGGCGGGCGGTGCGTTCAGGTGCGCACCGCCCGCCGGGCATTGCCGTGTTTCGGGCTGTTTTCCGACGTCACGGACCCCTTGACACCTCTCCTCGGTGACAGGCACATTGAGTTGCGCAGCCTGAATCGAGTTGCGCAGAAAGCAACTGAACCGGTTTCAAGTTCGGAGGTTGGGCGATGGCGGGACCCCGAGTGGTCATCATCGGAGCGGGCGTCGTGGGAGCGGCCCTCGCCGACGAGATCTCCGCACGCGGCTGGACCGAGGTGACCGTGGTCGACCAGGGCCCCCTCCCGGCCACCGGGGGATCCTCCTCGCACGCCCCGGGCCTCGTCTTCCAGACGAACCCCTCCAAGACCATGACGGAGCTGGCCCGCTACACCGTCGAGAAGTTCTGCTCCCTGGACGTCGACGGCAAGCCCTGCTTCCTCCAGGTCGGCGGCCTGGAAGTGGCGACGACCCCCGAGCGCCTCGCCGAACTCCACCGCCGCCACGGCTGGATCACCGCCTGGGGCATCGAGGCGCGCCTGCTGACCGCCGACGAGTGCGTGGAGCAACACCCGCTGGTCGACCGCGACAAGGTCCTCGGAGGTCTCCTGGTCCCCACCGACGGCCTCGCCAAGGCCGTCCTCGCCGTCGAGGCGCAGGTCCGCCGGGCCACCGGGCGCGGCGTCCGCTTCCTCGCCCGCCACGAAGTCCTCGACGTGCGGCAGAGCGAGGGCCGGGTGACCGGCGTGCTGACCGACCAGGGGGAGATCCCCGCCGACATCGTCGTGTGCTGCGCCGGCATCTGGGGCCCGAAGATCGCCCGCATGGTCGGGATGAACCTGCCGCTCACCCCGCTCGCCCACCAGCTCGCCTGGACCGGCCCGATTCCCGCCCTCGCCGGCCAGACCGAGGAAGCGGTCCGCCCGATCCTGCGCCACCAGGACGCCGACCTCTACTACCGCGACCGCTTCGACGGCATCGGCATCGGCTACTACGGCCACCGCCCCATGCCCGTCTCCGCCGACGACATCCTCTCCGTGGACGAGGCCGAGGAGATGCCCTCGGTCCTGAAGTTCACCGAGGAGGACTTCGAGGACGCCTGGAGCGAGACCCAATCGCTGCTCCCCGCGACCCGCGAGGCCAAGGTCGAGGAGGGCATCAACGGCCTGTTCTCCTTCACCACCGATGGCTACCCGCTGCTGGGTGAGTCCCCGGACGTCAAGGGCTTCTGGGTCGCGGAGGCCGTGTGGGTCACCCACTCCGCAGGCGTCGGCCGGGCCGTCGCCGAATGGCTCGTCGACGGCTACTGCTCCTCCTTCGACCTGCACGAGTGCGACGTCAACCGCTTCGAGCCGCACCAGCTCTCCCCGGAGTACGTCCTGGCCCGGGACTGCCAGAACTTCGTCGAGGTCTACGACATCCTCCACCCCCTCCAGCCTTCGGGTAGGCCGCGCCCGATCCGCACCAGCCCCTTCTACGCCCGCCAGCAGGAACACGGCGCGTTCTTCCTGGAGGCGAACGGCTGGGAGCGCCCCCAGTGGTACGAGTCCAACGCGCATCTGGTCGAGGGGCGCTCCGTCCCCACGCCCAACGACTGGGCCGCGCAGTACTGGTCGCCCGTCGTCGGCGCCGAGGCCCAGGTCACCCGAGAGACGGTCGCCCTGTACGACATGACGGCCCTCAAGCGCCTGGAGGTCAGCGGCCCCGGTGCGGCCGACTTCCTGGAGGGCCTCGTCACCGGCAAGGTCGCCAAGTCCGTCGGCTCGGTGACGTACACCCTGCTTCTGGACCACGACGGCGGCATCCGCAGCGACATCACCGTCGCCCGCCTGGCCCGCGACCTCTTCCAGGTCGGCGCCAACGGCAACCCGGACCTCGACTGGTTCACCCGCCACCTCCCCGCCGACGGCACGGTCCAGGTCCGCGACATCACCGCCGGCACCTGCTGCATCGGCCTGTGGGGCCCGCTGGCGCGCAAGGTGCTCCAGCCCCTCACCGACGAGGACTTCTCGGGCGACGGCCTGAAGTACTTCCGCGCCAAGCGCGCCCACATCGGCTCCGTCCCCGTCACCGCGATGCGCCTGAGTTACGTCGGCGAGCTGGGCTGGGAGCTGTACACCACCGCCGACCTGGGCCAGAAGCTGTGGGACACCCTGTGGGCGGCGGCGGAACCGCTGGGCGGCATCGTCGCCGGCCGCGGCGCCTTCAACAGCCTGCGCCTGGAGAAGGGCTACCGCTCCTTCGGCACCGACATGACCTACGAGCACGACCCCTACGAGGCCGGCGTCGGCTTCGCCGTCAAGCTCGACAAGGGCGACTTCATCGGCAAGGCCGCACTGGAGCGCCGCAAGGGGGACGTACGGCGGAAGCTGACCTGCCTCACCATCGACGACCCGCACTCGGTCGTCATGGGCAAGGAGCCGGTGTACGACGGCGACCGTGCCGTGGGCTACGTCACCAGCGCCGCCTACGGCTACACGATCGGCAAGGGCATCGCCTACGCCTGGCTGCCGGCCGAGCTCGCCACTCCCGGCACCACGGTCCACATCGGCTACTTCGACCAGCGCGTCGAGGCGGTCGTCGTCGAGGAGCCCCTGTTCGACCCGACCATGTCCCGACTTCGTGGCTGACCGTGGGGAAGAGGTATCGCCGGTGACCGCACAACTGCTCGACGGCAAGGCGACCGCAGCCGCCATCCGTCGCGAACTCGCCGAGCGCGTGGCCAAGTCGACCGCCACGACCGGCCGCCCGCCGGGTCTCGGCACGGTCCTGGTCGGCGACGACCCGGGCAGCCACGCCTATGTCGCAGGAAAGCACCGCGACTGCTCGCAGATCGGAGTCGCCTCCCTCCGCCGGGAGCTGCCCGCCGACGCCACCCAGCAGCAGGTCGAGGACGTCATCGACGAACTCAACGCCGACCCCGCCTGCACCGGCTACATCGTGCAACTCCCGCTGCCGCGCCACCTGGACTCGGGCGCCGTACTGGAGCGCACGGACCCCGCCAAGGACGCCGACGGACTGCACCCCGTCAACCTCGGCCGGCTCGTCCTCGGCGTCGACGCGCCCCTGCCCTGCACCCCGCGCGGCATCGTCGAACTGCTCCGCCGGTACGAGGTCCCGCTCGCCGGAGCGCGCGTGTGCGTGATCGGCCGAGGCATCACGGTCGGACGGCCGATCGGGCTCCTGCTCACCCGGAGGTCCGAGAACGCCACCGTGACCCTGTGCCACACCGGAACCAAGGGACTGGCCTGGCACGTACGCGAGGCGGACATCGTCGTCGCCGCGGCCGGATCGCCCGGACTGATCACCAAGGACATGCTGCGCCCCGGCGCGGCCGTCCTGGACGTCGGCATCACCCGCACCGAGCACGGGCTCGTCGGCGACGTCCACCCGGAGGCCGCCCAGGTCGCCGGATGGCTCGCGCCGATGCCCGGGGGAGTGGGACCCATGACCCGGGCGATGCTGCTCGCCAACGTCGTCGAGGCCGCCGAGAGGAACGCGAACACCGTATGAACGTGCTGAACACCCCGCTGGCGGAGCTGGACCCCGAGGTCCACGCCGCCCTTGGCGCCGAGCTGCACCGCCAGCAGTCCACCCTCGAGATGATCGCCTCCGAGAACTTCGCGCCCTCCGCCGTCATGGAGGCCCAGGGCTCGGTCGCGACCAACAAGTACGCGGAGGGCTACCCAGGCCGCCGCTACTACGGCGGCTGCGAACACGTCGACGTCACCGAACGCCTGGCCATCGAGCGCGTCAAGTCCCTGTTCGGCGCGGGCTTCGCCAACGTGCAGCCCCACTCGGGCGCGCAGGCGAACACGGCGGTCTTCTTCGCCCTCCTCCAGCCGGGCGACACCATCCTCGGTCTCGACCTCGCGCACGGCGGTCACCTCACCCACGGCATGCGCATCAACTACAGCGGCAAGATGCTGAGCGTCGTGCCGTACCACGTCTCCGAGGCGGACAACCTCGTCGACATGGACGAGGTGGAGCGGCTCGCCAAGGAACACCGCCCCAAGATGATCATCGCGGGGTGGTCGGCGTACCCGAGGCAGCTGGACTTCGCGGTCTTCCGCCGCATCGCCGACGAGGTCGGTGCCCTCCTCATGGTCGACATGGCGCACTTCGCCGGCCTGGTCGCCGCCGGACTGCACCCCAGCCCCGTCCCGCACGCGCACGTGGTCACCACCACCACGCACAAGACGCTCGGCGGTCCCCGCGGCGGAGTGATCCTCACCAACGACGCCGACCTCGCCAAGAAGATCAACTCGGCGGTGTTCCCCGGCATGCAGGGCGGCCCCCTGGAGCACGTCATCGCAGCGAAGGCGGTCTCCTTCAAGGTCGCCGCATCGCCAGAGTTCGCCGAGCGCCAGGCCCGCACACTGACCGGCGCCCGCATCCTCGCCGAGCGCCTCACACAGCCCGACGCGGCCGCCGCCGGAGTGAAGGTGCTGACGGGCGGCACGGACGTCCACCTCGTCCTCGTCGACCTGCGTGAGTCCGAACTCGACGGCAGGCGCGCCGAGGACCTGCTGCACGAGATCGGCATCACCGTCAACCGCAACGCTGTCCCCTTCGACCCGCGCCCGCCCATGGTCACCTCCGGCCTGCGCATCGGCACCCCGGCGCTCGCCACCCGGGGCTTCACCGAGGAGGACTTCGCGGAGGTCGCCGAGGTGATCGCGCTCGCCCTCGAGCCCGAGCCGGACGTGGCCGCGCTGCGCGCCCGCACAGCGGCCCTGGCCGCCAAGCACCCGCTCTACCCGCACCTTTCCGGTCCTTCAGGAGACGCCCGATGAGCCCCCGCACCCCCGGCGCCGACCTCCCCGACCACCCCGACCGGCTCTGGCGCACCCCCGAGCCCAAGCGGTCGTACGACGTGGTGATCGTGGGCGGCGGCGGACACGGCCTGGCCACCGCCCACTACCTGGCGAAGAACCACGGCATCACCAACGTGGCGGTCCTGGAGAAGGGCTGGCTCGCGGGCGGCAACATGGCGCGCAACACCACGATCATCCGCTCCAACTACCTGTGGGACGAGAGCGCCGGCATCTACGAGCACGCCCTCAAACTCTGGGAGGGACTGGAGGAGGAGCTCGACTACCCGATCCTCTTCTCCCAGCGCGGCGTGCTGAACCTCGCCCACAGCCTGCAGGACGTCCGGGACAGCGTGCGCCGTGTCGAGGCCAACCGGCTCAACGGCGTCGACGCCGAGTGGCTCGACGCGCAAGCGGTCAAAGAGGTCTGCCCGATCGTCAACACCTCACCCGACGTGCGCTACCCGGTCCTCGGCGGCACCTACCAGCCGCGCGCAGGCATCGCCAAGCACGACTACGTGGCCTGGGGCTTCGCCCGCTCCGTGGACGCCGCCGGCATCGACATCATCCAGAACTGCGAGGTCACCGGCCTCGACGTGGTCGGCGGCCGGGTGGTCGGCGTGCAGACCACGCTCGGCCCGATCGCGGCGGGCAAGGTGGCCCTGTGCTCCGCCGGCCACACCTCGGTCCTCGCCGCCATGGCAGGCATCGAACTCCCGCTCCAGAGCCACCCGTTGCAGGCCCTGGTCTCCGAACTCCTGGAGCCGGTGCACCCGACGGTCGTCATGTCCAACGCCGTCCACGTGTACGTCAGCCAGGCCCACAAGGGCGAGCTGGTCATGGGCGCCGGCATCGACGCGTACAACTCCTACACCCAGCGCGGCGCGTTCCACATCATCGAGGAGCAGATGTCCGCCGCCCTGGAACTCTTCCCGGTCTTCGCCCGCGCCCACGTGCTGCGCACCTGGGGCGGCATCGTCGACGTCAGCCCGGACGCCTCGCCCATCGTCGGCCTCACCCCGGTCGACAACCTCTACCTCAACTGCGGCTGGGGAACGGGCGGCTTCAAGGCCACCCCGGGGGTCGGCTGGGTCTACGCCCACACCATCGCCCACGACACGCCCCACCCCCTGAACGCCCCCTTCTCGCTCGACCGTTTCACCACCGGCGCGCTCGTCGACGAGCACGGCGCGGCCGCGGTGGCCCACTAGGGAGCCGAACCATGCTGCTCATTTCCTGCCCGTGGTGCGGGCCCCGTGACGAGGCCGAGTTCCACTACGGTGGCCAGGCCCATGTGCCCTACCCCGAGGACCCCGCGGCCCTCACCGACGAGGAGTGGGCGCGCTACCTGTTCTTCCGCGCAAACCCGAAGGGCCCGTTCGCCGAACGGTGGAGCCATGCGGCGGGCTGCCGCAAGTGGTTCAACGCGGTACGGGACACGGCGACGAACGAGATCCTGGCGGTGTACCGGGCGGGGGAGCCACGTCCGGAATCGGCTGGGCTGCGTCCGGCTACGACGGGGCCGCGTCCGGTTACTGCACCGCCGCGTCCGGTCACCATCGAGTCAGGATCGGCACAACCAGCCCGTCTGGGGGTGCCCCCTCTGGGGGAGTTTGAGCCCGAAGGGCGATCCGGGGGTCCGGGGGCGGAGCCCCTGCCACGCGGCGGCAGCCGCACGTCGGGTACAGCGGGAAGGGGCGGAGCGGGGGAGAACAACCAGCCGTTCCGTCTCCCCACCCGCGGCCGAGTCGACCGAGGCACCCCCCTCACCTTTGTCTTCGACGGCACCGAATACCAGGGCTACCGCGGCGACACCCTCGCCTCCGCCCTCCTCGCCAACGGCGTCATCGCGGCAGCGACCAGCATCAAACTCGGCCGACCGAGAGGCATCTTCTCGGCCGGCGTCGAAGAACCCAACGCGGTCGTCCAGATCGAGGCCCCCTTCCCCGAGCCCATGCTCCCCGCCACGACCGTCGAGCTCTACGACGGCCTCGTCGCGAGCAGCCTCCCCGGCCAGGGCCGCCTCGCCACCGAACCCGACCCCGCCCGCTACGACGCCGTGCACGCCCACTGCGACCTGCTGGTCGTCGGCGCAGGCCCCGCCGGCCTCGCAGCCGCAGCGGCGGCGGCGAACAGTGGCGCCCGCGTCATCCTCGCCGACGACCAGCCCGAACTCGGCGGCAGCCTGCTCGGCTCCGGCGAACACCTCGACTGGGTGCAGGCGACGCGCGCTCAACTCGAGGCCGCTCCCGAGGTACGCGTCCTGCGCCGCACCACCGTCTTCGGCCACTACGACGACAACCACCTCCTCGCCGTCGAGCGCCGCACCAACCACCTCGGCGCCGAGGCCCCGGACCACGTCTCCCGCGAGCGGGTCTGGCGGATCCGCGCCCGCCGCGTGGTCCTCGCGACCGGTGCCCACGAGCGTTCGCTGGCGTTCGGCGACAACGACCGCCCCGGCGTGATGCTGGCCGCCTCGGCCCGGACGTACCTCCACAAGTACGCCGTTCTGCCCGGCCGTCGCGCGGTCGTGTTCACCACCAACGACAGCGCCTACGCCGCCGCACTCGACCTGGCGGCGGCGGGAGTGGGCATCGCGGCGATCGTCGACACCCGGCCCGAGCCGGGGGACTGTGCCGAGCTCGCCCGCACCGCCGGGATCGAGGTGCTGGCCGGACACGCGGTCACCGGCACCGAGGGCGGGGCCCGCCTCACCGCCGTGACGGTCGCCCCGTACGGGGAGTCCGCAGGGCAACGGGAGTTCGCCGTCGACCTGCTCCTGGTCTCCGGCGGCTGGAACCCGGTGGCGCACCTGTTCAGCCAGGCGGGCGGCAAGCTCCGCCACGACGAGGCACTCGGCACGTTCGTTCCCGACAGCTGCCGTCAGGCGGTGGAGGTCGCGGGCAGTGCGAGCGGGGCCTTCGACCTCGCCACGGCTCTCGCGCAGGGCGCGGCCGCCGGCACCCGAGCGGTCGAGGCGGAGGGCTACACCGCCGAGGCGCCCGCCCTCCCGGCCGTGGCCGCCCAGCCGCACACTCCGCCCATGCAGGTCTTCACCGTCCCCACCTCCACCGGCGCCCCCCGTTTCGTCGACCTCCAACGCGACGTGACAGTCGACGACTTGGCGCGCGCCACGGGGGCGGGCCTGCGCTCGGTGGAGCACACCAAGCGCTACACCACGGCCGGCACCGGGGGCGACCAGGGCAGGACGGCCGGCGTCCTGGCGAGCGGCGTCGTCGCCGAACTCCTCGGCGTGGACATCTCGGCGCTCGGCCTGCCCACGTTCCGGCCGCCGTTCAGCCCCGTCTCCTTCGCCACCCTCGCCGGGCGCGACCGCGGTCCGCTGCACGACCCGATCCGCACCACCGCCCTGCACGCATGGCATGTCGAGCACGGCGCGCTCTTCGAGAACGTCGGCCAGTGGAAGCGGCCCTGGTACTACCCGCAGGACGGCGAGGACATGGAGACCGCCGTACTGCGCGAGTGCCGCGCCGCCCGCGAGGGCGTGGCCTTCATGGACGCCTCCACCCTCGGCAAGATCGACGTGCAGGGCCCGGACGCCGCGCTCTTCCTCGACCGGCTCTACACCAACATGATGAGCACCCTGAAGGTCGGCATGATCCGCTACGGCGTGATGTGCCGTCTGGACGGCATGGTCTTCGACGACGGCACGGTCATCCGGCTCGCGCAGGACCGCTTCCTGGTCACCACGACCACCGGCAACGCGGCCGCCGTCCTGGACTGGATGGAGGAGTGGCTCCAGACCGAGTGGCCCGAACTGCGCGTCCACTGCACCTCGGTCACCGAGCAGTGGGCGACCGTGGCCCTCGTCGGCCCCCGCTCCCGCGAGGTCCTGGGTGCGCTCGCGCCCCAACTGGCCGTGAGCAACGACGACTTCCCGTTCATGGCGTGGCGTGAGACGACCGTCGCCGGCATCGACGCGCGCGTGTGCCGGATCAGCTTCTCCGGCGAACTCGCCTACGAGATCAACGTGTCGCCCTGGGACGCCCTCGCCCTGTGGGAGGCGCTGTACGAGGCCGGCGCCCCGTACGGCATCACCCCGTACGGCACCGAGACCATGCACGTCCTGCGCGCCGAGAAGGGCTACCCGATCATCGGCCAGGACACCGACGGGACGGTCACCCCGCAGGACCTCGGCATGGGCTGGGCGGTGTCGAAGAAGAAGCCGGACTTCATCGGCAAGCGCTCCTACGCCCGCGCCGACACCGTGCGCCCCGACCGCAAACACCTCGTCGGCCTCCTCCCCGAGGATCCGGCCGCCTTCCTCCCCGAGGGCACCCACCTGGTCGCCGACAGCGAACTGCCCGCCCCGCCCGTCCCGATGCTCGGTCACGTCACCTCCAGCTACCGCAGCGCGGCGCTCGGCCGGACCTTCGCACTCGCCCTGATCAAGGGCGGCCGCGACCGCATCGGGGAACGCCTCTACGCGCCGGTCGGCGACCGGCTGGTCCCGGTGACCGTCGCCAACCCCGTCCTCTACGACCCCGAGGGAGCCCGCCGCGATGGCTGACACCGTCCTGACCGCACGGCAGCGCAGCCCCCTGGCGCACGCCGCCGACCGCCTGGCCGCCGCGACGCGCTCCTCCGGGGGCGCCGTCCGCCTGGCCGAACTCCCCTTCCTGGCCCAGGTGAGCGTCCGCCTCGACGCCAAGAGCCCGGCGGCGGACGCCGTGGGTCTCGCCCTGGGGTTCCAGCTGCCCCTGGAGCCGAACACCGTGGTACGGGCCGGCGACCTGACCTCGGTGTGGCTCGGTCCCGACGAATGGCTGCTGGTGGGCCCGCCGGGAACCCAGCGGGAACTGGAGGGCCGGATCCGTGCGGCGGCCGGGGACGAACCCGTCTCCGTCACCGACGTCTCCGCCCAGCGCACCACCCTCCTGGTCGCCGGACCCCGCGCCCGCGACCTGCTGTCCCACGGCTGCGCGCTGGACCTGCACCCGCGCGCCTTCGGCCCCGGTCGCTGCGCCCAGACGACGCTGGCGCGCACGCAGGTCGTCCTGGTCGCCCGCGACGAAGCCAGGGCCGGCTTCTGGGTACTGGTGCGCTCCTCCTTCGCCGGCTACCTGACGGACTGGCTGCTGGACGCGGCCGTGGAATACGGGTGAGCGGCCCGGGACGGCGGTAAGGGGTGACCTGGCGGTGCCAGGCCGTCTCGGGCAGGCGGCCTGGCACCGCCGCGGCATGCGTGCGGACCGCCCGGCTGCCCGCCTGTTCGAACCATGAGGACAAGAAGGGCTCACAGCCGTTTCGGCACCCGGGAGAAGCACCCGCTCCACCCAGGCCCGTAACCGACAACCTCCCGCAGGGGCGCGCCCGTGACATCTCGGCACGCCTCTCCCACCCCACGGAGTATGGCGTGGCAATCAGCGTCTTCGACCTGTTCTCCAACGGCATCGGCCCGTCCAGCTCGCACACCGTCGGCCCGATGCGCGCGGCCGGGATGTTCGCCGCCCGGCTGAAGAAGGACGGCCTGCTCGCCCAGACCGCCGCGGTGCGGGCGGAACTGTTCGGCTCCCTCGGTGCCACCGGGCACGGCCACGGCACCCCCAAGGCCGTGCTGCTCGGCCTGGAGGGCAACGAGCCGCACACGGTCGACGTCGCCCAGGCCGAGCTGGACATCGAGCGGATCCGCACCACCGGGCGCATTCGCCTCCTCGGTGCCGAGATCGGCGCCGCCCACGAGATCGACTTCGACGTCTCGAACCAGCTGGTCCTGCACCGTCGGCGCGCGCTGTCGTACCACGCCAACGGCATGATCCTCTTCGCCTACGACGCCGACGGACTGCCGCTGCTGGAGAAGACGTACTACTCGGTCGGCGGCGGCTTCGTGGTCGACGAGGACGCCATCGGGGCGGACCGGATCAAGCTCGACGACACGGTGCTGCCCCACCCGTTCCGCACGGGGGACGAGCTGCTGCGGCTCTCCCGGGAGACCGGCCTGTCGATCTCCGCGCTGATGCTGGAGAACGAGAAGGCCTGGCGCACGGAGGAGGAGATCCGTGCGGGTCTGCTGGAGATCTGGCGCGTCATGGAGGGCTGTGTCTCCCGCGGCCTGTCCCGCGAGGGCATCCTCCCCGGCGGCCTGAAGGTCCGCCGGCGGGCCGCGGCGGCGGCCCGGGCGCTGCGCAGCGAGGGCGACCCCGCGGCCCGCGCGATGGAGTGGGTGACCCTGTACGCCATGGCGGTGAACGAGGAGAACGCCGCAGGCGGCCGGGTCGTCACCGCCCCGACGAACGGCGCGGCGGGCATCGTCCCCGCCGTTCTGCACTACTACCTCACCCTCGTGCCCGGCGCGGACGAGGACGGGATCGTCCGCTTCCTGCTCGCGGCGGGTGCCATCGGCATGCTCTTCAAGGAGAACGCGTCGATCTCCGGCGCCGAGGTCGGCTGCCAGGGCGAGGTCGGCTCGGCCTGCTCGATGGCCGCCGGCGGCCTCGCCGAGGTGCTGGGCGGCAGCCCGGAGCAGGTGGAGAACGCCGCCGAGATCGGCATGGAGCACAACCTCGGCCTGACCTGCGACCCCGTCGGCGGCCTGGTCCAGATCCCCTGCATCGAGCGCAACGGCATGGCGGCGGTCAAGGCCGTGACAAGCCGCCCGGATGGCCCTGCGCGGCGACGGCCGGCATCACGTCTCCCTCGACAAGGTCATCAAGACCATGAAGGAGACCGGAGCCGACATGAAGGTCAAGTACAAGGAGACCGCCCGCGGCGGCCTCGCCGTCAAAGTCATCGAGTGCTGAGGGGAGGCTGTCGGAGCGGGAAAGGGGCCGCAGCCGTGCTCATCGACACCTTCTGCCGCGTCGCCACCGACCTGAGGGTCGTCCCGCCGGCCATGCGGTGTTCGAAGGGGGAGCGGTCACACCGCGGGAACGGCCCTTACAGATAGTCGTCCTCTCCCTGGTCGAAGAGCTCTGGGTAGGTGGACTCGTCGTCCGCCCGACGGCCGCTCTGCTGCTCGAGCCGGTGCTGACGCTCCTGGCGTGCCTGTTCCTGGGCGCCGAGGGTTTCCTCGGTCATGTCCCTGAGGTGGCCGGAGTCATCCGCGTACCGGCCATGCTCTCGGTCGGTCATATCGGTTCACTCCCGTCATATCGATGAATGTCATCTTATGTCTCTTCCTCCATGCGGATCGATTCCTTGAGCTCTCTCAGGGCACGGCTGTCCCTGTCCTCGTTCATGTCCAGCAGAGCGCGTGCGATGGCGTCGAGCTTGCGCTGGGTGGCGTGTTCCGCCCGCATCTCCGAGTCCTTGAGCAGGGCGAGGAGGAGAAGGGTGACCGCGGTCATCGACTCCCCGGCGAGCAGGAGCAGCTCCAGGGGCAGGTGCGCGGCGTGCGCGGCGGTGAAGAAGCCGACGAAGGCCAGGCAGATCAGGAAGAAGAGTGGAGAGCTCGTCAAGTTGGAGGCCCTCTCCGCCAGTTCCTCGAACATCCCGCGTTGGGGCCGCCGCGGTGGGCGGGACTCTTGAAGGTCATGGGGGAAGGCTTACCCTGCCGCTGTTTCCGGGGCGGTGCGCGTACCGCCGACGGGTGGTCGCACCCCGTGGCGTGCACCCGGGCGGGGGAACCGCACCCCCCCCGAACCGCACCCCACCGCGCGGCGGACCTCAGTCCGTGGAATGCGCGCCCGAGGGCTCCTTGAGCGCGGTGACCGCGGCCGCCAGCTCCTGACGCAGCGGGCCGGGCGGAGCGTCGCCGTTGACGGCCGCCACCAGGTCCTCGGCGACGTTGTGCAACTTCGTGTTGGTCTTCTGGGAGACGGTGACCAGGACGTCCCAGGCGTCCTGCGGGGTCAGCGCGAAGGACGCCATCAGCACCCCCCGGGCCAGGTCGATCACCGGCCGCGTCTGCATGGCCCGCCTGAGCTGGACCAGCTCGATGTGCAGGTCCCGCTCGCTCGCCGGGTCCAGGTCCCGGTCGGGGGCCAGGTCCTGGGCGATGTGCGGGTCCCGGTCGGTGTCCTCGGGCCGCTCCTCCAGCCGCGGAGGGCCGTGCCGCTGCGGGATCCGCCCGTCCTGGCCGTCTCCGGCGGCCGTACCGGCGGTGGGGGAGGTGTCGAACAGGGCTCGGGTGCCGGTCAGCGACAGCAGCCTGTCCACGGAGGGGCCGATGGGGCCGAGCGTGAGCGTCTTGGCGTCCGCCAGGGCCTGGCGGCGGGCGCTCAGCAGCACGTTGAGGCCGGAGCAGTCGCAGAAGTCCACACCGCCGAGATCCACGTCGACACCTCTCACCGAGCGCCGTACGGCCTCCCGCAGGGCGTCCTGCAGAGCCTGCTCGGTGTCGATGTCCAGCTCACCGGACACCACCACGGCCACCCGGTCCCCGTCCTGGTGGGTCTCGACCCGCAGGCTCGGGGGCAGGAGGTGCTGCGGCGGGTGCGCCCAGGTCACCCGGACGTCACCGTCAGCGCTGTCGGGCTCGGGAAGTACGCGCTCGACCATGGCAGCCTCCCGAGCTCGCCCATACCGCGCCCCCCGGACCCAGGTGTCCGGCAGTTCGCGTCGGGCGCGCGACGCATGGCACCGCGCCTCGCCGTTGTCGGATCTTCCGCGTACGCCCAGTACGCGGAAGATCCTGCGCCTTGCGATGCACCGCACCAGACGCCTCGCGCTGATCCGGCGCGAACTGACGGACACCCCCTAGCCAGCCTCTGCCCGCCCCAGGTCATATGTCAAGGGATACACGAATTGGAATTCACCTTTTTGTATTCGCGAATCGCGGCGCCTACTCTCTATGCATGGGTGGAGTGCGGGAGCCGCATATGGGATGGACGTTCCTCACCAACCACGCACGCGTGCTGGCGGCCATCGCCGACGACCAGAGTGTCCGCATCCGTGACATCGCGGCCCACTGCCGGCTGACGGAACGTGCCGTTCAGAAGATCATCGCCGATCTCGAGCAGGACGGCTATCTGACGCACACCCGCGAGGGGCGCAGCAACACGTACCACATCCAGCCGGGCACGCCGCTGCGCCACCCCGCGGAGGCCAGCCTCACAGTCGCCGAGCTGCTCGCCCTCCTCGTCCGTCAGGACGCCGAACACAGCAGGCGGCGCCAGCAGCAGTAACGCCCCTCACCGTGGGTACTCGCAGGTCTCGGTCACCGGTCACCGAGAGGAGCCCGAAGTGAGCACCGAAGCAGGCAGGAAGATCGTGGTCACGGGGGCCACCGGCAATGTGGGCACCAGCCTCGTGCGGCTGCTCGCCGAGGATCCGGCCGTCGCGAGCGTACGGGGCCTGGCGCGCCGCATCCCCGACCTCGGCCCGGACCGCGTGGAGTGGTCGCAGGTGGACCTCGCGGCGAAGGACGTCGACCTGCTACGGGAGTTCCGGGGCGCCGACGCGGTGGTGCACCTGGCGTGGGCGTTCCAGCCGACGCACGATCCGGTCGCGACCTGGCGGACCAACGTGCTCGGCAGCATCCGGGTCTTCGAAGCCGTCGCCGCCACCGCGACGGTGCCCACACTGGTGCACGCCTCCTCCGTGGGGGCCTACTCCCCGGGGCCCAAGAACCGCTCCGTGGACGAGTCCTGGCCCACGCACGGCTGGCCCGACGCCGCCTACACCCGGGAGAAGGCCTATCTGGAGCGGTATCTCGACACCTTCGAGTTCCGGCACCCCGGGATCCGCGTCGTACGGATGCGGCCCGCGTTCCTGTTCAAACGCGAATCGGCGAGCGAACAGCGGCGCATCTTCGGCGGAAAGTTCCTGCCCGGACCGCTGGCCCGCCCCGAACTGCTGCCCTTCCTGCCGGACATTCAGGGGCTCCGCGTGCAGGCCCTGCACACCGACGACGCGGCCCGCGCCTACCAGCTCGCCATCCACACCGAGGTCCGGGGCGCCTTCAACCTGGCCGCCGATCCGCCCCTCGACGCCGAGATCCTGGGCGAGCTGCTCGGATCCCGCCCCGTACGGCTGCCGCGCACGGCCGCACGGTCGGCGATCGCCGCGGCCTGGGGGCTGCGGCTGCTGCCCGCCTCCCCCCACCTCTTCGACGCCGTCCTGAGGCTGCCGCTCATGGACTGCACCCGCGCGCGCACCGTGCTCGGCTGGCAGCCGCGGCGGACGGCTACCGAGGTGCTGGAGGAGTTCCTTCACGGGCTTCAGGAGGGCGCCGGCGCCCCGACGGCACCGCTGCAGGGCCGCAAGGTCGGCTGACACCCCCGGTGGGGTCACCGAGGGCCCACAGGTCGCCCATGTGCGCCCGTTTGGGCGGCACGGATCGCGAAACTCCCTTGCATAGTCCACGGTGCAGGAAAGGCGGTCTCGATCGATGGCCCTGACATCCCGCAACGACACGGCCCCGGCCCTCGGCCGGGCGGGAGCCGAGCTCGATGTGGCCGGGCTGGAGGCGGCGCTGCACAGCGCCGTGGACGGGGAGATCCGGTTCGACGCGGGCACCAGGGGCGCGTACTCCACGGACGGCTCCAACTACCGCCAGGTCCCCATCGGCGTCGTCGTCCCGCGCGGTGTGGAGGCGGGTGCCCGGGCGGTCGAAGTGTGTGCGCGGTTCGGCGCGCCCGTCCTGTCCCGGGGCGGCGGCACCAGCCTGGCCGGCCAGACGACCAACACGGCCGTCGTCATCGACTGGACCAAGTACTGCGACGCCCTGGTGTCGGTCGACCCCGACGCCCGCACCTGCGTCGTGGAGCCCGGGCTGGTCCTGGACGAGCTCAACCGCAAGCTCGCCGACCACGGCCTCCAGTTCGGGCCCAAACCGTCCACGCACAGCCACTGCGCGCTCGGCGGCATGATCGGCAACAACTCGTGCGGGGCGTCGGCGCAGGCGTACGGCAAGACCGTGGACAACGTACGCCGTCTGGAAGTCCTCACCTACGACGGGACCCGCATGTGGGTGGGGCCGACCTCGAAGGCCGAGCGGGTGCAGATCGCTGCCGAGGGCGGACGCCGGGCGGAGATCTACGACGGTCTCGACCGCATCGTCACCGAGTACCTGGCGGACATCCGCCAGGGCTTCCCGAAGATCCCGCGCCGCGTCTCCGGATACAACCTGGACTCCCTGCTCCCGGAGAACGGCTTCGACGTCGCCAAGGCCCTGGTCGGCAGCGAGGGAACCCTGGTGACGGTGCTGCGCGCCGAACTCGACCTGGTCCCCGTGCCCCGCTACCAGTCGCTGCTCGTCCTCGGATACGAGGACATCTGCGCCGCCGCCGACGACGTCCCCGACCTCCTCGAGCACTGCTCACCCAGCCAGCTCGAGGCCCTGGACGGGCGGATGGCACAGCTGATGCGCGAGGAGCACGCCTACCTGGAGTCCCTCAACTCCCTCCCGGAGGGGGACAGCTGGCTGCTGCTGCAGTTCAGCGGCGACAGCCAGGAGGAGGTCGACGAGAAGGCGCACGCGCTGCTGCGCGCGGTCGGCCGGAGCGAGAAGGAACCCACCGTCGCGTTCTCCGACGACCCCGAGCGCGAGCAGCGGATGCTCAAGGCCCGGGAGGCCGGACTCGGCGTCACCGCGCGGCCCCCGGACGACCGCGAGACCTGGGAGGGCTGGGAGGACTCCGCCGTCCCACCCGCCCGCCTCGGCGACTACCTGCGCGATCTCATGGGGCTGTTCCAGGAGTTCGACTACGACCACCCCTCGCTGTACGGGCACTTCGGGCAGGGCTGTGTGCACACCCGTATCCCGTTCGGGCTGAAGACCGCCGAGGGCGTGGCCGGCTTCCGCCGCTTCCTGGAGCGCGCCGCCGACCTCGTGGCCTCCTACGGCGGCTCCCTGTCGGGCGAGCACGGGGACGGCCAGTCCCGGGGCGAGCTGCTGACCCGCATGTTCGGCGAGCGGCTCGTGGCCGCGTTCGGGGAACTCAAGACGCTCTTCGACCCGCACAACCGGATGAACCCCGGCAAGGTCGTCGACCCCAACCCCGTCGACGGCCAGCTGCGGCTCGGCCCCGCCTGGCGGCCCGCCACCCTGGACTCGCACTTCGGCTACCCGGAGGACGAACACTCCTTCACCCGTGCCGTGCTGCGCTGCGTCGGAATCGGCAACTGCCGCAGCCACCACGGCGGGGTGATGTGCCCGTCCTACCGGGCCACCAAGGAGGAGGAGCACTCCACGCGCGGCCGGGCGCGGCTGCTGTTCGAGATGCTCGACGGCCACGCGGCCTCCGCCGTGACCGACGGCTGGCGCTCCACCGAGGTCCGCGACGCCCTGGACCTGTGCCTGGCGTGCAAGGGGTGCAAGTCGGACTGCCCGACCGGCGTCGACATGGCCACCTACAAGGCCGAGTTCCTCGCCCACCACTACGCGGGCAGGCCCCGCCCGGCCGCCCACTACTCCATGGGCTGGTTGCCCCTGTGGGCCCGGCTCTCCCGCCTCGCCCAGCCGGTCGTCAACAGCCTGCTGCACGCGCCCGGACTGGCCGCCGCCGGCAAACGGCTGGCCGGCGTCGACGGCGAGCGCCAGGCCCCCGTGTTCGCCGAGGAGTCCTTCCTGCAGTGGTGGCGGGCGCGCGGCAGCGAGGAGCCGGAGCCCGGCGACGAGCGGGCCGTGGTGCTGTGGCCCGACACCTTCAGCACCTACTTCCACCCCTCGATCGCGAAGTCCGCGGTGCGGGTCCTCGAGGACGCCGGCTTCCGGGTCGCCGTACCCTCCAGGCCCGTCTGCTGCGGACTGACCTGGATCTCCACCGGTCAGCTCCCGGTGGCGAAGAAGGTCCTGCGGCACTCGCTCGACGTCCTGCGCCCGTGGATCGAGGCCGGCACCCCCGTCATCGGCCTCGAACCGTCCTGCACCGCCGTGTTCCGGGCCGATGCGCCCGAACTGATGCCCGCCGACCAGGACGTGCAGCGCCTGGCCGGGCAGTTCCGCACCTTCGCCGAACACCTCGTCCACCACGCCCCCGACGACTGGCGGCCGCCCGCCCTGGCCCGGCAGGCGACCGTGCAGACCCACTGCCACCAGCACGCGATCATGAAGTTCGAGGCCGACCAGGCACTGATGCGGCGGGCCCACCTCGACGCCGAGGTCCTCGACGAGGGCTGCTGCGGGCTCGCCGGCAACTTCGGGTTCGAGCGGGGCCACCACGAGGTGTCCATGGCCGTCGCGGAACAGGGCGTCCTGCCCTCCGTGCGCGGGGCCGCCCCGTCCGGTCTGGTCCTCGCGGACGGCTTCAGCTGCCGCACCCAGATCGAGCAGGGCGGTACGGGCCGCCGGGCCCTGCACCTGGCCGAGGCGCTGGCCCTGGGTCTGGACGGACCCCTGCCCGCGGAGCTTCCCGAGCGGCTGGCGCAGCGCCCCGAGCCGCCCTCACGCGTCGGCGCCTGGGCGACGACGGCCGTCGCCGCTGCCGTGGCGACGGCCCCCGTGGCGGCGCTCGCCCGCCGTCTGAGGCGGCGTACCTGAGCGCGGCCATGGCGGTACAGGTGGCGGTGTGCGGGCCCGCGCAGTGCGGGGAGAGCGAGCGGGCCCTCGCGTACGGGGTGGGTCGGCTGCTGGCGGAGCGCGGGGCCGTGGTGATCTGCGGCGGGCACGGCGGGGTGATGGCCGCGGTGGCGGCGGGTGCCCGGTCGCGCGACGGCGTCGTCGTCGGGGTGCTGCCCGGGGCCGACCGTACCGGCGCCGGGCCGGACCTGAGCGTCGCGATCGCCACCGGCCTCGGGCAGGCGCGCAACAGCGTCATCGTGCACAGCGGGGACGCCGTCATCGTGATCGGCGGCTCCTGGGGCACGCTCTCGGAACTGGCCCTGGCGATGCGCCGGGGCGGCGTGCCCGTGGTCCAACTCGGCGACGGCTGGCGCCTCGTGGACGCCGACGGGCGGGAGGTGCGGGGGGTACGGTACGCGCGGACGCCGACGGAGGCGCTGGACGTGACGGGACTCTGGCCCTGACCGACACCGGTTCCGCCCCCGCCGCCCCTGCCCTTCCCGTCCCCAGGGGCTCCGCCCCTTCCACCCCGGCGGGGCTCCGCCCCCGGCATCCCGGCGGGGACTGCGTCCGCTGGACCCCTCGGGGGGCTCCGCCCCGGGCATCCCGGCGGGGACTGCGTCCGCTGGACCCCTCGGGGGGCTCCGCCCCGGGCATCCCGGCGGGGACTGCGTCCCCTGCACCCACGCGGGGCTCCGCCCCCGGCACCCCGCTGGGGCTCCGCCCCGGGACCCCGGCGGGGACTGCGTCCGCTGGACCCCTCGCGGGGCTCCGCCCCCGGCACCCCGCTGGGGCTCCGCCCCAGACCCCTTCGGGGGCCGGTCCCCGGACCCCCGCTCCTCAAACGCCGGAGAGGCTGAATTTCCGGGGCTGATGTGTCAGCGCCGGGTCGGCATCGTTCAGCCCGTCTGGGGTTCCCCCTGCTCGAAGAGCTTGGGGGAGTTCGGGGAGTTTGAGGACGAGGCCGTCAGGCCGACAGCGGGGGTCTGGGGACGCAGCCCCCAGGGACGGGAAGGGCAGGGGCGGCGGGGGCGGATCACAGTCGGTGTGGCGCCGTGCTCAAGCGGCCAGTACCTTCTCCAGAGCCCCGAGCGCCGACCGCAGCTCCTCCTCCGTGATCGTCAGCGGCGGCGCCAGGCGGATCGTCGAGCCGTGGGTGTCCTTGACCAGGATCCCCTCCACCATCAGGCGTTCGCTGATCTCGCGTCCCGTGCCGATCGTGGGGTCGACGTCCACGCCCGCCCACAGCCCGCGCGAGCGGAAGCCCACGACGCCTTTGCCGACGAGCGAGGTGAGCCCGTCCCGCAGCACCACACCCAACTCGGCCGCCCGCAGCTGGAAGTGCCCCGTCTTCAGCAGCCCGACGACCGCGGAACCGACCGCCGCGGCCAGCGGGTTGCCGCCGAACGTCGATCCGTGCTCACCGGGCCGCAGCACCCCGAGCACCTCCCGGCGCGCCACGACCGCCGACACCGGCACGATCCCGCCGCCGAGCGCCTTGCCGAGCAGCAGCACGTCCGGCAGGACGCCCTCATGCTCCACGGCCAGCGTGCGGCCGGTACGCCCGAGACCCGACTGGATCTCGTCCGCGATGAACAGGCACCCGGCGCGGCGGGTCAGCTCACGGACCCCGGTGAGGTAGCCCTCGTCGGGGATGACCACACCCGCCTCGCCCTGGATCGGCTCGATCAGCACGGCCGCCGTCGTCTCGTCGACCGCCGCCTGAAGCGCCGCCAGGTCGTTGTACGGGACGATCCGGAAACCCGGCGTGAACGGCCCGAATCCCGCCCGCGCCGTCTCGTCCGTGGAGAAGCTGACGATCGTCGTCGTACGGCCGTGGAAGTTCCCGGCCGCCACCACGATCGTCGCCCGGTCGGCCGGCACGCCCTTGACCTCGTACGCCCACTTCCGGGCCACCTTGACGGCGCCCTCCACCGCCTCGGCGCCGGTGTTCATCGGCAGCACCATGTCCAGGCCCGTCAACTCCGCAAGCGACTCCGCGAACTCGGCAAGCTGGTCGTTGTGGAAGGCCCGCGAGGTGAGCGTCAGCCGGTCCAGCTGACGGTGCGCCGCCTCGATCAGCACCGGGTTGCGGTGACCGAAGTTGAGGGCCGAGTACCCGGCGAGCATGTCGAGGTAGCGGCGGCCCTCCACGTCCTCCACCCAGGTGCCCTCGGCGCGGGCGACGACCACCGGCAGCGGGTGGTAGTTGTGGGCGAGGACGGGCTCCTCGGCCTGGATCAACTCGGCGGACGAACGCGTACGGGCGGGTGCGGTCATGAACGGTTCTCCCGGATCTCCTGGGTGCAGCACTTGATGCCTCCGCCGGCCTTGTGGAACTCGGACAGGTCGACGGGGACGGGGTCGTAACCCTGGTCGGCGAGGCGTGAGGCCAGCGCCTCGGCCTTCGGCGCGATGAAGACATGGCGCCCGTCGGAGACGGAGTTCAGCCCGAACGCCATCGCGTCCTCGTGCGTCGCGAGCACCGCGTCCGGGAACAGCCGCGCCAGCACCTCCCGGCTGCCCGGCGAGAACGCCTCCGGGTAGTACACGACGTTGTCGTCGTCGAGGACGAACAGCGCGGTGTCCAGGTGGTAGAAGTACGGGTTCACCAACGTCAGGCTGATCACCGGGTGGCCGAAGAACTCCTGCGCCTCACGGTGCGCCTCCCGGGTCGTACGGAACCCGGTGCCGGCCAGCAGGTACCGGCCCGTCCACACCAGATCGCCCTCGCCCTCGCAGACGGACTCGGGGCGGTGGACGTCGTAACCGGCCGCCTTGAACCATGTCTCGTAGTGGAAGGACTCGGGGCGGCGCTCGGGCGCGTGGAAGAGCGAGCCGAAGACCCGGCCGTCGACGACGACCGCCGAGTTCGCGGCGAACACCATGTCCGGCAGACCGGGGGCCGGGTCCACGGCGTCGACGGCGTGGCCGTGGGCGCGGTAGGCGCGGATCAGCCCCTGCCACTGCTCACGGGCCAGATCCACGTCGACCGCGGTGTCGGGATGCATCCACGGGTTGATCGCGTACTGCACGGCGAAGTGTCTGGGTTCGCAGACGAGGAAGCGCCGCCGGCGCGGCACACGGCTGTCAGGCACAGAGGGGTTCCTCGGTTTCCTGGAGTGTCGACTGAGGGCTGACACCAAGGTAGGAAGCGGCGGATACGGACGACAAGCAACGAGAGCTGCGTGTTCGCGCAGCAATGCTGCGTCTTGGAGCCGGTCAGCGCACGTCTGCTGCGTCGCCCGCGGCGGCGTCGGGCGCGGCCTGGGTCGCGCCCGCCTCAGGGCTGTCCGGGAGGAGGTGGGACAGCACCATCACGCTGATCGTCTTCCGGATGAACGGCTCCGCGCGGATGCGCTCCAGCACCTCCTCGAAGTGCTCGACGTCCCTCGCCCGCACGTGCAGCAGCGCGTCCGCGCCGCCGGTCACCGTCATCGCCGCCGTGATCTCCGGATGGTTGCGCACCACCTCCGCCAGGCGCCGGGGCGGCGCCGCGCCCTCGCAGTACACCTCGACGTACGCCTCCGTGCGCCAGCCCAGCGCCGACGGCCTCACCGTGGCCGTGAACCCGGTGATCACACCCGTCTCGCGCAGCCGGTCCACCCGGCGCTTGACCGCCGTGGACGACAGGCCGATGGCCGCGCCGATCTCGGCGAAACTGGTCCTGGCGTTCGCCATCAGAGCGGTGATGATCTTCCGGTCGAGCTCGTCGAACGATGCCGGCCTGCTGTTCACCTGGAACCTCCGAGGAAACCCCGTTCTCAGGCGGGGAAGAAACGGGGCTTGTGCGGAGTGAGCAGCCGCATCGCCGCCACTCTCATCCCGGATTTCACAATTGGAAATGCTAGTTTGTGAGGTATGATCACGCACGTGAAGCGGGCGTTCAAGTACCGCTTCCATCCGACCGATGCGCAGGCCGCCGAGCTGTCGCGGACGTTCGGGTGCGTGCGCAAGGTCTACAACATGGCGCTCCAGGCGCGCACGGAGGCGTGGACGCTGCGGGCCGAGCGGATCAACTACAACGCGACGTCGGCGATGCTGACGGCGTGGAAGAAGACCGAGGAACTCGCCTACCTGGGCGACGTCTCCTCCGTCCCTCTCCAACAGGCCTTGCGGCACTTGCAGGCGGCCTTCACGGCGTTCTTCGGCAAGCGGGCCGAGTATCCGCGGTTCAAGTCGAAGAAAAAATCCCGCAGAACAGCTGAGTACACCACCAGCGCGTTCCGGTTCTGTGATGGGAAGCTGACCCTGGCGAAGATGAGCGAGCCGCTCGACATCGTCTGGTCCCGTCCCCTGCCCGAGGGGGCACAGCCGTCCATGGTGACCGTCTCTCAGGATCCGGCCGGGCGTTGGTACGTGTCCCTTCTGGTCGAAGACCCCAACGTCAAGCCGCTCCCCACCAAGGACACGGCCGTCGGCGTGGACGCGGGACGCAACCACCTGCTGACCCTGTCCACCGGGGAGAAGATCACCAACCCCCGGCACGAACGGCGAGACCGCACCCAATTGGCCAGGGCCCAGCGGGAGCTGTCCCGAAAGGCCAACGGGTCGACGAACCGGGAGAAGGCGCGCAGGAAGGTCGCCCGCATCCACGCGCGCATCGCCGACCGGCGACGCGACCATCTGCACAAGCTCACCACTCGACTCGTTCGTGAAAACCAAACGATCGTGATCGAGGACCTCACCGTTCGCAACCTGCTCAAGAACGGCAGGCTCGCCCGCGCCATCTCCGACGCGGCGTGGAGCGAGTTCCGCAGCATGCTGGAGTACAAGGCCCAGTGGTACGGCCGTGAGGTGATCGCGGTCGACCGCTGGTTTCCCTCCTCCAAGCTGTGCTCGAGCTGCGGGCGACTGCAGGGCACAATGCCGCTACACGTCCGCACCTGGACGTGTGACTGCGGCGTCACCCATGACCGCGACAGGAACGCGGCGAAGAATCTTCTGGCCGCCGGGCTGGCGGTGTCGGCCTGTGGAGCCGGTGTAAGACCTCAACGGAGCACTCCGGGCGGGCAATCGGCGACGAAGCAGGAAACCCCACGGCGCGAGCCGTAGGAATCCCTCTCCTTCAGCAGGGGGAAGAAGCCAAGCGGGCACTGTAACCAGACCCCGGACCGGCACCGTGTCCGGCGCCGCGGCGCCGCGGCGCCACCGCGTCCAGCGGCGCCGTCCATGCTCCGCACATGCCCACAGGTACGGATTGCTCCTAGACTCCACGTCCATGCTGCGCGCCCTCGCCGTCGACGACGAACGCCCCTCGCTCGAGGAACTGCTCTACCTGCTCCGCGCGGACCCCAGGATCGGCAGCGTGGAGGGCGCGGGCGACGCCACCGGGGCACTGCGCCGCATCAACCGCGCCCTGGAGTCCGGGCCCGACGGCCCCGAAGCGATCGACGTCGTCTTCCTCGACATCCACATGCCCGGCCTCGACGGCCTGGAGATGGCCCGGCTGCTCACCGGGTTCGCGAAGCCCCCGCTCGTCGTGTTCGTGACGGCCCACGAAGGCTTCGCCGTGCAGGCGTTCGACCTCAAGGCCGTCGACTACGTCCTCAAGCCCGTACGCCGTGAGCGGCTCGCGGAGGCGGTGCGCCGCGCCGAACAGCTAAGGGAGACCACGCCACTGATCCCGGTGCACGAGCCGGATCCAGACCACGTCCTGGTGGAACTCGGCGGCGTGACACGGTTCGTGCCCGTGGAGGACATCACCCATGTCGAGGCGCAGGGCGACTATGCCCGCCTGCACACCGCCCAGGGCAGCCATCTCGTGCGGATCCCGCTGTCCGCCCTGGAGGAGCGGTGGCGCTCGCGCGGTTTCGTCCGCATCCACCGCCGCCACCTCGTCGCCCTGCGGCACATCGAGGAACTCCGTCTGGACGCCGGCACCGTGAGCGTCCTCGTCGACTCCGTCGAACTCCAGGTCAGCCGCCGGCACGCCCGCGAACTGCGGGAGATGCTGATACGCCGGACCGCGGGCTAGGGGGACGACGTGCCGCAGGACCCCACCGAACGCCGCGTCGTCGTCACCGGGCCGCCCCGGAGCGGACGCCGCCGCGCCCTGGGCTACTACCGCCCGCGCACCGAGATCGACGAGCAGACCACCCTCGGCCACACCTACGTCCGCTCACTGATCCGCAGCCAACTCCGCGTGGCCCTCGCCGTGTTCACGGTGCTGGTGCTCCTGATCGGGCCCCTTCCCCTGTTCTTCGCCGCCACCCGCACGGGCGGTCTGGAATGGGCGGTGCTCGGGTTCGGCCTCTACCCGCCGCTGATCCTGCTCGCCCGCTGGTACGTGCGCCGCGCCGAACGCAACGAGAAGGACTTCGTCCGGCTCGTCGAGGACCGCTGAGGCCAGGGCAGTGAACCAGAACTACGCGGTCCCCGCCGTCGCCCTGGTCGTCCTCGCGACCGTCCTCGTCGGCGCCTTCGGGTTGCGCGTCTCCCGCACCACCTCGGACTTCTACGTCGCCTCCCGCGCCGTCGGTCCCCGCCTGAACGCGGCCGCGATCAGCGGTGAGTACCTGTCCGCGGCCTCCTTCCTCGGCATCGCGGGACTCGTCCTCGTCCAGGGCCCGGACATGCTCTGGTACCCGGTCGGCTACACCGCCGGCTACCTCGTCCTGCTGCTGTTCGTCGCCGCGCCGCTGCGCCGCTCCGGCGCCTACACCCTGCCCGACTTCGCCGAGGCCCGGCTCGCCTCCCAGCCGGTGCGGCGGCTCGCCGGGGCGTTCGTCGTCGGCGTCGGCTGGCTGTACCTGCTGCCCCAGCTCCAGGGCGCCGGACTCACCCTGGCCGTGCTGACCGGGGCTCCCCAGCAGCTCGGCGGGATCATCGTCGCCGTCGTGGTGGTGGCGACCGTCGCCGCGGGCGGCATGCGCAGCATCACCTTCGTCCAGGCGTTCCAGTACTGGCTGAAACTCACCGCCCTGCTCGTCCCCGCACTGTTCCTGGTGCTGGCCTGGCAGGGCGACGGCGCACCCCGCGGGGCGTTCGCCGAACCGGCGACCTTCCGCGAGCACCGCGTCGTACGGATCGACGACACCCTCGACCTGACGCTGTCCCGCCCGCTCGCCGTCACCGCCTCGGGCAGCGTCGACGGCCGCCGGTACGACGGACAGCGCGCGGACCTCGCCGCCGGCACCCACCGCGTCGAGCGCGGCACCCGGCTCACCTTCACCCGGGGCGACCCCGTCCCCGTCGCCGAGCACGGCAGCAACGGCGGCATGTCGACCTCGCTCGTCTCCGGCCGCGCGGAACGCCCGCTGTACGCCACGTACGGGCTGATCCTCGCCACCTTCCTCGGCACCATGGGCCTGCCCCACGTCGTCGTCCGCTTCTACACCAGCCCGCACGGGGTCGCCGCCCGCCGCACCACCGTCGCCGTACTCGCCCTGATCGGTGCCTTCTACCTCCTGCCGCCCGTCTACGGCGCCCTGGGCCGGCTCTACGCCCCCGAACTCACCCTCACCGGCGACGCCGACGCCGCCGTCCTCTTACTGCCCGACCGGATGATCGGCGGACCCGGCGGGGACCTGCTGGGCGCACTGCTCGCGGGCGGAGCCTTCGCCGCGTTCCTGTCCACCGCCTCCGGGCTGACCATGGCGGTGGCCGGGGTGCTCGCCCAGGACGTGCTGCCGACGCGGGGCGTGCGGCACTTCCGGCTCGGCACGCTGCTGGCGGTGGCGGTGCCGCTGGCGGCGAGCGTGCTGGTCGGCGGGCTCCCGGTGGCCGACGCGGTGGGCCTCGCCTTCGCGGTGTCCGCGTCGTCGTTCTGCCCGCTGCTCGTGCTCGGCATCTGGTGGCGCCGGCTCACCCCGCCGGGCGCCGCGGCCGGGATGCTGGCGGGTGGCGGCGCGGCGTTCCTCGCGGTGGCCGCGACGATGGCGGGCTGTCCCGGCAGCGGCACCCTGCACGCCCTGCTCGCCTGGCCCGCGCTGTGGTCGGTGCCGCTCGGGTTCCTGACCATGGTGCTGGTGTCCCGGGCCACGCCCGGGCGGGTGCCGGCCGGGACGGCGGCGATCCTGGCCCGGTTCCACCTGCCCGAGGAGCTGCGGGCGGAGGTGACGGCGTGAGCGGCTTCCTCGCCGGGCTGTGCGTGGCCGTCCTGCCCCTGCTGGCCGCCGGGTTCTGGCTCGGCCGGCGCACCGCCCGCCCCGAGCGCCTCGGCGGGCTCGGCAGCCCGGTCGAGCACGCCACCTTCCAGACCCTGCACACCGCCTCCCTGGCCGCACCCCCGCTGCGTGCCGGGCTCACCGAGGAGACCGCCCGCAAGTCCGCGCGACGGCTGCGCTCCCTGCTCGGCACCGACGCGCTCTGCCTCACCGACCGGGAGACCGTGCTGGCCTGGGACGGCGCGGGGGAGCACCACCGCGAGGAGGTGCTCCAGCGGCTCGCTAGCCCCTTGGAGACCGGCCGCGGCGAGGCCTTCCGGCTGAAATGCGACGCGCCCGACTGCCCGCTGCGCTGGGCCGTGGTCGCGCCGCTCACCGTCGACGACCGCGTCCACGGCGCGCTGGTCGCCTGCGCGCCCCGCGAGTCCGCGGTCCTCGTCCGCGCCGCGGGGGAGGTGGCCCGCTGGGTCTCCGTACAACTGGAGCTGGCGGACCTCGACCGGTCCCGTACGCGGCTCATCGAGGCCGAGATCAAGGCCCTGCGCGCCCAGATCTCCCCGCACTTCATCTTCAACTCGCTCGCCGTCATCGCCTCGTTCGTGCGCACCGACCCCGAGCGGGCCCGTGAACTCCTGCTGGAGTTCGCGGACTTCACCCGCTACTCGTTCCGCCGGCACGGCGACTTCACCACGCTCGCCGACGAACTCCACGCCATCGACCACTACTTGGCCCTCGTCAGGGCGCGCTTCGGCGATCGGCTCACCGTCACCCTGCAGATCGCGCCGGAGGTACTGCCGGTCGCCCTGCCCTTCCTCTGCCTCCAGCCGCTCGTCGAGAACGCCGTCAAGCACGGCCTGGAGGGCACCACCGACCAACGGCACATCGGCATCACCGCGCAGGACGCGGGCGCCGAGGCCCTGGTCGTCATCGAGGACGACGGCGCGGGAATGGACCCGGAGCTGCTGCGCCGCATCCTCGCCGGGGAGATCAGCCCGTCCGGCGGTATCGGACTGTCCAACGTCGACGACCGGCTGCGCCAGGTCTACGGAGATGAGCACGCACTTGTCATCGAGACCGCGCCGGGAGCGGGCATGAAGATCACGATCCGGTTGCCGAAGTACCAGCCGGGGGTGCACTCGGCGGGGCGACTGCCGCGCCCGTGAGCGTCAGGGGTTGCGGGTGGTGACCACCATGCCGAGGGTGATCAGGCCGAGGACGACCCAGCCGAACCACAGCCAGCCGCTGCTGCCGAGCGCCACCGTGTAGGCCGTCACCACGACGAGCGCACCGACGGTGAGCACCCCCATCGCTTTCGTGGAACCGGGCATGGCAACACCCTCCTCATGGTTCGTCCTCACCCATGGTGCCCCCGTTCTGCTTGCGCACGGTGCAGACGACCAGATGAGTTCCGGACAACCAGGCGCTCGTGCCCGTCCAGGACGCGGCTTCGTAGCGGGACGGGTCGAAGCCGTAGTCCTTCGGCGGCACGTCCCGCGCGCACGCCGCGTCGGACAGACTCTTGGCCTCGGTCAGGGTGGTGTCGGGGCCGAGCCTGGTGAAGCCGAGCACCTGCTGGTCTTGTGTCCCCGTGCAGGAGACCAGGCGGGCGACCCGCAGGGAGGGCGCGTCCAGGCAGTCCCGTTTCTGCATGTCGGCGGTGTCCACGAACGGCATCCCCGGCTTGCGGTGGTCCCCGAGCGGCCCGTACACCGGCCCGTGCGCGCCCAGCACCAGACACGCGGTGCGCCGCCCGGCCGCCTCGAACCCGGCCCGGGTGGGGACGATGGCGTAACCGCGCACGTCGGCGAGCTTCTCGCGGACCTCCTGTGTGCGCTGCTCGCATGCGTCGGGCCCGTGCCGACGGGCCTCGTCCGCGGACGGGCTGCTGACGAGCGCCATGACCTGCCCGTCCGGGGTCCTCTCGGAGCAGGTCGGGTCCACGGTCAGCCGCGGAGGACCGCCCTGGAAGGGGCTCCCCGGCCAGTCGGCGACCACGCAGTCACCGTCCTTCAGGGGCCGCGCGAGGCCGACGGCGTCCCCGTACGGCTTGGCCGCCCCAGCGCCGGACGGGTGCACAACGGCGTACCAGACCCCGCCCAGGGCGAGGACCAGGCCCAGGGCGCAGGCGAGGAGGGCGCGCAGGAGGTGCGCGCGGTGGGGGTGATGTGCCTGCCCGGTCGGCGGGGAGGGCGCGGCCGGGGACACCGGCAGGCCGCCTCTCGCCGGGCTGTGCGAGGTCTCGGTCGGCGCGTGCGGACGTGCCCACCGCGTCCACGAGCCCGGGACCGGGTGGCTCGGAGCCGCGATCGCCGTCAGTGCGGCTGCCGTGTCCGCCGCCGTGATCCGCAGGGCCGGGTCCTTGACCAGTACGGCGGACAGCAGCGGTCCCAGAGCCCCGGCCCGCACCGGATGCCGGGGCTCTTCCAGGACCACCGCGGTGATCTCGGCCAGCTGGGTGTCCCGCTCGAAGGGCCCGCACCCCTCGATCGTGAAGTACAGCGTGCAGCCCAGCGAGAACAGGTCGGCCGCCGCGGTGGGCGGCCCGCCGGTCGCACGCTCGGGCGCCAGATAGCCGGGCGTGCCGACCAGCGCGGACGTCAGTGTGTACCGGGGCTCGCCCGCGTCCGGCTGCACCGAGATGCCGTAGTCGGTGAGCAGGACCCGGGCGTACGGGGCCCCGCCGCGGTCCGGCGCCAGCAGGATGTTCGCCGGCTTCACGTCCCGGTGCATGACGCCCCGCTCGTGCCCGGCGGTCAGGGCGTCCAGCACGGCGAGCCCGATGCGGGCGCACTCCGCGGGGGCCAGAGGGCCGCGACGATGGACCAGTTCGCGCAGGTCGAGCGCGCCCGGGACGTACTCCATGACGATCCACGGCAGGCCCTCGTGCTCCAGTACGTCGTGCACGGTCACCACGTGCGGATGCCCGCGCAGCCCGGCCGCGTGCCGGGCCTCGGCCCGGGCGCGGGCGACCCGGGCGGCCCGCTCATCGACCGCCTCCACCGGGTTTCGGAACACGACCTCCTTGAGGGCGACCTCGCAGTCCAGCCGCTGGTCATGGGCGTGCCACACATGGCCCATGGCGCCGCTGCCGAGCCGGTTCAGCAGGAGGTAACGACCGGCGATGGTCCGGCCCACACCCGACTGCGGTGATCCTGATGGCATCGCGTCGCTCCCCGGTCTGATGCGGCGGTCTGGTGCGGGACGTCCGTGAGCCGGCCGGTCACGGGCTGGGCGTGACCTGTGACGCGCTGGTGGCCGGTGTGCGGGAGGCGGGCCTGCTCGTGGCCGGTGCGCTGGTGGCGGGCTTGCTCGTGGCCGGTCTCCCGGTCGGCGGCGTGCCTGTCGACGGCCTGCTGGTCTCGGGCACCGAGGTGACGGGCTTGGATGGCTTGGACGGGGATGGCTTGGGCGAGTCGGGTGGCTCGGACGGGTCGAGCGACTTCGAGGGGCCGGGCGACTTGGACGAGCCGGGCGTCTTGGAAGGGCCGGGCGTCGACGTCGCGGGCGCGCTGCTCGAGCCCGGTTTGCCGGCGGTCGGGGAACCGGTCGCTTCGGGCGCCGTACCGGACGGGGCCGCGCTGCTCGACGTGGGAGGCTGGGCGGTCCTGGACGGTGAGGAGCCGCCCGAGGTGCCCGTGCCGCTCGCCGGTGGCGAGGACGAGCCGCCCGACGCCGGTGGGGAGGACGCCTTCCCGCTGTCGGCCGGCGTCGAGGGAGAGGCGCCGCCGCCCTTCCCCGGTGCCGTCGTCCCGCCCGACGGTGGGGGAGTGGGCGTCGCCCTCGTGCCGCCGCCGGGTCCGTCCGTCGTGGCGGTGTCCACCGACAGCGTGACGTACTGCCCGAACGCCAGCTCGGTGCCCGGCGCGGGATCCGAGCCCGTGACCACGGCTTCGTCGGGCGGCGCCCCCTTCCCGGCGTAGGCGACCGCGAGTCCCAGCTCCGTCAGCCGCCGGCCGGCCTCGGCGAACGGCATCCCCGTGACCCGGGGCACCCGGTGCCGTGCCCGGGCGTCGAAGAGGGAGTCATGACCACCGGTCGTCCCGACAGGGCGGCTGATCCCGCGGCCCGGGTCGTCGACGTCGACGAGCACCAGCCGGGTCAGCGGCTGCGGCGCGGGCCTGACCGCCACCACCGAGGAACGGTCATATCCGGCCCATTTCCTGTTGCCGTCCTCGAACGTGACCGAAATCCGTGTGGAGTCGCCCTGGAACGGGCGCAGCGGGTTTCCGCAGGAGCATTTCACCGTGGGCTGCCCCTGGTCGTTCACCAATACGGCGATTCCGGCCTGGAGCAGCGAGTTGAAAGGGGTGGCCCTGCCTTTCTTGTAGTCGTGGTTCTGAACGAGGGTGTCGTGACGCAGCAGGACCGGTGTGAGCCGCTCGAGATAGGCGGGGATCTGTACCTGGGTAATTCCGAGGACCTGCGCCCAGACCTTCGCCTTGCGGTCGTTCCCGGGATCGGTGAGGAATTCCTTCAGCCGCTCGACGTCACAGATCGTGGGCTGCCGGGAACCGCCGTAGAGCCCGGGCGTGCTTCCGGCCTGCAGACCTCCGGGCAGCTCCCGGATCCGGACCGTGGTGTCGTGCCCGAGACCGCTGCGCTCGTCGAAAAAGGGATTCAGCGACGGACTCCCGACGGCGACGGCCTTCACCGCGAACGTCTGTGCGCTTTTTCCGCAGCCGGCGACGACCAGTACCGCGGCCAGCAGAACGCCGATCCTGCGGGCCAGGGATTTCCCCGCCCTGTGCAGAGACGCACGCATTGTCATCACCGCTCCCCCCTGCGGTCCCCCCGGCGCCCTGCAGAGCGGCGGCAGGGCGTCACCGCACCAGGCTACCGAATGGAGCGGTACTTCAGGCAGCCTGAAAAGAAAGGGAGTTCAGTGGTGTGACGGAACTCAGCGGCCGCGTGCGTCCAGTGAGGCGAGATAGGCGTTGTACGCCTCGAGTTCCTTGTCGCCGTCGCGGTCCGCGGCCCGGTCCTTCCGCTTGGCCTGCCGCTGCTCGGACTTGTACCACTGGAACAGCAGCGCGAGCAGCACCAGCACGGACGGGACCTCGCTGAACGCCCAGGCGATGCCGCCCGCCGACGTCTGGTCCGCCAGGGCGTCGATGCCGAGCGAGGCGGGCGGGTTCCGGTAGGCGTCGACCATCGGTGTGGACGCCATCATCAGGGCGATACCGAAGAACGCGTGGAACGGCATACCCGCGAACAGCTCCAGCATCCGCATCAGATATCCGGGCCGGTGCGGGCCCGGGTCGACGCCCATGATGGGCCAGAAGAACACCAGGCCGACGGCGAGGAAGTGCACCATCATCGCGATGTGCCCGGCCCTGGACTCCATCAGGAAGTCGAAGAGCGGGGTGAAGTACAGCCCGTACAGGCTCGCGATGAACAGCGGGATCGTGAAGGCGGGGTGCGTGACGACCCGCAGATAGCGGCTGTGCAACAGCATCAGCAGCAGTTCGCGCGGCCCCTTGCGGCCGCGGCCCGCGGTCGGCAGGGCGCGCAGTGCCAGGGTGATCGGCGCACCGAGCAGGATCAGGATCGGCGCCAGCATGCTGATCAGCATGTGCTGCACCATGTGCACGCTGAACATGACCATGCCGTAGTCGTTCAGCCTGGTGCACATCGTGAGCAGCACGATCAGTACCCCGACGACGTACGCGAGGGTCCGGCCGGCCGGCCACTTGTCCCCGCGGCGCACGAGCCGGACGACGCCCCACCCGTACAGCCCGAGCCCGATCAGGCAGGCGACGAGGAAGAACGGGTCCGTCGACCAGACGAGCCCCCGCCCCAGCGTGAACGGCGGCAGATCCATGGTCATGCCGTGCCCGCTGTGATCCATCCGCCGGCTCCTGTTTCGTGGGGGTTGTGCGCTGTCTGTCCACAGCTGTCTGTCCGCACCCAGAGTAGAACCGCCCCCGGCCGCGGCTGCGACCGGGGGCGGCTGAAGTCTGCCGATGCGTTACAGAACACACTCCGCCTCGGCGTAGCGCTCCATCGGCACCGTCTTGAGCGTCTCCACCGCCTCCGCCAGCGACACCATCACGATCTTCGTGCCGTGCAGCGCGGTCATCATGCCGAACTCGCCCCGGTGCACGGCCTCGACCGCATGCCACCCGAACCGCGTCGCCAGCACCCGGTCGTACGCCGTGGGCGTACCACCACGCTGCACATGGCCGAGGATCACCGGACGGGCCTCCTTGCCGAGCCGCTGCTCCAGCTCCAGTGAGAGCTGCCGGGCGATCCCGGCGAACCGCTCGTGCCCGTAGATGTCCTTGCCGCCCTCGTCGAACTCCATCGTGCCGGGCTTCGGCTTGGCCCCCTCCGCGGCGACGACGATCGCGAACCGCTTGCCCGCGGCGAACCGTTCGCCGACCCGGGCCGTCAACTCCTCGATGTCGAAGGGGCGTTCCGGCACGACGATCGCATGGGCGCCGGCCGCCATGCCGGAGTGCAGCGCGATCCAGCCGGTGTGGCGGCCCATGACCTCCACGATCAGCACCCGCTGGTGCGACTCCGCGGTGGTCTTCAGCCGGTCCAGCGCCTCGGTGGCCACACCGACGGCCGTGTCGAAGCCGAAGGTGACGTCCGTGACGGCGATGTCGTTGTCGATGGTCTTCGGCACGCCGACGATCGGCAGACCGTTGTCGGACAGCAGCCGGGCCGCCTTGAGCGTGCCCTCACCGCCGATCGGGATGATCGCGTCGAGACCCAGCTCCTCGACATGGCCCCGGGCCCGTTCCACGCCGTCCCGAAGGTGCTCGGGACGGACCCGGGAGGAGCCGAGGACGGTGCCGCCGCGGGCCAGGATGCCGCTGACCGCGTCCAGGTCGAGCTTGAGGTAGTCGCACTCCAGGAGACCCTTCCAGCCGTCCCTGAAGCCGATGACCTCGTCGCCGTGGTCGGCGACGGCGCGATGCACGACGGACCGGATGACGGCGTTCAGACCGGGGCAGTCACCACCGGACGTGAGGACACCAATGCGCATAGCCCGAACAACCTTCTCAACGTGGGCACGGGACCGGACCGCGCTGTCCGGCTCGATCCCCGCCACCCTACCGGCGGAGGGGGGCGGGGCCGCACCGTGCGTCCGCCTGCTGGACGCCCCCGCTCAGCTGTGCGGACGTACTGTCAGACGGGCCGGTTGCCGCAGGTTGGCCGGCGGGTGTACTGACCTGGGCGGTGCCTACGCAGGCTGCTGCGCGGCCGCGATGCGCTCGTTGCGCAGCGCTTCGTACCAGCGGTCGTCGACCGGCGGCAGCGCGTTGACGTCCAGCGCCAGCTTCAGCAGCAGGTCCGCGATCTGCGGGTTGCGCGCCAGCACGGGACCGTGCATGTACGTGCCGAAGACCGTGTCGTTGTACGCGCCCTCCGTGCCGTCGCCCGTGCCGTTGCCCCTGCCGAGCTTCACCTGCGCGAACGGGCGGGCCGTGGGGCCCAGGTGGGTGACGCCCTGGTGGTTCTCGAAGCCGGTGAGCGGGGGCAGGCCGAGGCGCGGGTCGATGTCCGCGAGGACGTCGCCGACGCACCGCTCGCCCTCGCCGCGCACCGAGACCACGTCGAGCAGTCCGAGGCCCGGCTCGCGCTGCCCGAGGTCGTTGATGAACTCGTGGCCGAGGATCTGGTAGCCGGCGCAGACCGAGAAGACGATCGCGCCGTTCTCCACGGCCCGGTACAGATGCCCGTCACGACGCAGCCGCTCGGCCGCGAGCCGCTGCGGACGGTCCTCGCCGCCGCCGATCAGGTAGATGTCGCCGGAGGTCGGGATCGGCTGGTCGCTGCGCACGTCGAGGCGGGCCACGTCGAGGCCGCGCTGACGGGCCCGGCGCTCCACGACGAGCGCGTTGCCCTGGTCGCCGTAGGTGCTCAGCAGGTCCGGGTAGATCCACACCAGACGCAGCTGGTTGTCACTCATCGATGATCGTCCTTCGTGCTCAGTTGCCGACGCGGCGGCGCAGGTCCTGGAACGCGGTGTAGTTGGCGATGACCTCGATCCGGCCCGGCGGCGCGAGCTGCACGGCCTGGTCGAGGTTCTCGCAGACCTGGAAGGACTGGTTCGCGACCTCCAGGCGCACGGCGAGGTCCAGCTTGCGGTCGCCGATGACGAAGATCGGGTGGCCGGTCAGCCGCGTGTAGTCGACGTCCCACAGCCAGGAGGTGTCGGTGCCGTCGGCCGAGCGCGCGTTCACGGAGAGGATGACCGGGGTCGGCGGCGGATCGATCAGCGAGAACGTCTCCAGCCAGCCGGCCGGGTTCTTCGCCAGCAGCAGGCGCAGGTCGCGGTTCTGGAACTGGACGACGTCGTAGCGCCCGGCCACCGCCTGCACCTGGTACATGCGCTCCAGCGCCACCTGCGGGGGCACGCCGAACACGGCGGCGACGGCGGCCGAGCTGGCGGCGTTCGCCTTGTTGGCGCGGCCCGGCAGCTGGAGGTGGATGGGCCAGGCCGAGCCGTGCGGGTCGAGGACGTGATCCCCGGACAACGCCCAGCTCGGGGTCGGCCGGCGGAAGCCGCACTCGCCGCAGTACCAGTCGTCGCCGGGGCGCTGCATCACACCGCCGCAGGACGGGCAGGACCAGGCGTCGTCCTTCCACATCTGGCCGGCGGCGACCCAGATCACATTGGGCGAGGAGGACGCGGCCCACACGACCAGCGGGTCGTCGGCGTTCGCGACGACGACGGCCTTGGACCCGGCCAGGCCCTCACGCCAGTTCTCGGCGAGCATACGGGTCTCGGCGGCGCGGTCGAGCTGGTCGCGGGAGAGGTTCAGCAGCGCGATGCACTTCGGGTCGGTGTCGCGGGCGACCCCGGCGAGGTACTTCTCGTCGACCTCGATCACGGCGAACTTGGCGTCCGAACCGCCGGCCAGCGCCGAGGTGATGCCGGCGGGCATGTTGGCGCCGAGCGCGTTGGAGACGACCGGGCCCGCGGCACCCAGCGCCTCCGCGATCAGGCGGGTGGTCGTGGTCTTGCCGTTGGTCGCCGAGACCAGGACGACGTCCAGGTTCTGGGCGAGCCGGGCGAGGAGGTCGGGGTCGAGCTTCAGCGCCACTCGGCCGCCGATCACCGAACCGCTGCCGCGCCCAGCGGCGCGCGATGCCGCAGCGACCGCCTTGCCCGCGGTCACGGCCAGCTTGGCCCGCGGCGTCAGCGGGTCCGAGTTGCCTGCCATCAGTTCTCGATCCTCCTTGCGTACAGCGCCGCGCCCTGTTCCGGCAACGTGTGGGCCTCAGCCTATCGAGATCCCCGCACGCCCCCGAACCGCGGCACCACCCCGGCGCCCGCGCGGCCCTGCCGACCGTACCCTTGCCCGCATGCCACATCGCACCATCCCGGGCGCCCGAGGGCGCGTCCGGCCCATCACCGTGCTCGGTGACCGCGTACTTCGCGAGCCGTGCAGGGACGTCACCGACTTCGGACCCGAACTCGCCCGGCTCGTCGAGGACATGTTCGCGACGATGTACGCCGCGCGGGGGGTCGGCCTGGCCGCGAATCAGGTCGGCGAGGCATTGCGCGTGTTCGTGTACGACTGTCCGGACGACGAAGACGTGCGTCACCTGGGGCATGTGGTGAACCCACGGCTCGTGGAGGCGGACGGTGTGGTGATCCGGGGGCCGGAAGGGTGTCTGTCCCTGCCGGGGCTTGAGGCGGGGACGGAGCGGTTCGACCGGGCGCTCGTCGAGGGGGTCACGGTGGCTGGAGAGCCGGTGCGGGTGGAGGGCACCGGGTGGTTCGCCCGGTGCCTTCAGCACGAGTGCGATCACCTGGCCGGTGGTCTGTATGTGGACCACCTGGCGGGGTGGCGCAAGCGGAGGGTGTTGCGGCAGGCCGCGCGAGCGCCGTGGGGGCGATGAGCGTCGGCGACTGCGGGTGCGGCGTGGCTTGTCGCTCCCCCAAGTTCTCGGCTTCGCTCGAACAGGGGGAACCCCCGTCGCGGCGGAGCCGCATATCGACACAGCCCCGCGCCCCTCTCGGCGCGCTTCAGAACCCGGGGCCTCCCATGCGATCCCCGGCTGCGGCCAAGCGACCCCACAACAGGTCGGCCAAGCTCCGCACCAACTCCGCCCGGGAGCAAGGTCGTTCCCCCAGCCACCAGTCGCCGGCGGCGTGCATCATGCCGACGATGCCGTGGCCCCACACCCGCGCCAGCTGGTGGGTGTCCGGGCCGAGGTCCAGGCGTTCCTCGATGACCTGCGCCAGTTCCTCACCCATGCGGCGCAGCAGCGGGATCGAGTGGCGGCCGGTGTCGAAGCCCTGGTCGTTCTGCGAGCCGCCCTCCGCCGGATGCATCAGGAAGCGGTACACCTGCGGTCGTGTCTCGATCGCCGCCAGGTACGTGTCCAGCGTGGACTCCACCCGCTCGCGCCGGTCGGCCGGGGCGTCCAGCGCCGCCCGCAGCGAGTCGAGCAGCGCGTCCGTGTGGCGTTTGGCGAGCGCCGCGTACAGCCCGCCCTTGTCGCCGAAGTGGCGGTAGAGGATCGGCTTGGTGATGCCGGCCTCGGCGGCGATGGCGTTCATGGACGCCCCGGGGCCGTCGCGCAGCACCACTCGGTCGGCGGCCTCGAGCAACTCCCGCCGTCGGCGGTCGGCGGACCGCTCCTGATCGGTCCGCTGCGTGGTGTCCATCATCTCTCCCCACCCGTCCTGATTCGGTGACGCCTGCGCAAAGTAACACTGAAAGGCGGGTCGGTATCGAACGAGCTGCCGACTCGCGAGGAGGCGGCCCGGCCGGGCCCGGGATTTGACTTCTCCTACTGGTGAGTAACAGACTGCTGTTACCGCAAGTAACACGTTAGCGCAGTGCTGGAGGGGACATGGCCGAGTTCACCATGGAGCTCAACGACGAACAGAAGGAGGTCCGGGACTGGCTGCACGGCTTCGCCGCCGATGTCATCCGCCCCGCGGCCGCCGAATGGGACGAGCGTGAGGAGACTCCCTGGCCGGTCATCCAGGAGGCCGCGAAGGTCGGCATCTACTCCCTCGACTTCTACGCCCAGCAGTACTTCGACTCCACGGGTCTCGGCATCCCCATGGCGATGGAGGAGCTGTTCTGGGGCGACGCGGGCATCGCCCTGTCGATCGTCGGCACCGGACTCGCCGCCGTCGGTGTCCTCGCCAACGGCACCGAGGAGCAGATCGGCACCTGGATCCCCCAGATGTACGGCGACGCCAACGACGTCAAGGTGGCCGCCTTCTGCTCCTCCGAGCCCGACGCCGGCTCCGATGTCGCCTCCATGCGCACGCGCGCCGTGTACGACGAGGCCAAGGACGAGTGGGTGATCAACGGCACCAAGACCTGGGCGACCAACGGCGGCATCGCGGGCGTCCACGTCGTGGTCGCGGTCGTCGACCCCGAGCTGGGCTCCAAGGGCCACGCGTCCTTCATCGTCCCGCCCAACACGCCGGGCCTCGCCCAGGGCCAGAAGTTCAAGAAGCACGGCATCCGCGCCTCGCACACCGCCGAGGTGATCCTCGACAACGTCCGCGTCCCCGGCTCCTGCCTGCTCGGCGGCAAGGAGAAGCTGGACGAGCGGCTCGCCCGCGCCCGGGAGAGGGCCAGGAAGGGCGAGCGCGTGAAGAACGCGGCGATGGCCACGTTCGAGGCGAGCCGCCCCGCGGTGGGAGCCATGGCGGTGGGCACCGCCCGCGCCGCCTACGAGGTGGCCCTCGACTACGCCAGGACGCGCGAGCAGTTCGGGCGGCCGATCATCGACAACCAGGGCGTCGCCTTCCAGCTCGCGGACATGCGGACGCAGATCGACGCGGCGCGGCTGCTGGTGTGGCGGGCGTCGTGGATGGCGATCAACGGCAAGCCGTTCACCGCTGCCGAGGGGTCGATGTCGAAGCTGTTCGCGAGCGAGACGGCGAAGAAGGTCACGGCGCAGGCGATACAGATCCTCGGGGGCAACGGGTACACCCGGGAGTACCCCGTGGAGCGCATGCACCGCGACGCGGCCATCTACACGATCTTCGAGGGTACGAGCGAGATCCAGCGGCTGGTGATCGCCCGGACGCTTTCCGGCATGCCCATTCGCTAGCTCATCCTGGCAGCAAGACGCGCGTAGATCAACAAGCAAAAGGCCGCCCTCCCGACGCATCGGGAGGGCGGTTGCTTGCGCCTCCCTGATGATCAATAAGCGACCTGGGAGACGGCTGGGAGATCAACTAGCGGAGGGGGGATCAGCGGGGGGAACCGGGCCGAACTCGCGGCGGTCAACGACCGGCCGCAGAGACTGCTCCCAACGAGACTGAAGCGTCTCGGCAATCTTCAGCTCCATCGGCAACGTCGTATGGGAGTACGTCCCCTCAACGCCCTGGAGCGCGTGGCCCATGCGTTCCTCAACAGCCACTCTAGGATGCCCGTCCTCATCCAGCCAGACCTTGTGCGAGTGCCTCAACCCGTGCGGCACCAGGCCCTCCACGCCCAACACCGGGCGAAGCCCGGGCCGGTAGCCGACACGAGGCTTGGCCGGCCGTTCCGGACGCCCCTCCACCATGAACCGCCACGGACCCGAGTACCAGTCGCCACTGCGCAGCAGACGACCACCCTTCGGCGCGGTGAACACCCACTCCGACTTCGGCCGCGAGTCCAGCAGCTGATGCAGGAGCTCGGCGAGGAACGGGGGGATGATGAGCCCGCGGCCAGAATCGTATTTCGCCGGGATCTCGGTGAAGGCCCCCTCGACGTATTGGCTTTGCTGCTCCGCGTGGATGCGGGCACCCCGACCGCGGTCCGTCAGCTCCAGCTGGCTGCGATGGACGCCGGCCAGCTCCCCGATCCGCAGGCCCGTGTAGGCGGCAGCGATGACGAGCGCATACTCGTTGAGCCCATACATCTCCAGCCCGTTGCGGGCGATCAGCAGAACCTGCCGCGGTGTCGCGAGGACCTTCTCGTCCTTCGGCTTCGGCTTGTACTTTCCGCGCCGGCCGGACTTGCGCGCGGCCACAGGGTTGTCGCCGCGGATCTTCTCGGCAACAGCGTCGTCGAGCATGGTGCGGAGGACGCTCAGGACGCCGTCCGCGTAGTTCTTGGAGATCCGCTTCCGCAGCTGCTTCTCCCAGGCCGCGATGCCGGTGGGGGACAGGTCACCGACGGCGACGTCTCCCCACTCGGGCAGGATCTGGTTCTTCAGGCGGAGGCGGTACTCCTTCTCGGTGAGCGGGCCGACGTCGATGGACGGCAGCCACTTCTCTGCCCACTCAGCGACGGTCATCCTGCCGTCGCGCGGGTTGATGAAGGTCTTGCGCCGCACGTCGACCTCGAGGCCGTGCGCGTACTGCTCGGCGGCCCGCTCGGTGTAGAAGGGCTGGCCGTTGTCGTCCCGGCTGACGGAGCCCCACTTGCCGTTGGGCAGCTTGTACCGGCCGCGGTAGCGCCACTTGCGTGCGCGCTTGTCGTATGTGCGCTTCTCGGCGTGCGCCATAGTTCACCTCGCGGAGCCGTTGAAAGGAGCGAGACCGATAACGCCGGTGGGGGAACGGCGTGGTCGACCCATGCTCATTGTCAACCGGTGATCGCCCGCAAGGTGCGGTGCACGAAGGACTCGTCGAGGCGTCGCCAGCCCTTGACGTGCCTCTGGAGCACAGCCTCAAGAGCCCTGGCGCCCTGGTCGGTGATCAGTTCCTTGTCGATGTACACCCGGAAGCAATCCGGATCGTCATCAACCCAGACCTTGACGTTGTGAGGCATTCCAGACACAGGCAGAACCCGCACGGACATAGGTCCCCCAAGACCACCGCGGGCGCCCCCCATTGTGGTGTCCGCATATGACACCACAGGGGCGGGTGATATGGCGAGGGTGCGTATGCGATCAGTGTGCGAGAAGTTACGAACCGTTCGCAGCCTGAGGCTCATCGTCTCCACCATCAGGCAGACGGCGAAGCTTCCGCTCCGCGGCACGCCAGGCGAGGAGGGCCTCCTGGATCTGCTCGGGCGTGGCGTCGGGTCGACCGTGGACGACGACGGTCATGCGTGCCCCATCGACGCCGGGAAGCTGAATCACGGTGGAGTCGAGCAGCGGATCGTCGCTTTCCAGCTCGTCGACGATCCGGAGCGGAAGCTTGCGGCGCAGCTTGTTCTCCGCGGCAACAAGGTCGGCTGAGATGTCGTGGACGACGGCGACGGGCGTGGGCTTGCCGCCCTCGAGGACGGCGCGACCGGAACCTGGCGCCCATCCGAGGTGAGGCTCGATCTTGGTGAGGGTCTGCGGCATCCGGTTGCGCGGTTTGCCGCCCTCGAGGTTCTGGACACTCCCCTCGCTGACCCCGGCGAGCTCGGCGAGGGCACCCTGCGAGAGCCCGCGCGCTTCGCGGGCTGACCTGATGGCTACCGCGAGCTCGGCCCAGTGCAGTTTGGTCCGGTCCTCTGTCATGAGTTTCATCATGCCGCACGGTTTGGCAACACGCACCCACCGGATCCCCTAATTGACCAGGATTGATCGGTCTTAGGGAAGCTTTTTTGTTGCCTCATTAGCGCCTCCTTGCGCTTGCGCCCCGTACATGCGCCCCTGCGCTCCGCGCACCTCTGGCCACGGATGCGGTCTGTTTTGCCCACGCAACACCCAACGAAGCCCGAGTAACACCCAACGAACCCCGTGCAACGCCTTGCGGTTCTGCCTTTAATGGGTCTACGTTGAGTCCCGTGAGACCCAATGGAGACGCAATGAAAGCCATCCGCAGGGCACGGGGGATTGGCCTCAGGCGTCTCGCCGAAGCCATCGGCATCGATCCCGGCTACCTCTCCCGCGTCGAGAACGGCAAACAGGGAGCAGGTGACGGCACCCTCCACCGCTACGCCGAAGAGCTCGACGTGCCCATAGAAGCCATCACTCACAAGGAGACATCCCGTGACCAGGAATGACCTGGCTCCCCCCACCGAGGACACCCTGATCCTCCGGCTCGCGGAACTCACCGCAGCCGTCGAGCGCCTTGCCGCAGCCCCCAGCGCCGCCGAGCTGGAACTCAAGCTCTTCACCCCAGAAGAGGCCGCACCGCTCATCGGCAAGTCACCGAACTGGATCGTCGAAGCCTGCCAGGACAGCCGCATCCCACACACCAGGGTCGGCAAGTCACCTCGGCTCACCGCCGCGCACATCCGCTGGATCCAGCAGCAGGGCGAAGTCCTGCCCCACAAGTACGCCAGGCCGATCGCCGCATGAGCCCGGCAAAGCAGAAGGCCGGCCACCAGAGGCGACCGGCCAGCACGACCGTCCTGAACTCACCACAAGGGGAAGGCCGCATGACCAGTGTGACAGACCGCGACTACATAGCCGAGATGCGGCAGGCGGTAGAGGACGCGATCCCCGCTGGGGACTACGTGGCGTCGGTGGTCGCCGCCGAGCTCGTGGACCGCCTGCGGGAGGAGGACCCGGAGCTGCTCTCGGGCTGGCTGCACCTGAAGGCGCCGGTGATCCTCGCGGACGTTGTGGCCCGCCAGTCGAACTCGAAGCGGCAGGCCGCTCGTATCGCCGCTCCGCGTCGGGCGTTCGCCGAGGCGGCCCGCAGCTTCAGCACCGACGGAGACGTTCGAGCGTTGAGCCCGTTCGCCGCCGAGTACGTGGTCGACGAGGCGAACACGCGGCGGACGGTGGCGCACATGACCGCCGACGACTGCAGGTTCGTAGCGTCGAGGTACGAGGAGGCGGCGCGGATCTCGAAGTTGGAGGCGGCGTTCCATCGGGCGGTCGCGAAGAAGATCGGCGGCCAGGTCATAGGCGAGGTCTTCACCGAGGAGCAGTACCTGGAGATGTACCGGTCCGTGACCCAGCAGGGTCCGCGAGCGGTACCGCGAGCAGCGGCATGACGAAGAGCACCGGCCGACACACCGCGCCCCACGCCAATTCGACAGTCCGCCCCAGGTCATTCCAGTTCCGAGCCGTCCCCGCCGGCCCGGCCCCAGCCTGCCCCCACCGACTACCCACCTCACCACACCTCCGCCCGGCCCAAGCGACTTTTCATCTCCCACCGGACCGACGCTTCCCTGCCCCGCCGACTTTTCTGCCCCCGCCTGCTCCGCGCATCCCAGCACTACACGAGGCGACGACGCGACTCCTGCCCTGTCCGCTCGCCCATCCCCACCCCGCCCGACGGCCCTATTCATCCCGATCCGACCCCGCCCTGGCCGACGGTTCTACCCATCCCGATCCGACCCCGCACTGACCGACAAGCCCAGCCGTCGCAAGTCGTCCTGACCCGGCCCATCCCAATCCCTAGCGACATGCCCAGCCTTCTCGTCTCAGGCCGCCTCTGAGCGACGACCCATCTCGACCCCGCCTGGCCCATCTCAATCCCGCCCATCCCAAACGACCACCCAGGTCACCGAAAGGAACTCACCACATGACCAGCATCTTCGCCGGCTACACCGACAAGGCGTGGCCCCACCGCTTCCACGGCACCATCCGCGTCCGCAACCTCGCGGGCGGCGTCCCCACCGACCCCAAGGTCGCCGAGGGATGGCTCCGCACCAAGCTCGCCGACAAGGACGACCTGATCCGCGAAGCCGTCGCCCAGACCATGGTCGACCGCGGCGTCACCGCCGACGAAGCCGCCAAGCTCGTCGACCAGAACAAGCACCTCAACGGCTTCAAGCGCGACGACCAGGGCCTCTACATCGAGGGCCGGCAGCTCAAGGCCGCCATCAAGGAAGCCGCCTCCGTCGCCCGCTCCGTCGACAAGCTCAAGGCCCGTTGGGGCTCCACCAACAAGGGCGTCCAGGGCTTCGTCGCCGAACACATCATGGTCGTCGAGGACATCCTCCACCTCGGCGTCACCGAACCGACCGGCGTCCTCCAGTCGTTCCCGAAGAACCCGCGGACCGGCCAGACCGGCATCCAGTACACGGAGTTCATCGAGGTCGCCGAATTCAACTTCACGATCATCTCCGACTACGCGTTCACCGACGAGGAGTGGGCCATGCTCTGGCTCACCGGTGAGCAGCAGGGCGTCGGCGCATCCCGCTCGCAGGGCTTCGGCCGCTACGAGGTCATCAAATGGGAGTCGGCGTCATGACCCGCCCGATCTCCGACCTGGACGTGCCGCTGCCCGTGGTGGAGGCGGAGGCCTGGAACCTCGCCCACCCAGTCGGCACCCCAGTGATCGCCTACCCCGGCTTCCGTCCCGAGGACGACCCCGACGCCACCCGCATCGTCACGACGACCCGCAGCAAGGCCACCGTCCTCGGCGGCCACACCGCTGTCGTCTGGGTCCACGGCCACAGCGCCTGCATCGCCCTCAGCCACATCGACGTCCGGACGCACGCCACCGACGGCGAGGCCGCCGAACTGCGGCACCTCCTCATCGACGCCGACCCCGACGCCACCACCCGCCAGTTCGTCGACCTCCGGAAGGGACGGAAGCCGTGAGCGCCTACCACATCACCGTGTTCCTGGACCGCAAGACCAACGTGCGCGGCACGGGCATACCGAACCCGGTCCTGCACGTCGAGCCCGACGGCTGGCACGGCCCCAGCGACGTCTCCTTCCAGATGAAGCAGGGCCTGTCCTCGGACGAGCGCGTGAAGATCGCCGAGGAGTTCCTGAAGAACGTCACCGCCTGGCGCGACCAGATCGTCAGCGACGTCGAACGCGAACGCACCACCGTCGACGAGCTCGCCGTCGCCCGCGCGGAGATCGCCCGCCTCAAAGCCGAAGCCGAGGTGGCGTGATGGCTCTGGTCCACGAGTACCTGCCCGTCCGCCCGCGTAAAGCCTCTGCGGGCCGTCGCCGCCGCCACGTCACGCAGCTCCGCTACAGGCTGCACCGCATAGTCCCCGGCGCCGCCACGATCCTGCTCACGCCCGTGTGGAGCGACGCGAAGGGCCCGATGGAGCGCGTCTTCGTCATCGTCTGCCGCGACACCACCGGCCAGCAGCTCCGCCTCCCGCGCGGCGCCTCCCGCGACATCGCCGCCCTCATCCAAGGCGCGTACCCCACCGCCGACTGGGACCGCACCCACACCTGGCGCGCCGATTCGAACCAGCTCACCGGATGGAGGACAGCGTGACCGCGATGGACATGCTCGACCTCGCCGTCGAGCCCCCGCCGGGCGGGAAGGTACTGCACGCCTCCGACCGAGCCACGATCATCTGGGGTGACTGCCGCGACCCGCAGATCATCGCCTCCGTGCCTCGCGGCTACGGACTCCTCGCCACCGACCCGCCCTACGGCATCGGCTACCGATCCAACTGGTCGAAGCAGTTCGACCAGCTCGCCGGCGACGACGGCAGTGTCGACTGGCCTGCCGTACTCGGCGAGTGGGTCGGCCCGGACGGCACCCAAAGCGTGGGGATGGCCGACAAACGGCACGTCATGGTGTTCGGCTACGACGCAGACACGCTCGCACAGCCTCTGCGGTTGAGCGCCACCATCGAACTCATCTGGGACAAGGTCATCCCCGGATCCGGTGACGTCGCCTCCGTGTGGGCCACCAGCCACGAACCGATCACGTTCGGGGTGCACTTCAAGCGCCCTAGCGATCGGAACGCCGGGCGCGGCGCACTCACCGCCCGCCTCAGGCGTGGCTCCGTCATCCGCTGGCCCCGCCCCAGCGGCGTCCTGCGGCACCCGACGGAAAAACCTTGGCAGGTCATGGCGCAACTGATCGAGTCCTCCAGCGTGTTCGGCGATCTGGTCGTCGACCCGTGCGCCGGTTCCGGCTCCACCGGGGTGGCCGCAGTCCTCGAAGGCCGCCGCTGCTTCCTCGTTGAGTACAAGCGCGAGTTCGCCGAGCTGGCCGTGCGGCGCGTCCAGGCAGCCGAACGGCTCGCCGCGCAGATGGAGGCAGCGTGACCGCCCCGGGCCTGCATCTGGCGCTGTACACGGCCCTCCTCGCCTGGCTCGCCACAACCCTGCACACCGTCATCGCCCTCGAACACGCCATCAGGGAGAAGCCGTGATCACCGCGATCGGTATCGCCCTCTGCGCGACCACCGTCTTCCTGCTCCTCGCCGGGGAGCACATCGCCAACCGCCGCATACGTGAAAGCACTGTCAACGAGGAGACCGAGTCGTGAGCACCAGCATCCAGCCGATACGCCTCGGCCACCTGTGGGAGCGGCCCACCCGCAAGCCGCGGCACCGCGCCGTCGACGAGGTGGAGCGGCTCACCCGGCGGCTGCAGTGGGCCGACTCCCTCATCAAGACCCTGCACGGCCAGCTCGCCGATGCGGAAGCCCGGCACGCCAGCGAACAGAAGCGTCTCCAGGCCGCACTACGGGCGTGGGAAGCGCGCTGGGCCAACGCCCACCCCGTCCACGTGCCCGCACCCCGAGACCTGCGGCCGGTGGACGAGCGGCCCACTGTACCGACCGACGTCAGCCAGGTTCGCGCGATCTTCCCCGTCGTCCCGATCCCCGAGCGTCCCAGGTTCCAGGTCACCGAGCGCCCAGCCCAGCCCGACGCGACCAACCCGGCGCACATCCCCGCCACCTGACCCGCCGGCCGGAGCGGTGACCCGCCCCGCCCGGCCGGCGCAGCAAGAACCCCGCCGGGGTCCAGCCGACGGGGGTCCACCACCAACGATCCCATGGAGAGTTCGATGCCAAGTCCCCCACGCAGGGCCGTCTGTGGCGAATGCCAGCTAGAGAAGACCGCCATCTTCAAACGTGGTCTGTGCCCTACCTGCTATGAGCGCTACAAGAGGCGCAAGCGAGGCGCCAAACCTCGCAGTACGGGACTGGTGGACCCTTTCGCGCGGGTCTTTGCCCGAACGACCCCAGGCCCCGAAGGATGCGTCATCTTCACGGGCCGGGAGCGAGGAGAAGGGTACGGCGGCGTCTCCCTCGGGCGTGGCCGAGAGGCCAGCGCCCACCGCTTGGCCTATGAACTCCTCGTTGGCCCGATACCGGACGGCATGACCATCGATCACGTCTGCCACAACCGATCACTCACTTGCCGCGGCGGGCGCGAATGCCTGCACCGACGCTGCGTGAACCCCAACCACCTCGAGCCTGTGCCGACGAGCGAGAACACGAAGCGAGCCGCCCAGCGACCCACTGCCACATGGGGCCGCAAGGGAGGACTTCGGGGAGCGCGCCGTGAGGACGCGTGCCACAGAGGTCACCCCATGAGCCCTGAGAACACTGTCTGGGAGAAGTGGCGGGCGGGTTCCGATGAGCGGCGCCCGCGCTGCAGGCAGTGCCTCAGGGACAACCAAGCCGCCCTCCGGGAGCGCAGGCGCAAAGCTGCCTGAGCTCTTTCCATACGCCGCGTCGAGCGCACCCCCCGGCGCTCCGCGGCACCCCAGGGCAGCCGCCCCGCCACCCCCAACGGGGCGGCTGCCCGGCCACACGACACCCGAAAGCAGGTCCCATGCACACCAGCAGCCCCACCATCCCCGCCGACGTCGCGGCGCACGTCCTCTGGCACTACGGCCACGAAGGCGGCTACCAGCCCGGCGGCTTCACCGAACAACTCCTCACCACCATCGGCATGGCCGACCCCGCCAACCTCGACCGCCTGGCCGCCGGCTTCCCCGACTACGTCGCCGCGGTCGCCGCCATCCAGTACGACCCGAACGGCGTGGAGCACCTCCAGCGTCTCGTGGTTGCCATCCGCTGCATCCGCTGCGGCGACACCGACGGGCCGTTCGTCGGAGCGCCCAAGCAGCCGCTGTGCGAGCCCTGCTACGAGAAGGGCACCCAGCAGTGACCGCCGCCGTAGAAGCGCCGGCCGAGGTCGAGCCCGGCGTCTACAACATCTCCGCCGAGCTCTACCACAGCGACCCCGTACCAGGAGGCAGCCTCTCCTCGACCGGCGCCCGCACGCTGGTCAAGAAGTGCCCGGCCGCCTTCAAGTGGCAGTTCGACAACCCGCAGCCCTACAAGAAGGAGCTGGAGCTCGGCACCGCCGCCCACAAGCTCGTCCTCGACGACGGACCCGAACTGGTCCTCGTCGACGCCGAGAAGTGGAACACCGACACCATCAAGGCGGAGATCGCCGCCATACGGGCCGAAGGCAACATCCCGCTGAAGCGCCACGAGCTCGAGCAGGTCAAGGCCATGGCCGCAGCCCTCCGCGAGCACGAGGAAGCGGCCCGCCTGCTGGAGCCCGGATCCGGCGTCGCCGAACAGTCCGCGTTCTGGTGCGACAACGGCATCTGGCGCCGGGCCCGCTTCGACTGGCTGCGCCACGACGGCCAGATCGTCGACTACAAGACGGCCCGCTCCTGCCGCCGCGAAGACCTCGAAAAGGCCTTCAACGAGCACGGCTATGCGCAGCAGCAGGGCTGGTACGAGGACGCCGGGGCCGCGCTCGACGTCGCCGACCCCGAACTGCCGATGCAGTTCGTGCTGCAAGAGAAAGACCCGCCTTACCTCGTGGTGGTCACCACCTGCGACCCGATGGCCCGCGGTATCGGCCGCCACCTCAACGAGGTCGCCCTGAACACCTACGCCATCTGTCGCGAACGCGACGAGTGGCCTGGTTATCCGCCCAACCCGATGACCGCTCTGCCCTCGTGGGTCGAGCGCCAGTACGCCTAGGAGCAACCCCCATGTCGCAGCTTCCGCCGCCCGTCCGTACCGCGCGCCCTGCACAGCAGCAGGACACCAACGCCGGGCAGTTCGCGTTCCGCCCCGCCAGCAAGGCCGGCCGCAAGGCTCGCCTGTCCATCCAGGGCATGTCCGGCTCCGGCAAGACCTGGACCGGCCTGTCCATCGCCAGCGGCCTGTCCGAGGGCCGCAAGTTCGCCGTCATCGACACCGAGAAGGGCGCCGCCAGCCTCTACGCCGGACACCGCGGCATCCAGTTCGACAGCTGCCCCATGGACCGCTACGACCCCCGCGACCTGATCCGCGTCCTCGACGCCGCCGCGCAGGCCGGATACCCGACCGTGTTCGTCGACAGCCTCTCCCACTTCTGGAAGGGCACCGACGGCACCCTCGACCAGGTCGAGAAGGCCAGCAGCCGGTACGGCGGCAACAAGTTCGCCGGCTGGAAGGACGGCACCCCCCTCCAGAACGACATGGTCGCCGCCATCCTCGCCTACCCCGGGCACGTCGTCGCCTCGATGCGCTCCTACACCGAGTGGGTGCTGGAAGGCGGCAAACCTCAGCGCGTCGGCACCCGGCCCGAGCAGCGCAAGGGCATCGAGTACGAGTTCGACGTCGCCGTCGCCATGGACCTCGACAACCAGCTCGAAGTCCTCAAGTCCCGGTGCCCCGACCTCCACCGCAAGGTCATCCAGCGGCCCAACGGGGCCCGCGACATCGCCGCCCCGCTCCTCGCCTGGCTCAACACCAGCCCCGAGCCCACCCAGCAGTAGCCCGCACACATCGGAGGCCGCCCGCGGGCAGTGCGGGCGGCCCCCACCCCAAGTAGACGCCGAGTTCGGCTTCGTGACCAGCACCCGCCACATCAAGAAGCCGCCACCCGGCCGATGACCAGGGAGAACACCCGCCATGCGTGATCGTGGAACATCGCGTGAAACCGAACGTGTCAGTGTCGAGGCTTCGAATGCGGACATGACCGCCATCCAGCCCGCCCTCGACGGAACCCTGCCCGAGCCGCGGAAGACCCGCACCGTCCAGCGCGCCGAGGACTACGAGACGTGGCTCGCCGAGGTCTGGCCCAAGTTCATAGCCGCCGCCGCGACCGGCCGCACCTTCACCTGCTTCGAGATAGCCGACGCCCACCACCTCCCCGACCCGCCCAACCCACAAGCCCACTGGGGACGGCTCATGACCCTGCTCAAGGACGAGGGCTACGTGCGCACCGCCGGATGGGCCTGCACCAACCGGCCCACCGCCCACCACTCCGGCGTCCGCACCTGGAAGGGCACCGCAGCAGCCAGGAGGGCCGCAGCGTGATCAACGCCCACCTCAACCTCGGCCTGACCTGGCTGTGCCTGATCGCCCTGGGCGGCCTGGTCGCCGCGGCGGGCGGGTTCACCGGCTGGTGCAACCGGCGTGCCGAGAAGCGGAGGCGACCGTGAGCCTCCACTTCGTCGACGCGGTCATCGACGGCGTACTCGCCACCGGGGTCGGAGCCGCCGTGCTCCTCACCAACGCAGCCACCGCCCTCGCCATCGCCGCCGGATACCGGACCGGGAACGCCATCGTCCGGTGCCACATCCGCGCCTGCATCCGGCGCCTCGAGCGCCACGCCAACCATCCCGCCAACCACCGCCACCAGCCCCGAGAGGAGGAGCTGTGAACCGCCGCCCAATCCCCCCGCACGGAAGCGAAGCCCGCTACAAGGGCACGCGCTTCGGACGTCCCCCTTGCCGCTGCAAGCTCTGCACCCGCGCCAACCGACTCGCCGGAATCCGACGAGCCCGAGCCCGCGCGGCCGGCGAAGACCTCCTCATCGGGCGCGACATTCTCCTCCCGCACCTCGACGCCCTCCGAGACAGCGGCATGAGCCAAGCCCTCATCGCCCGCCACGCCCACGTCTCGCAAACCACCATCAGCTACCTCCTCAACGGAAAGATCCAGTCCTGCCAGCGGGCCAAGGCGCTCGGCATCCTCGCCGTCCAACCCGGCCAGTTCGACGAACTCGCCGAACGACCCGCCATCGGAGCATGCCGCCGAGCCCGCGCCCTCTACGCCATCGGCCACGGACGGGAAAGCATCTCCGCAGCCTGCGGCCTGTCGGTTTGCACCATCGGCCAGATCGCCAACAGCCGCTACACCAGCATCGACGGCCGTATCGACGCCGCAATCCGCCTCGCCTACCGCCTCCTCGGCGACACCCAAGGCACCAGCTGGAAGGCCGCCCGCCGCGCCGCCAACCAGGGATGGGCGCCGCCCGGCGCCTGGGACGACGAAACGATCGACGACCCAGCGGCCGTCCCGGACTGGACCGGCTACTGCGGCACCGACCGCGGCTGGTGGGTCCACAAGCGGCAGCAGCTGCCAATGTGCCTGCGCTGCGAAGCCGCACACGAACAGTGGCTCGCCGAGCACGCCCACCTGGACCCCAAGCTCCGCAACCAGGCCATGTTCAAAGCCCGCGCCGGCGCCCTCTCCCGCGAAGCCGACCTCGCCCACGACGCCCGCGAACTCATCCGCTTCGGCGCCAACACCGAACAGGCCGCCGAACGACTCGGCGTCACCCGACAGCACCTCCAGCAAGCACTCATCCGCCACCCCGAGACCGAAAGGGCCGCCGCCTGATGTTCCGCCACGACAACGAGCTGACGGTCATGGACTGGTTCTGCGCCGACACGGAGACCGAGATTCTCACCGCCCGTGGATGGCGGCGCTACAACCAGGTCGAGGTCGGGGACCTGGTGGCCAGCCTCAGCATCGAGGACGGAGTCGCCCGCTGGGTCCCGGTCCAGAGGATGAACATCTTCGAGCTGACCGACGAGAAGATGCTGAAGATCGAGGGCAAGGCCCTTTCCGCGCTGGTGACGACCGGGCACCGCTGGCCCGTCCAGCAGCGCGCCGGCACTCCCTCCGGGCGTCGACTCGAATGGCAGATCCGAACCTCTGACCAGCTCAACCTGGAGTCGTCGGTGGTCCGTAGTGCTCCCTTTGAGCACCCCGAGACCAGCGTCCACGAGGACGCGCTCGTTGAACTCGTCGGGTGGGCTTGGACCGAGGGAAGCTACCGCTCGAACGGCGGCCTTCACCTGTCCCAATCACCGTCGGTGAACCCCGGCAAGTGTGAGCGGATCGAGCAGGCACTGACAGCGCTCTACGGGGCGCCGATGGGCCGGGCCGGCCGCCAGGTCGGTAAGCCAGCCTGGAACGTCGCCGAGTACGAGGGGACCAGGTACTGGCGGCTGAACGTCGCCGCCGCTGCGCCCATCATCGCCGCCGCTCCGGACCACGTCCTGGACCCGGCCTGGCTGCTCACGCTCACAGCCAAGCAGCTGAACCTGCTGGTGGAAACGTCGATGCTCGCCGACGGCACGACCCGAGTGCGCAACGGCGCACGGGACTCTTCCCTCTCGCAGAACCGGCAGGACCGTGCCGAAGCCTTCCAGTTCGCAGCCATTCTTGCCGGGCGGGCGACTTCCATCCACCGATGGGAGATGCAGCACAAGGGAGCCGTCTACCCGATGTGGCGGGTGTCGCTGCTGGAGCGGGTCACCGCGAAGCCGCTTCGCCAGGCGACCGCCGAGTGGACCACCTACTCCGGCATCGTGTGGTGCCCCACCGTCGAACACGGCACGTGGCTGTGCCGCCGCAACGGCCTGGTGCACTGGACCGGGAACTGCGGGGCCGGCGGCAGTTCCCAGGGCATGCACTCGATCCCCGGTGTCCGCATGGCCCGCGCGGCGAACCACTGGGAGCGGGCGATCGAGTCGCACGCCGCGAACTTCCCGGAGGTCGACCACTACCGCGGCGACATCCGCGAAGCCCCCGTCGACAAGTGGCCCGTCACCGACATCTTCTGGGCGTCCCCGGAATGCCCGCAGTGGTCCAACGCCCGCGGCAAGCGACGCGACTTCGACGCCAGCCTCCAGGGCGACCTCTTCGACGGCTTCGGCCCGTCCGAAGAAGTCGAACGCTCCCGCGCGCTCATGGAAGAGGTCCCCATGTACCTGCGCGGCGTCATCGCCCGCGGGGGACTGGTCAAGGCTGGCGTCGTCGAGAACGTCGTCGACGTCCGCGCCTGGGACCAGTGGGACCGCTGGATCGGAGAGATCCGCAAGCTCGGCTACAAGACCCGCGTCATCGCCCTCAACAGCATGCACGCCGACCCGCGCACCGTGCACAAGGCCCCGCAGAGCAGGGACCGCCTGTACGTCGCCTACTGGCACAAGTCGCTCGGCCGCACCCCCGACTGGGACAAGTGGCTCCGCCCACGCGCCTGGTGCCCCGGATGCGAGACGTGGGTGCAGGCCGTGCAGCGGTTCAAGGACCCCGGCCGCGACATGGGCCGCTACCGCCAGCAGTACGTCTACCGCTGCCCCAACACCACCTGCCGCAACCAGATCATCGAACCCGAGACCCTCCCGGCCGCCGTCGCGATCGACTGGAACCTGCCCGGACAGCGCATCGGCGACCGCACGAAGCCGCTCGCCGAGAAGACCCTGGCGCGGATCCAGGCGGGGCTGAAGAAGTTCGCGCAGCCCCTCGTCGTCCCCGCCGGCGGGACGTGGCGCAACGACGCCACTCCCATCGCCGAGCCGATCCCGACCCGGACGACGCGGGAGAACGACGGGCTGGCCATCCCGCCGCTCCTCATCCCCGTCGAGGGCCGTGACGGCAAGGAGCCCGCCAGCGCGAACAACCCGCTCCGCACCCAGACCGCCCGCAACGAGACCGGCCTCGCCTGGCTGCCGTTCATGATCAAGCTCCGGGGAGGCGGCGACCAGGGCCGGGCGCTGTCGGTGTTCGACGCCCTCGGCACCGTCTCCGCTGACGGCAACCACCACGGCGTCGTCACCCCGGACATCCCGGCGTTCGTGATGCGGAACAACGGCAGCAAAGGCGACGGCGGCGAGCACTGCACCAGCGCCGCCGACCCGATGCGCACCCTGACGACGATGGGCCACCAGTCCCTCGTCACCTGGGAGTCGCTGCTCGTCCCGTACTACGGAAACGGCACCGCGCGCACCGTCCGGGAGCCCGTCGGCACCCTCTCCACCCGCGACCGGTACGCCCTCGTCCAGGGCGACGTCAACCTGGACGACGTCCGCTTCCGGATGCTCGAACCCCACGAAATCGGCCGCGCGATGTCCTTCGCCGACGCCTACGTCGTGCTCGGCAACAAGCGGGAGAAGGTCCGCCAGTACGGCAACGCCGTCACCCCGAACTGCGCCGAAGTCATCGTCTCCGCCCTGGTGGAGGCCATCAGCGGCGAGGACATCGAGCGCCACGCCGAGCCCGAACAGGCCCTCGCCGCGTGACCGCCGTCCGCCGGCCGCGCACCCAGCCCTGACCGACACAACAACGCCCCGCGCACAGCGCGGGGCGGGAGAGGAAGAGACGTGGAGCAGCTAGGTCTCCAGCGACTTGAGACGAGCACGGTCCTCGAGGGCCTGTCGGTAGAAGTCGGGCGTGACGAGGTACGCCGTGCGTTCTCCGCGTTCCTTGAAGGCGCCGACCTTGCGGCCCCATGCGACCTCACGGATGAGCGCGGTCAGCGATGCGCGGGCCTTGGTCATCGAGACCTCGGCGACGCCGTCCTCGGCGATCTCAATGCCCTGCTCAGCAGCCATGGCAAGAGTGTAAGTCATGGTCAATCTCTCCAATCTTTCCAATCTTTAAAGTAGCATGGGTGGTGCGCAGCTGGCACCGCCAGACCGCATTGCTTCCCCCTGCCTCTCAACCGAAAGGAGGACCGCGTGAACGAGATCGCCCTGCCGACCAGGGAAGAGGCACGCGCCCTCACCGACCGCATCAAGATTGCCGTCGAAGGCACCTGGCAGCTCATCCGCGAGGCGTACACCAGCCGCACCTGGGCGGTCCTCGGCTACGACACCTGGGACGCCTACTGCACCGCCGAGTTCGGCGAGACACGCCTCCGACTGCCGCGTGAGGAGCGACAGGAAGTCGTGGCGTCGCTACGAGACAGCGGGCTCAGCGTCCGTGCCATCGCAGCGGCGACAGGCAACAGCACGCGGACCGTGCAGAAGGACCTTCAGGTGTCGTCAAGTACCACACCTGAAATCCGCGGCACCGACGGCAAGACGTACATCGTCACCCGCGAGCCCGAGGTCATCGACGCCGAACTCATCGACGAGCCCGTCAGCCCCGAACCGCCGAAGGTCAAGCGGCGCCCGCTGCCCGAGGCGTTCACCGACGCCGGCCGCGACCTCACCCGAGCCGCCGAGCGCCTCGCCCGGCTCACCGAAGACGACCGGTTCGCACGGAACCGGGAGACCACCCACCACCAGATGCCCGAACTCCTCGGCGCCCTGGAACACACCACCCGGCTCGTGCAGGCCATGAACCTGCCCGCCGCCAACGCAAGCGAAGAGGCCCGCCGCTGGTGGGCGACGAGCCTCCACAAGATCAGCGACGCCCTCACCGACGTCGCCAACTCCCTCGAGAAGGAGCTGTAATGCCTAAGAACACCGTACCCGGGATCATCCCCGAAGGCCCGACGTACAACGTCGTCGACGTCACGCCGGATCTCGCCGAGAAGTGGCTCAGCCAGAACACCCACAACCGTAACCTGCGTGACCGTGCTGTCGCGGCATACGCACGCGACATGCAGGCCGGCAACTGGACGGAGAACGGCGAGTCCATCAAGTTCGCCAAGGACGGCACTCTCCTGGACGGCCAGCACCGGCTTTGGGCGATCACCGAAGCGGGCGTCTCCGTGCGCATGCTCGTCGTGACCGGCCTCGACCACACGGACCAGGAAACGATGGACGCTGGCCGCAAGCGGTCCCTCTCCGACGCCCTCCACCTCCGCGGGGAGACCAACTCCTCCATCCTCGGCTCCATCCTCCGGCGCACCCTGATGTGGGAGCACGGTTCCTACCGGAACAGCGGCACCTACACGCCGACCAACACGGAATGCCTCACCTTCCTCGAGGAACACCCGGAGGTGCGCGAATCCGTTCAGGTCGCCGCAGCGCTCCGCAAGCCGTCAAAGCTTCCTGCTTCCGTCCTCGGCCTGACGCACTGGCTGTTCTCCCGCATCCACGCGGAGGACGCGGCCTGGTTCTTCGACAAGCTCGGCACCGGCGCCAATCTCGACCAGTACCACCCGGTCTGGACTCTCCGCAGGCGCGCCGAACTGGCTGACCAGAACACCGGGCGCGTGCCCGAGGACATGCTCCTTGCCTGCGTGATCAAGGCATGGAACGCCTACCGCGACGGCCAGCAGATCAAGGTTCTCGCCTTCAAGCCCGGTGGCGCTAACCCGGAGAAGTTCCCCCAGCCCAAGTAGCCGCACCTGCGGGGCCGCCGCGCGCGGCGGCCCCGCCTTACCCCCTATCCACACCGCCTGAAGGAAGACCGACTCATGGCGCGCATCCGGACGATCAAGCCGGAGTTCTTCACCTCGCTCACGATCGCTGACCTCACGCCGGAGCAGCGGCTCACCTTCATCGGGTTGTGGACGCACGTCGACGACGCCGGCCGATGCGTCGACGATCCGCGCCTCATCAAGGCAGCGATCTGGCCCCTCGACGACCGCACCGCGGCCGATATCGAGATCGACCTGAAGGCACTCACTGAGCTCTCACTGATTACTCGCTACACGCTCAATCGCAAGCGGTACATCGCCGTCACGAACTGGCGCGAGCACCAAAGGATCAACCGTCCGACGGACAGCAAGCTTCCGGCCCCTGAAGAGGGCGATCCGACGCCTCCCGACCCTGTGACCAGGTACGAAAGTGACTCACTGAACGCTCACGCACATTTCAGTGAGGGCTCACCACAGGAAAGGAAGGGAAAGGAAGGGAACAGGGAAGGGAAGGGAAACCCCCCTACCCCCCGGCAGTCGTCCGGCAGCCCCGCCGTCGTGCAGACGGGCGAGAGGGCCATCGAAGACCGGATGACCGACGCCTTCCTCGACCGCTTCGCCCGCGGCAACTCCTACAAGCGCCGCCAGGTACGCACGACCATCGCCGACGCGCTCGCCAACAACACGGACCCCAGCGAGCTGTGGCGCGCCCTCGAGCAGCTCGGCGACACCAGCAAGCCCGTCACCGCGAACACCCTCCAGTTCGCCTTCTCCAAGATCCGCGGCAGCTACCAGCCCAACAACGTCATCGCCCTCGCCTCCGGCCAGCCCCTGCCTGGTCCAGACACCACCCTCGCCGGCTGGGCCGCTGTTGCCGCCTCCTTCGACACCGAGGACTCCGCATGAACCCGCGAGAAGCAGCCGAGCTGCTTGGCCACTGCGCCATGTTCGACGGCCGAAAGCCCAGCCAGGGAGCCGCCGTCGCCTGGGCCTCCGCCCTGCACGACATCCCCCTCGACGCCGACGCCAAGGCCGCGGTCGCCGCCTACTACTCGACGCCGCCGAAGGACCCGGACGCGAAGCTGTGGATCCTGCCGCACCACGTCCGTACCCTCCGCTCGAAGATCCGCTCCCAGCGGCTGGAGAACTTCCAGTACGAGCCGCGCCCGGACGAGACCGTCCGCGAATACATCGCCCGCTACCGGGGCCAGGTGCAGGCCATCGCCTCCGGTCATGTCGCCCCGCCCACGGGCCCGCTGGCGCTTGAGGGCGGCCCGCACCGCGACGTCGCCAAGGCCCTCGAGGCGGGCGGCATTGGCCGCGCCGTCCCGGACTCCGACGAGGAGTCGCTTGCCGAGACGGTCCGCCGGTCCGGCCCGCTCGGCGTCGAGTGCCCCGCCTGCGGCGCGGCGATAGGCCGGCCGTGCAAGACGCCCGGCGGCAACGACCGTCAGCCGCTGGGCAAGCCCCGCTCCAAGCCGCACAGCGCCCGGCTGCGGGCCGCCTCGGGGGAGTCGGAGCTCACCGCAGAGCAGCGGGCCGCCGAGGAGCAGCGGGTGCGCGAAGCCTCCCGGCGGGCGCTCGAGCGCCTCGAGGACGAGATCCACGACGCGGAGATCGTCGACGGGGAGGCCGCGTCGTGACCGACTCCCAGATCCCGGCTGACGACAACCTGCAGATCGACGACATCAAGGCGGTCCGCGCCGAGGGGCGTAGCGAGCTCCGGGCGTTGATGCGGGCGCAGATCGCGATCGGTCGGTCCCGCCGCGACGACAAGCCGAAGCCCGCGGTGACGTCCCCGCCCGGCCACAAGCCCGGCGCCTGGCCGAAGGGCTCCCACCCGCCCGGCCCTCCACTCGACTGGCGCTATCCGAAAGCCGCCTGGGATGCGGCCGTCCGCCACTACCGCAACACCGAGCACCGACCCGACCAGCCCTGCGACTGCGGCAACTGCCCGCCTGAGGAGACCCGATGACATCCGTACCCGAGCCCACCGTGCAGGCGACGCGTTACGTCGTCTCCTGCTTCCAGCCGGACGACCACGAGGGAGCCGTCTTCAACTTGGCCGTCGAGTACCGGGGGCGCGGCCTGTGGGCCGTGATCCGCATGGGCTCCTGCCTTGGCGCCGACGGCACCTGGTCCTACGAGTCGATCCCGTCCGAGCGCACCGACGAGTGGCTGGCCGAGCACCGCTTCGACCTCGAGACCGCGCTGAAGCTCGCGAAGGAAGCCGCCCCGCACATCACCGTCAACGGTTTCACCGTCGCTGACGCCATCGCCATGGAGGCCCGTCGATGACCGCCCGCCGTACTGGCGCTCCGATGCCGGAGTCGATCCGCCACACGCTGCGCGCCCCCCAGAACCCGGCCCGCGCCGTCGAATGCCCCCACTGCGGGGCCGCCGCCCACCGGCCGTGCCGCCTGCGCTCCACCGGCCGACTCCTCGCGCAGCCCCACCCGCAGCGGATCTCCGCGTGGGCGCAAGCCTCCGCGTGCTGCCCCGAGTGCCAGGTCGAACCGACCACGCCCTGCCACGACGAAGGCCGCGCCCGCGGATCCGTCCACGCCCGCCGCTACCAGGAAGCCGAGGAAACCGCCGCATGAGCACGGACTTCAAGCCGCACCCCGGCGTCCACACGCCGTGGATGTTCATGTGCTCGATGGACGACCCGGACGCGTCCGCGGTGTCCTACGCCGAACGGCCCGCCGAGCACATCGCGAGCACCCTCCTGGAGGAGGTCGGCGACTGGCATCACGCGATCAAGGCCCTGCAACGGACCGACGTCCCGCCCGCAGTCACGACGGCCCTCGACGCGTTGCACGATGCGATGTGCGGCTGGATCGACTGGCTCGACCAGTCCGCCAAGCGCGAGGCGGCGAAGCCGTGACCCCCTACGAGCGCCTGATGGCGGAGGCCCTGCCGACCGGCACGTTCGGCGAAGCCCGCCCCACCCGCCGCCGCAACGCCGCCCCGGCACCCGCCTGGACGCCGGAGGAGCAGGCCGCCCACCTCGCCGCGCTCGAAGCCGCCCTCGATGGCACCGAGACCCGCGGCCCGCGCCGGCCCCAACTGCGGGTCATCGACGGCCAAGCCGCCTGACCCCGCCGCCTGGCCGCTGCGTGTGCGCGTTGCACCGGCCCGTCCCCGCCCCGGCCGCCCACCACGGCCACGACCCCGCCGCCTGACCGTCCCACCCACCGGAGGACCCGATGCCGCAACGCGCCCCCTGTCTCGGCCAGATCGAACTCCCCATCTGGCCCGACCCCACACCAACCCTGACCAGCTGCGGCTGCACGCCGCCCACACGACGGCCCTGCGGCCACTGCACCCACTGCGACACCTGCCTCGACTGCGGCCAATGCGCCGGAGCAGGCCACGACCACGAATGCGAGGACTGACATGGACCCGATCCAGCGTGCGCTCGCCGAACTCCGAGCCATCCCCACCACCAAGCCGACCTCCCAGCCCGAGCCGGAGCCCACAACGCCCAGTTGCTGCTCGGGTGACCGGCGCGGCTACCAGTGGCACCAGCGCACCGGCAACCTGCCCGCCTGCAAGGAGTCGAAGGCCGCCAACACGGCCTACATGCGGCCCTACATGCGCGACTACGACAACCGCACCGGCCGGACTGGCGGGAAGCGGCGTCGGGGAGCAGCCGCCAAGCTCGTCTTCCCCACCCCGTGAACACCGCGACCCGGGCGCGCCGTTACCGCGCCCGGGCCTGTCCCGGACCCTACCCGCCGCATCACCGTCCCGCCCGCCCCTGCACGCCCGCCAACGAAGGAGCACACCGATGAGCACCACGCCCCTCAACCTCGACGCGATCGAAGCCCGCGCCAACGCCGCCACCCCCGGACCGTGGATGGCCGACGGCCACGAGATCTACGGCAGCGGCTGTGGCGTCCTCGACATCGAGCAGTGGAAGGCCGAGACCCTCCGCATCGAAGACCCGGAAGGCGCCAAGGCCGACGCCGAGTTCATGGCCCACGCCCGGACCGACGTGCCCGCGCTGGCCGCCGAGATCCGCCGCCTCCGCGCCGAACTCGCCGAGTTGCGGGCCAAGACCCTGACGACGGAGGCCGACGAGATCGTCCTCCACTGCCCGGACCACAGCCCGCAGGACCAGGACGGCGTGTGGATGGACTGCCACTGCGCCGTCGCCGAGGACATGCGCCAACGCGCCGCCGTGACCGCCCCTGCCGCGCCTGTCGCGCGTTGATCCCCGCCCGACCGCCCGCCTGGAGGAAACCGTGCCCACACCCGCCGGCCAGCCGACAGTCAAATGCCGGGCCGTCCTGTGGCCCGCCGTTGAGGGCGACCCCTTCGACAGCGGCGACCTGTCCCTCGCCGACGCCAACCCGATCGAGCTCGCCGAGTTCGCCCGCGACTACGCCGGTGTGCCATTGCTGGAGTTGATGCGGCGGCTGCGTCTGGCCGAGTGGAACGCCGCCGAGTACCAGCGGCAGGCCGAGGCCGCACAGCGCAGCCTCCGCGGCTTGCCGCCGCTGCACGCCATCCGGGAGCTGGACGCCCGGCACAAGCGGATACGCGGCCTGCTGGCAGCTCCCGGCCGGATCAGCAAAGCCGACCTCGAAGCCGCACTCCGCGAGCCGGCCGCCCCGTGACCGCAGGCGACCCCCGCCGGGCTGTGGCGGGGGTCTGCCGCCGACCGTACCAACGACCCCAGGAGATGACCGTGACCGACCACCCGCTTCCCGTCGGCACCCGCGTCCGGCACTACGGCCAGCAGTGGCCCGCAGCCCGCTCCGGGACCGCCACCGTCCGCGAGGTCAAGGGCCCGTGGCCGGACGGCTCCTACGAGTACCGGGTCACGGCGGGCGAGGACTTCTCCCGCCGTACCGGCCCCGACAACCCGGAGACCCGCGACGCCTGGTGGTCGTCCACCGCCACCATCCCAGCCGCCGTCTCCTCCGCCTGATCCGTCTCTGGGGCCCGCAGGCCGGGCCCCAACCCGCCCGGAAGGAACCGCACCATGCCCACACCCGCCGACGAACTACGGGCCGCCGCCGAGAAGCTGCGCGCCATCGCCACCCACCCCGACGTCACCCCTGGCCCGTGGCTCTGCCTCGACGGCGGGGACCGGATCATCCACGACGGCCCCGGCATCGAGTTCGGCCCGGCCGACTACGTGGTCGACGAGCCGGTCAGCAACTCCGCGAACGCCGAACTGATCGCCGCCATGCATCCCGGTGTCGGGGCCGCCCTCGCCGACTGGCTGACGGCCACGGCCGACTTTTGCGACTTCAACGTCACCACTCCGACCCACGTTGTCCGAGCCCTCGCCCTCGCCCGCCGCATCAACGCCGCCTGACCGTCCGCCCCTGGCTGCCCGCACCCCGGGCAGCCACCAACCCGCCTGGAGAACCCGATGCCTCGTACTCACCAGATCACTTGTGCGCACGACGACTGCGGCGAGTGGTCCATCACCGCGGCCCTGCAGAACGACCACCCCGAGCAGGTCGCCGCCGAACATCGCGCCCAGCTTGCCGCCGACGGATGGACCGACCTGGAGGGCCGCGACTACTGCCCCGACCACACCCCGGCAGGAGCCACCCGATGACGGGGCCACGTCGTCCGCCCGCACCCCGCGCAGCCACCAACCTGGAGATGACCGTGACCGACCGCATGACCACCGTCCAAGGCCGCTGCCCCGCCTGCGGGTGGGCCAGCCTGTTCCTTGGCGACGGCGGCTACATCACCTGTAGCCGACTGGAGTGCCCGAGCCCCGAGGCCGCGCACGAAGCGATCGAGGAGCGGGCAGGCGCCAACGCCTACGACCGCGCCATCAACACCCCGCCGAGCGCCGAAACCTGCGCAGCGATCCGTGAGCGGCTGGAATCCGGGGCTGTGCCGCGCCGGAAGGTTCGCGCGAAGGCCGCCTCGTCTGCCGGGCGGGCGCCTGCCGCAGACCGGGCGGCCGTGCGGGACCGCATCGCCGAGGCCATTCGCGGCCTCAACGAAGGTGGCACGCTCGCCGATCTCGATGAGGAAGCCGACGTCCTCGCTATCGCCGACGCGGTGCTGGCTGTGCTGCCCGCGCCCGACCAGCGGGCCGCCGTGCTGCTGGAAGCTGCCGCCCACGTGCAGACCGGGCGGACCCCGTACAACACCGAGGCAGCCGAGCAGGCACTCAAGAACGGCGGCCCCTACGCGCTCATCGCCTACGTGCAGCTAGCGGTCAGCGAGGGGCTGCGTCGTTTGGCTGGCGAGGCGCAGCAGGACGGGTCGGCGTCGTGACCGCCGCCGCGCGTCGTCCGCTGGTGCGTGTCACGGCCCGCACCGTGGACATCCTGCGCCGCTGCTACCGGGGCGAGATCCCCGAAGACGTCCTGGAGCAGGCCGCGGTCCTCAAGGCCACCGCGGACGGGCTGCTCGGCGCTGACGGGCGGCCGAAGAGCGGGAGGCGGACGTGACCGGGCCGTCGTCGACTCCGCGCGCCGAGCGGGCTGGGACGCCGGGCGCGCGGTGGGAGACGGAACTCGTGTGGTCCGGGGAGCGGGTCGTCGTCGACGGTGCGGAGCCGCGCGCGAACCGGGCCGCACGACGGGCCGCGAAGCGACGGCGGGGACGCGTCGGGGCGCAGGAGGGCCGAGAAACGGCCTCAGCGCCCCTCTCGCGGCCGAACTCCCCGCGCGCACCGATCCGTGCGGACGAACCCGAGAACGCCCCTCAGAGCCGCCACGACGCCCCGCCAACCGACCGGAGCCCCCAATGACCGACCGACCCGCGCCCCTCGCCCGCCTCCTGCACCTCGTCGACCGGGCCGAACGCGGCGTGATCCTCCCCGCCGAAGCCGCCCAACTCCGCACCGCTGTCCGCGCCCTATACGCCCGCGCCTACCCCAGCAAGGAGGCGGCGGCGTGACCGACGACCAGACCGCCGAAGACCAACTCCGCGCCCACGTCCGCCGCGCCCTCGCCACCCACCGCGTCAGCCAGGCCGAAGCCTGCCGCCAACTCGGCCTGAGCCAAAAGCACCTCAGCCAGATGCTCACCGGCAAGGCGCCGCTCACCCTCACCTGGGCCGAAGGACTCCTCGGCCTCTGCCAGATGAGCCTCGTGATCGACACCCGCCCCGACCAAACCCCGGAGCCCCGATGACCGACCAGCCCGAGCAGGCAGCGACCGAGGCCGACACCTGCCCCTGCCTCGGCATCCACCACCCCAGCGCCACGAACTGCCGCTGGTGCAAATGCCACCGAAGCCCGCTGCGGGAGCAGGTCGCTGAGGCGCTGCGCACCACACCCAGCGCGCTCGCCGCCGCCACCGCGCTCGGCTTCCCCAGCCACCACCAGCCCGGTGAGTCCGGATACCTCGGCTGGTGCGCACTATGCGTCAACGACATCGACGCCCTCGCCGACACCGTCCTCGCCGTCATACAGCCCGAGTTGGACCGGCTCGACCGGACCGCCGAGGACCGCGCGCGCCGCATCACCAACTTGACCGCCGAACGCACCCAGCTCCGCGCCCGCCTGGCCGAGCAGGAGGAGGAGACGATGCGGCAACACGACCGCGCCGAACAGGCCGAGCAGGAGGCCAACGCCACGGCCACCGCAGCCGCCCACCTCACCACCCTGGTGAGGGAGCGCGCCGAACGGGCCGAGGCCGCCATTGCGCGGGTGCAGGACGCCGCCGCCCTCCACCGAAAGCAACTGATCAGCACAGCGGAGCTGTACGCCGTGATCGGAGCCGCCCTCCAGTCGCCCGCGCCCGCCCACAACGCCGGGCCGACCGTCACCGAATGCCGCGCCGACGACCTGCGCTGGCCGCTGCAGAAGCACGGCGAATAGCCGCACCACCGCCCCGCCCGCACACCCGCACCAAGGAGCCCGCCATGGACGCCGTCTGCATCGTCTGCCGCAACGACCTGTACGACGACGAATGGGACCGCTACTGCTGCCGCCCCTGCCAGCACCGCATCGACGACAACCTCGCCGCATTGGCCGGCCCGCCCGTCTGGCAAGACACCAAACGCGGACGCCGACTCGTCTCCGGCCTCTTCGCCGCCCTCCCCGAAGAGTTGGAACCCGGCGCCCGCGGCGCGGGCCCGCGTATCTCCGGCAGCAAGAGCGCACCCATACCCGCCCGCATGGGCCCGCTCAACGACTCCGCGAACGGCGGCCTCGTCAACGACCTGGAGGAATGGGTCCGCGACTGGGCCAGCCGCGGCTACGCCACCCCCTGCAACGGCGTCCGACCCCAGTACCGCATGGACCAGGCCGTCACCACGCTCCGGTTCAACCTCGACACGGCCGTCCGTCGGCATGAAGCGATCAACAGCTTCGCCGAGGAACTCCAGATGATCCGCGGCACCTGCGAGGCACTGATCATCGGAGCTGTCCCGCCCCGGCCGCTCTCCGCGATCTGCCCCTGTGGAACCCGCATCAAGTTCCACCTCGACACCCCCATCCGGCACTGCAAAAGCTGCGGCACCGACTACGGCCACCACGCCCTCATCGCTCTCGCCGTCGCCACCCAAGCCGCATGACGAAGGCCCCGACCGCATCGGCGGCCGGGGCCCTTTCGCGTGCCCGGCTACGGTTTGGTCACCTTGCGCCGCGGGAGATCTGTTCGGCGCGTGACCCCGTGACGCCGAAGATTTCACCCACTTGGTCCCATGTCCGGCCGTCGCCTTTGAGTTGCCGGGCGATGTGGGCCTTGCCCATGCGGATGTCGTCTTTGAGTTTCGTTTCGATGTCGAGGTATTCCCCGAGGCGCTCTTCAGGGTTGCTGATGGCGTCGAGTGCGGCGATCAGTCTGCGGCGGAGCGCGTCTGGGGATTCGGTCATGCGTTGAGAGTAGGGCTGTTTTCCGGCGACATCAAGCAATCGCTTGACGCGGCTGGAGAATCCCTCTACCGTCGAAGACGTCCCAAGCGCAAGCTTGAGGCGCTTGGTCGTCCACTCCTACCGGACCCCGGTCCGAGGACGACCGCCACAACCGAAGACGGGCCGGACACCGCGACTCCTACCTCGCGGGCCGGCCCTCACCACCAGGTCTGACAAGGAGACCCACGTGGCTAACCCCGATCTTATCGGCGCGCAGATGCTCGCCGACCACGCGGTCCTTCCCCTGGCCGCTCGCGACGCGATGCACCGCCCGGAGCTGGCGCTCGCCTCCCCGGAGATCGCCCGCGCTGTCACCCGGTACGAGGTGGCGTCCGCCCGGACGGTCGAGCTGTCGGCGGCGATGGACACCCGCCAGCTGACCGGCGCCGAGTTCGACTCCCTGGTCCTCGCGCAGGACGTGATGGCCGCCTCCCAGGCGACCCTCGCCGCCGCCGGCCAGCTGCACCTGATCGAGGTGCAGTGATGGCCGAGCAGAAGCCCGTGGACACGCGCCGCGTCGAACCCACCCCGGACCTGCCCCCGTTGCCGCAGCAGCCGGCCGCTCGCCGTCGTGCGATCGCCGCAAGGAAGTGGTGACGGTGGCTGAGACCCCGAGCAGCCCCGAGCGCGAGTTGCTGGCCGCCGTCCTGGAGGCGCTGACGCTGCCGTTCGACGTCGACGACTACGACCGGCGGATCCTCGAGCGGGCCGGTTTCGCCCGCGTCAGTGTGGACGGGGCCCTCGGCGAGGCCGCGGAAAGGCCGGACGCGTTCACCTGGAACGCCGACTGGCTGCGCCGCAAGCTCCGCGAGGAAGAGGCCGGCCGGTGAGCCCCGCCGAGCAGGGCGCGGCTGCCAAGGCGCTGGCTGAGCAGACCCGCCAGCACATGGAGGCGGCGAAGCAGGCCGCCGCCGCTGCCGAGGCCGCCCGACAGGCTGCCCAGCAGCGCTAACCCCCCCGACTGCCGTGGTGGCGGTGTCCGCCCCCGTCCCGCCACCGCGGCGCTCCACCCCATCCCATCCCCGCCTGACCAGTGAGGAACCACCCCATGTCTGAGCAGACCCGTGTTGCCGTGCTCGCCGAGTACCGGGCCGCGCGTGCGGCCGATGACTTCCAGCGCGCCCTGGACATCGTTCTCGGCGCGATCGACCACGACGAGCAGCACCCCGACCAGCCGCCGCTGATGGACGAGATCCGCGGCCTGCACCTCCCCGCCGCCGCCTGAACCCGCCCACGACCACCCATCCCGTAACCCGAAAGGACATCCCATGGCAACGCTCGGCTGGACCGCGAAGGTCCGTGACCACCGCACCGGCGAAGAGGGCTACGCCCGCGGCACCGTCGAGGTCGCGCCCGGCGAGGCCGGTGAACTGCAGGCCAAGGCGGCGATCCAGGACTTCGTGCGCGGTGAGGCCCGCAAGGAGGGCCACGTCGTCACCGCCTGCGACATCAAGCTCCACGGCTGACCGGCTGTCTGTCCGCCCCGGCACCCCACGCCGGGGTGGGCGGAGAACTGGCCAGCACCACCCCGATGACCACCGACTCCCGGAAGGGATCACCGCCATGCTCCGCAACCCCGTCTTCCGCTGGTCGCTCCTGGCCGCCGTTCTGATCGTGATCGGCGCGTGGCCGGCCGCTGTCGCCCCGATCGCTCTTGCTGGCGCCGGCCTGGCCGTCGTCATCGGCGCGATCCCCGGCCCCGTCCTGCTGCTCGCCGGCCTCGTCGTCTGGCTGAAGCACCGCCCCGCACCCGTCGCCACCGCCTGAACCCCTGAAGGGATTGATCACCGTGACCGCCGTATCCGTCGAGAAGGTCAACGGGTCGCCTGTTGCCTCGCATGCCGAGCCGCGCCCTGATCCGCGTGTGCTGGCCGAGGCGGAGGCGATCCGGAAGCACGCCGAGGCCGAACGCATCAAAGCCGAGGGCGAGAAGGCCCTGAAGATCGAGCAGGCGAAGCAGTTGCACCTGGAGAACGAGAAGCAGCAGCTCGCGAACGAGCGGGCCGCGCTCCGTTTCAAGCGGGAGGAGGCCGAGCAGCTCGCGAAGATCGAAGAGGCTGAGCGGAAGCGTGAGGAGATCGCCCGTGCCCGCGAGGCCGCACGGCGTACAGCAGAGGAGGCGCAGAAGGCCGAGCAGGCGAAGGTCGCCGAGGTTGAGCAGGCGGACAGCCGGTGGCGCACCTACGCACTCACCTTCTACATCGTGTGCGCGATCGTCGCCCTGCCGGTGCAGGTGGCCGCTTTCTGGAGCCCCCGTGCGCCGTGGCTGATCGCCGCCCCGCTGATGCTGGAGGGTGGTGCGTGGGTCGTCCTCAAGGGTGCCGCCGCCGCAGTGGCCAGTCACCGCCCGCACTGGCACTACCGGCTGATCGCCTGGCTGCTCGCGGCCATCGCGGCTGGCATCAACCTGTGGCACGGGATGGCAGCCTTCGATCCGGCGACCGCGATCGGCACGGCGTTCGCGTCGATCGCCGGCCCGGGCGTGTGGGATCTCCACGAGCACGGCCGGATCCGGAAGCGGGATGGCGTGCTCACGCGGAAGGAGCGTCGCGCGCAGGAGAAGGCCGCCAAGGCGGAGGCTGCCGCGAAGGCCGCGGAGGAGAAGCGGCGCGCCGCTGAGAAGCAGGCCGCGGAGAAGGCTGCTGCGGAGGCGCGGAAGCAGTTGGACGAGGCGCGCGCGAGGGAGTTCCCGAAGGTGTGGGAGCACGCCCTGAAGATTGCTGCCGCGCTCGGCGAGACGACCGTCACCGAGGCCGTGTGGAAGCGCGCGCACCGTGATGTCGAGGGCGCCGACCCGGCCGAGTCCGCGGAGATTATCCGACTGCGCAACGCCGCCGAGGCGAGGGTCGAAGCAGCCCGCCAGAAGCGCCCTGTGAGCGGATCGTCACCGCAGGTCGCTTCGCAAGTGCTCGGCTCGAAGAAGACCCGCGTGTACAACCCGCCCGCGCGGCGCGGAGTGCGCACCAAGGGCGACGTGAAGTACACGCCCGGCGCCCGTCGCCAAGCCTCCATCACCGCCCGCAACGCCGCCGCCGACAAGGACACCAAGTGAGCATCGAGACGACCCCCAGCAGCAGCCCCGACCCGGAGTGGGAGCGCATCGTCTCCGGCTACATCAACGAGCCGGAAACGGAGCCCGTCCAGCCCCGCCCCGCCAACCTCGGCAAGACCACCCTGGGTGAAGACCTCGGCGGTGATACGCCGATCACCCCGCAGTGGATCAAGAGCCGGGAAGGGTGGAAGTCCCGCAGCCGGATCGCCGCCCGCCAGACCGTGCGGAACTCCCGGCACTGGCTCCGCCGGCAGCGGACCGAGCACGGCTACCTGCCGATGCTCGGGCGCGGGGTCGCCCGCGTGTACCGGTGGACCGCCGGCGCGGAAGGCGCGACCGTCCACGCCGCCCGGATAGACGCGCAGGTGCAGGCCGAGGAAGCCGAGCGCGCCAACTGGAAGTATCGCCGGAAGATGCTCCCCGGCAAGGAGAAGGACCGGCTCCTCGCGGTGGCGCAGCAGCAGAAGGACGAGGCCATCGCCGCGCACAACGTGCTGCAGAAGACGCGGGCGGCGGCCCGGCGTGCCATCGCGTTCCGTGCGGTCGCGTCCGTCGGGATGCCTGCCGCCACGGTCACCGCGTCCGGGATCTACGGCGGCACGCTCGGCCTGACCACCGCCTCCCTCGCAGTCGCTACCGGCCTGGGCTGGATCGGGCGCCACACCAACTCGGGCAGCATCTGGGAGGAGCGCCGCCTGTCCATCGGTGACGGCGACCCCATGACCGACACCATGCTCAACCAGGCGTACCGGGCCGCGAGGGTCATCGGCGTCGACGATGAGCTGAAGCTGGTCACGCCGTGCCTGCTCACGAAGGACGGCCGGGCGTGGCAGGTCACGTTCGATCTGCCGCCGGGGACGCCCGCGAAGAAGGCGTTCAGCGCCCGGGAGGGCCTGGCGGGGGCGTTCGGTGTGGCCGTGCAGCAGCTGCACCAGACCGGCGGGGAGCGCGAGGGCCGTATCAACCTGCGGGTGTCGCTCACGGTGCCGTTCACCGATAAGACCGGGCCGAAGCCGCTCCTGGCCGCGGAGCGCATCAACCTGTGGCGGCCGGTCCCAGCTGGCGTGAACCTGCGTGGCGAGCCGGTCGACCTGTACTGGGTGGAGCGCTCCGGCCTGTTCGGCGGCGAGCCCGGCTCCGGAAAGTCGAGTGCCGCGAACACGCTGCTCCTCGCCGCCGCCCTCGACCCGACCGTCCGTATGTACCTCGCGGACGGTAAGGCTGGGGCCGACGTCACCCCGTTCGAGCCGATCGCCACCATGTACGACACCGACGGCGACCCCGAGCGGCTGCTGGAGATCTTCGAACACGTCTGGACGGTGGAGGTTCCGGAGCGGCGTGCTCTCGCGAAGGAGCACGGGTCGCGGAAGTTGACCGCGGAGATGGCGGCCGTCGACCCGCGGGTCTGCCTTGCAGTGCTGTTGGTCGATGAGTGGTCGTCGTACAGCGCGATGGCCGAGCTGAAGCTGCGGCAGGAACTTGACCGTTTGCTGCGGCTGATCGTGCAGCAGGGCCGCGCCCTCGGGATCATCACCCTCGCAGCGACGCAAAAGCCCGACTCGGACTCTGTTCCGACTGGGATCCGCGACATCCTCAGCATCCGGTGGGCGATGCGCTGCCTCACCCCGGAGGCGTCGGACACGATCCTCACCAAGGGCCGCGCGTCGGCCGGCTTCAATGCGCAGCAGGTGCTGAAGTCGCAGCAGGGCGTCGGGTTCCTGATGGACGGCGACGCCGACCCGGAGCTCGCCCGGGCGCACTACTACGACGACGATGAGGTCGACGCGATCCTCAAGCGCGCCTACGCCCTCCGCGAGGAGGCTGGCACGCTGCCGATGGGGCCGCTCGACAAGATGCGCGCCGCCGGCGATGACGGTGTGATCCTCGCCGACCTGGTCGACCTGTATGCCGCTGAGGGCGTCCAGTTGCTGCCCGCGGCGCGGGTCCTTGAGGGCCTGAACGCGGCTGGGCACACGGTCACGGCGGACCGGCTCGCCGTGTTGGTGCCGCGTACCGACGAGGAGCGTAAGCGGCAGGAGATCGACGGCAGCAAGGTGTCTGTCTATCCGCTCGCCGCGGTCCGTCGGGCGGTCGCGGACCGGTACGGGATCGCCGTCTAAGGCCCGTCGAACCCCAGTCCGACGACCTGGTTTGTGCCCATATGCCCCCGTCCGTGGTTCGTCCTGGCAGTCGCAACCCCGTCCGGCCAGGACGGGCCCACCACCCCGCCAGACGGCCCCACGCCGGGCCGTGACCAGGGGAAACGCACCCCAGGACGGCCCCATGGACGGGCCGAACAGCCTCACAACACCGAAAACGATCACGTGAAGGAGAACCCAATGCCCGGCAGGTACACGTTCGGCGAGAAGCTCGATCTCCTCCGCCTCGAAACCAAGGCCGCCCGCCGTGTCATCGCGGCTGGTGACGAGAACGCTGGCGGTAGCGACCGCGCGCAGAACCGCATCCACGACCGCGCCCAGGAACGGTGGGAGCGGGAGGCCGGCCACGCGTTCGGCCAGCTCGACACCGCCAAAGACGAACTCGCCCGCGCCGAGGTCGCCCTGCGTACCGCCCGCGGCCCGGAGAAGACGGCCGCCCGCCGAGCCCGCAACGACGCCGCCGCGAAAGTGCGCCGCGCCGACGCCGCCGCCCGCAAGTACCGCTGAAACGAAGGAGACCCCGACCATGACCGCCCTGCCCGAGCCGACGCCCACCGCTGCCGCGGCCGGGCAGGCTGCCAACCCGCTCACCGACGCCGTCATCAGCGCGGCCGTCGACCACGCCATCGAGAAGGCGAAGCGCCACGGCACCAGCCCCGACGTCGTCATCGGCACCGCCCCGCCCGTCCCGCAGCCGGGCCGGCCGCCGATGTCGCAGCGGGCCGTCGACCTGAACACGACGATCCTGACGAGCAGCGTTCTCACCGCGGTCGTCGGGGGGTCCGCGACGAGCGTCCTGTGGGCGTCCGGGTATGCCGACCCGACCGTCGTCGCGCTCGTCTTCGGCGCTCCCACCGCCCTCGTCCTCGCCCTCGGGCGGCTCGTGCGGCGGGCCAAGGCCGTCGCTCCGGACGTGCACCACCACCACTACGACGGCGCCATCGTGGACCAGCGCGAGCAGCGGACCGAGAACCGCGGCGTGTGGGTCAAGAACACCAGCCAGCAGTAGGAGAATGGCCGCATGAGCGACGACCCGAGCGAGGCCAGGCGGCGCGCGAATGAAGCGCTGGACCGTGAGCAGCAGCGGCTGAACCGCTGGCTCATCCGGCGAATGGCGATGTGGGCGCTGATCCTGGTCGCTATCGTCGCGATCGTCGGTACGGCACGGTCGTGGTGGTGAGCCGACACACCTGCATCAGCGGTCACTTGACAAGCTGACCAGCGCCGAAGCAAACTGCGATCAATCTAGTACACGTGTCCCCAGGGTCATCGCGCGCGCGGTGGCCCTTCGGTGTTTCCCGGGGGAGGTGACGATGCCTCCCGGCTACGTCTGTGCTGCGGATGCCGCCTACTACGCGGGCGTTCCCGTCGGCACCATCTGGCGCTGGGCATCCGAAGGCCGCATCGGGAAGACCGGGCGCGGTAAGAGCGCCGGATACAACGTGTTCGACCTGCCCAAGGCCCGGCGGGACGAATGGACGCGGGAACTGCTGGAGCCCGGGAAGCCGCCGCCGCTACCCGCGGGTGCCCGCGCCGCCTGATCGTCCCGTCGTCCGCACCGTTCCCGGACGGCGGGGCTCGCACTTGGAGGTGGCCGATGCCGGAAATCATCTTTCCGAGGAGCTGGACGCGTTCTGATCGACGCCGCTACTCCCGCGAGCAGGCCCGCAAATACGCCTACTACGGAACCCCAGGTCAGCCCTACGGACGCCCCGCCGTCTACCCGCCACCCCCGAAGCCCCGGCCTGCGAGCACCCGATCAGGGCAAGCGCGCGTCAACTACAAGCGCAACCAGCGGGCGCAGTTCCTCGAACATCTCATTGCCCTGCCCGTCTCCGTCGAGCTCGCCGAGTACTGCGACTTCGAGCAGCACCTCAGCCTGGTCCCGGGGCGCGCGATCCGTCGCGAGAAGTCCCTCTACGCGCTGCAGTACATCTACCGGATGTACGTCCCTGACGCGCCCGCCGATGCGGCAACGATGACCCCCATCTTCGAGACTCATGAGGGCCGCTCAGTCACCGTGATGGGCATCGAATGGTGGCGTGCCGACGGCAGCTACATCGGGAAGTGACATGGCCTGGGACGGCGACGATCTCCCGGATCGCTGCTGCGGATGCGTCGGGGAGCAGTGCTGCAACTGCGGTGAAGCTCCGTGCTCGGACGACGAGGACGATCCGCCGGTGCAGTGCTGGCACACCGAGCCCGGCACCCCATGCGACTGGAACATCTGCCGCCAGCCAGAGCGGCTCGCTGCTGGCGACTACGGCACCGACCCGGCCGACACGGCCTGACCGAGGAGTCGCTGGTGCCTAAGTCTGGCGGCAAGGAAAAGCGGCTGGCTCGTGAGCGGCAGGCCGCAACAGGCAAGCCGTACACCGTCTGCCTCGCCGAGATCCGGGCTGAGTACGAGTCGCAGAAGGCGGAGCAGGGAACGACCTCGAAGGGTGACGCCCAGTAGGGCCTACCCTGCTGCCATGTGGCCCTTCAGCCGTAGACCCCGACGCTGCTCCACCCATGACGCTCCCTCGCAGTACCGCATCAGGCAGCTGGAGCAGGAGCTAGGGCTACAGCAGAGCCCAGCAGAGGGTGACCTAGTGGACCAGTACTACAACCCTGCGCTGGTGGACTGTGGATACCGGTGGTGCCAGCGAGGCAGGGGATAGCCCGCGGCTGGAGGTGCGGCGTGAAGGATCGAGTAGCTCGCTGGCTGCATCGCCGCGGTATCGCCCGCACCATCCAAAGCTCCTGCTCTTCTGACCGCCCCGATGTGCGGTACCTGATGGCAGGCCGCTGGTGGACGCCTCAATGGCTGGTGGTGTGGGCTGCACGGAACAGCTTCCAGCGCCGGTACGCCAGCAGTGCAGGACGCCTCTACCTGGCCGCGGTGCAGGGCAAGCCCACAGCAGAGGACGGCACCAGGTGCTGGGTCCTGCAGTGGCGCCCCACCTGCTAGCACTCGCACGGAGGTGGCCGTGGCGTACAGCAAGGGCCGCGCCGGCACGGCATGGAACAAGCTCCGAGCCCAGGTCTTCGCCGAAGAAACGGACTGCTGGATCTGCGGGAAGTATGTGGACCAGGAGCTACCGCGCACGCACCCGATGTCCCGCACCGTGGACCACGTCGTCGAACTGTGGCAGCAGGGCGCCCCAACTGATCGCGCCAACTGCCGACTGGCGCACCGGCGCTGCAACACCAGCAAGTCCAACACGACCCGAGCCAAGGGGCGCCCACGCGCCGCCTTCACGGTCAACACGACGGCTCTCTAACCGAACATCATCAGCACCCTGCGGCTAGCTACCGCAGGTAGGAAGCCCCGAGTCTCCCGGCTCGGGGCTTCCGCATTTCCGGGAGCAGAACGTGACCCTGTGCCCTGCCTGCGACTGCGAGGTACCTCCGGCGACTGGCCGAAGGCCCAGAGTGTGGTGCAGCGAAGCCTGCCGACGGTGGGCACGTAGCCACCCCGACAAGAAACGTCAGTCAACTAGAGCCTGCATTGCGTGTGGTGCCGACATCAGCCACAAGATGCTCAAGGCCAAGACTTGCTCAAAGCGCTGCTCTGATGTGGCTCGCGGAACCGTTAGGGCGATGCCGCTAACAACCCGTACCTGTGTTCGCTGCGGTGGCGAGTTCACGCCCCGATCTGAACGTGGCGTTCGCTGCGCATCTTGCAGCCAGAAGAACTGCAGCGGTCCAAGATGGCCGCTCATATGTAGTGACTGTGGGGCGCCTACTCGGCGGGGTAGTACTTCAGCTGGCCGCTTCTGTGAGGCGTGTGCGAACGAGCGCAAGAGGGCGCGCAACACAAGGAAGAATCACAGGCGTCGCATTCCCCTGGCGTTCACGGACATCACAGCCGAGTACGAAAGGTCCCTACGCAAGCGGACCGGGCGCTGCCTACTGTGCTCTGTGGTCCTGTCGGACGAGCAGGGCCTGCCCACTAGCAAGCACCTAGACCACATCATCCCCATAGCCATAGGTGGTACCCACACCATCGGCAACGTCAGGATCATCTGCCGGACGTGCAACCTATCCCGCCCTAAGGATGGCTCTGACCTGCTGGGTCATCAGCCCACCCTGTGGGCAAACGACGTAACTCTCGCTGCTGCTCTTGTCGTGGTGCCACCTCGATGCAGATGTGGCGCGAAGCTCCGAGATGGCCGATGTCGCAAGTGTGAGCCGAAGCGGAAGGCTCTGCGAACTGAAGACGGTGTGCGTGCCGCCGTGATGCGGGCAGACGGAGCGAAGTGGCAGCAGATCAGCGACTTGCTGGGCTTCAGTGGACCTGGCACTGCCTACTACGCGGCTCAGCGCTTTGGCGACCCCGAGGTGATCGCCAAGTGGCCTGGGGCTCGGAGATGGTCGAACCAGGCAGCCGCCTGACCTGCGTGAATGCCTCCATAGGTGGGCGAAACGGACATTACACGCGTTTTTTGCTTATCGGGTGTATTGACCCGACGCCCACCTGAAAAATTTATCCCCCCGCAAAAAATCACAGGGGGGGCGTGATCTTGAATCGGGGGGATTGTGGCTTCTGAGTTTCCGCCTGGTCTCGGTTCCCGCGGTTCTCGGCTCTGGCGGGAGATGACGGCTTCGGGCTCTCTGACTCCGGCGCACTTGGTGCTTTTGGAGGAGGCTTGCCGTCTCGCTGACCGGCTCGATTGGCTCGACTCGATTCTCTCGCGGGTGTGTTCGCCGGTCAAGGCGGATGACGGGGATGACGACGGTGAATCTCCTGCGATTGGGCCGCTTCTCGCTGAGGCTCGGCAGCAGGCGACTGCTCTTCGGGGTCTTGTGGCGGAGATTCGGCAGGCGCAGAAGGGTTCGGTCCCGGCTTCGGGCAGGCCGGCGGCGAGGGCGGGGGGTTCTGGTGTCGCGGATCTCTCGGCGCGAATCGCTGAAAGGCGCGCGAAGGCCGAGGGTTGAGTGCACGCCTCCGCGGGCTTTTTCGCTGGGTTCGGAGGCTGTGGAGTTGGCGGGGCGGGCTGGTTTGGTGCTGGATCCGTGGCAGGCGGATTCGATCGATCTGATGCTGTCCGTGCGCGAGGACGGCAAGTGGGCCTGCTTCGAGTTCGGGGAGATCGTCGCGCGGCAGAACGGTAAGGGCGCGATCCTTGAATGCCGGGCGCTGGCGGGCCTGTTCTTGCTCGACGAGAAGCTCATCATGTGGAGCGCTCACGAGTACAAGACGGCGATGGAGGGTTTCCGGCGTTTCAAGGCGCTGGTGAAGGCGCTGGGGGAGCCGCTGTCGGACAACTTGATCGACGTCGACGGCGTGCACGTGAAGGTCATCAACACGAACGGCGAGGAGTCGTTCGAGCGCCTCGACACCGGCGCCCGCGTCAAGTTCATCGCCAGGTCGAAGGGCTCGGGTCGCGGCTTCTCGGGTGACTGCAACATCATCGACGAGGCGTTCTCGTACAACGCGCTGCAGCAGGATGCGCTGATGCCGGCGATGTCGGCCCGCCCGAACCCGCAGATCATCTACACGTCGTCACCTCCGCTGGATGGCGACGACGGCTCGGGCGAGGTCATGTTCGCCCTGAAGGAGCGTGCGGACGCGGGCGGCGACGATTCGCTGGGGTGGCGGGACTGGGGCATCGAGGGCGACCTGGACCACTTGGATCAGATCGACCTGGACGACCGGCGGTTGTGGGCGGCGTCGAATCCGGCGCTGGGCTACCGGCTCAGCGAGGAGGCGGTGCTGCGGGAGCGCCGGTCGATGGGTGATGCGGGCTTTGCGCGGGAGCGGCTCGGGGTGTGGCCACGGAAGTCGCAGGGCAACGCGGTCATCGATGCCGCGGCGTGGGCGCGGCTGATGGATGCGGACTCGCAGCGGGACCGTGAGCATGGTGTGGCGGTCGCTGTGGATGTGTCTCCGCTGCGGGATTACGCGGCGGTGCAGGTGTGGGGCGTCCGAGCGGACGGGCTCGGGCACACGCAGTTGGCGGACTACCGGCCGGGAACGAAGTGGCTGGTGCCGCGGCTGGTGGAGCTCCGCGAGGCGCTCGGCCCGATCGCGGTGGCGATGGGTCGGGGCACGTTCGCGTTTCTGGAGACGGCGTTGGATGCGGCGGGGTTCCAGCGGCCGGAGGATCCGGAGTCTCCGCAGCCGGGTGATCTGGCGGTGACGAACGCGGTGGATATGGCTGCGGCGGCCGGGCAGTTGCTGGAGGCGGTGCGCGAGGAGTCGTTCCGTGTGGTGCCGAACCGGCATCTGGATCTGGCTGTCGCGTGCGCGAAGACGAGGCAGACGGGCGAGACGATCGCGTGGACGGTGAAGGGCGTGGACGGGGATATCTCCCCGCTGGTGGCGATGACGCTGGCCCGCTGGTCCTACGTGACCCGCTCGCACCTGCTTGAGGGCAGCCAATACGACGTTCTGGACTCGGTGTTCTGACGGAGGGGGTTCGTGATGCGTAACCCGTTCCGGGGCTTGTTGGGGCGTGGTGAGCGGCCGGAGCAGGAGAAGCGGCTGCTGGATTCGTCGGCGGTGTCATGGCCGGTGAATCCTCTGGCGGCTCCGGCGGCCGTGAACGAGGACGGGGCGCTGCGGCTGGGTCCTGTTCTGGCGGCGGGCCGGCTGCTCGCGGCGACGATCTCTTCGGTGCCGTTGTACACGTACCGGCAGGTGGGGGATAGGACGCAGCGGTTGCCGAACGGGTCGCTGTTCTCGCAGCCGTGTGCGCAGGGAACGCTGCATGGCTGGGTGTTCCGGGCGGTGACGTCGCTGGCGTACCGGGGGAACGCGGTCGGCATCGTGACGACGCGGGACTATCTGGAGTATCCGACGACGATCGAGTGGGTGAACCCGGCGAACGTGCTGTGTGAGGACCGGGTGGAGTTGACTCCGCTTGGTGAGCCGGGCTCGTTCACGAACCCGAAGTGGTACTACCTGGGGGAGCGGCTGCCGTCCGAGGATGTCGTGCACATTCCGTGGTTTCAGCTTCCGGGGCGGGTGTGGGGGCTGTCGCCGATCGGCGCGTATGCGGTGACGGTGTCGACTGGTCTGGCGGCGCAGCAGTTCTCCGACGACTGGTTCCGCAGTGGCGGTGTGCCGCCGGGCCAGTTCCGGAACACGACGCAGACGGTGGACCAGAAGGACGCGTCGGTCATCAAGCAGCGGCTGGTGCAGGCGATCCGCTCGCATGAGCCGATCGTGTACGGCAAGGACTGGGAGTACACGCCGACGACGGTCAGCCCGTCCGAGGCGCAGTTCGTTCAGACGATGCGGATGACGGCGTCGCAGATCGCGGCGATCTACGGGATTCCGCCGGAGATGATCGGCGGCGAGACCGGTGGCTCCATGTCGTACAGCTCGCCGGAGCAGCGGCAGATCGAGCTGGTCCAGTTCTCGCTGCTGCCGTGGCTGGCGCTGTTGGAGTCGCATCTGAGCGCCTTGCTGCCGCGGGGCCAGTTCGTGAAGTTCGACGCTGATGTGCTGGTGCGGGCGGACATGAAGACCCGCATCGAGGCATACGAGAAGATGCGGCTGATCGGCTACGACAACATCGACGGCATCCGTGCCATGGAGAACGAGGCGCCGCTGCCGGATGGTGCGGGCTCGGACTACACGCCGCTGCCGCTGGCTGCGGGCAAGCCGGTTGGCGTCCCGATGATCAGGAACGCCGATGGCGAGCAGGAGGACGGCCGGTTGAGGCTGGTCCGAGATGACAAGGGAGCATCCCATGGTTGACCGGCGCTCGCTCATCGACGCCCCGGAGCGGCGCGCGGTCGCCGCGACCGATTTCGAGCTGCGGCAGGCGGGGGACAACCTGATCCTGTCCGGCTACGCCTCCATCTTCGATCACCCGTATGACGTGATGGGCGGCGCCCCGCGCGGCTGGACGGAGACCGTCGACCGGCGTGCGTTCGATGTGACGCTGGCGAACAAGCCGGACGTACACCTGCTCATCAACCATGAGGGCATGCCGCTCGCCCGCACCAAGTCGGGCACGCTGCGCCTGGGTACGGATGCGCGCGGGCTGCTGGTGACGGCGGACCTGGACCGCCGGGATCCGGACGTGCAGCGTCTGGAGACGAAGATGCAGCGCGGCGACATGGATGAGATGTCGTTTGCGTTCCGGGTGAAGCAGGACGCGTGGTCGGAGGATGACTCGCAGCGCCGCCTCACCGAGGTGTCCCTCCACAAGGGTGACGTCTCGGTGGTGAACTTCGGCGCGAATCCGGCGACGTCGGCGCAGTTGAACATGCGGTCGGTGGTGGAGTTCCTGGCCGGGGTAAGCCCGGACGAGGCCGCTGCTGAGCTGCGGGCGATGGGCGCGGAGGGCTTCGCCGGTGCGTCGCGGGCTGCGCGGGCAGCGGAGCGGCTCGCGGAGGTTCGGCGGCTGCTGCCGGGGCGGGAGGCCCGCTCTCTGTCGCGGGCGGAGGCGCGTGCTGTCCTCGACGGTGACGCGGACCTGTCCGAGCGTGTCGACCAGGGCAATATCAACACGCCGAACGCCGCCGATCTGAACGCGGCGGCCCGGCAGTACGCGGCATCCCGCGGGTGGGCGATGCCCAACGGCTCGTATCCGATCCGGCCGGCGAACATGCATGGCGCCGACGACCTCGCCGCCGCGCTGCGGGCAGTCGGGCGGGGCTCCGGGTCGCACAATGCGATCCGCGCCCACATCGCGCGCCGCGCGAAGGCCATCGGCATGGGCGACCAGATCCCGTCGAACTGGAACGCGGACGGGAGCATCGGATGAGCCGCCCTCAGGCGCGGATGCGCGTCCAGTCGGGCACGGTTGCTCAGGCCCGCGCTCTGGTCGCCCAGGACGGCGACGAGACGCCCCCGGCGCAGATGGGGGAAGCGGAGGGCCGGCTGCTGCAGGCGCTGGCCGAGGTCGGTGAGGCCGTGATCGGTCTCTGCTCCGACTACCTGTACTCGGGCGATCCGGCGTCACTGGACCCGGATGTCGCCTGCTATGCGGAGAAGGTCGCGGTGAAGACCGCCGGCCAGCTCGCCCGCGTCCAACTGTGGCTGCGGGCCCCTCTGTCGTCGGGGCCTGACGGCGACTGAACCACCTGATCGACCCGCGGTCCGGCACGGACGCGCGGCTGCTGTCGCCTGCCTGGCACTGGCATGTCGGCGGCCTCTTGAGGCCTGGCACTGGCCGCTGTCCCGATTCGAAAAGCCACGAAAGGCAGGCTCGCTCATGGACGAGCGACTCAAGCGGCTCATTGCTCGGCGTGAGCAGGCTGCGAAGGAGCGCGAGCAGTTCCTCGCGCAGCGCAAGGCGATCGTCGATATCGCCGAGGAGGAGGCCCGTGAGGACCTCTCCGACGAGGAGGACTCGGAGTTCCGGGGTCTCACCGAGAAGATCAAGGCGCAGGACGAGACTCTGCGGTCCCTCGACGAGCGCATCACCGAGCTGTCGGAGGAGGCCGAGCGGGAGAACCAGGTCACCGCCGGTGCCGCCGCGATCCGCCGCGCTCAGTCCCGCGTCCAGTCCGTGACGGAGGGCCGTACCTACGCTCAGGGCAACGGACGCTCCTACCTGCAGGACATCATGCGTGTCCAGCTGAACATGGATGGCGACGGGCAGGCCATCGAGCGGCTGCGCCGGCACGCCCAGGACGTCCAGACCGACCCCGAGTACCGCGACCTGTCCCGCACCGACGGCCAGGGCGGCTACTTCGTTCCGCCGGTGTGGCTGATGGAGCAGTACGCCGAGCTGGCGCGCGCGGGCCGGGCCTACGCCAACCTGTGCAACGGCCAGGCGCTGCCTCCGGGAACCGATAGCATCAACATCCCGAAGGTCGCCACCGGTACCGCGACGGCGGTGCAGACCGCGGACAACGTCGCGGTGCAGGAGACGGACCTGACGGACACGTCGGTGACGGCTCCGGTGCGGACGATCGCGGGTCAGCAGGACGTCGCGATCCAGCTGCTCGACCAGTCGCCGATCTCGTTCGACCAGGTCATCTTCCGGGACCTGGTGGCGGACTACGCAACGAAGGCGGACCTGCAGGTCATCGCGGGATCCGGCTCGGCCGGGCAGGTGACCGGTGTTCGGAGCACGCCCGGGATCACTACGGTCACGTACACGGATGCGACGCCGACCGTGTCCAAGCTCTACAGCAAGATCGCGGACGCGGTGCAGCGGGTACACACCCTGCGCTACATGGCGCCGACCGTGATCGTGATGCATCCGCGCCGGTGGGCGTATCTGCTCGCGGCGTCCGACTCCAACGGCCGTCCGCTGGTCGTCCCGGACTCCGGGAACCCGCAGAACGCGGTCGGTACTCTCGGTGCCGTGGCTTCGCAGCAGGTGGTGGGTCAGATGCACGGCCTGCCGGTCGTCACGGACCCGAACATGCCGACCACGCTGGGCGCGTCCACCACGGAGGACGTCATCCATGTGCTGCGCGCGTCGGATCTGCTGCTGTTCGAGTCCGGCATCCGCACCCGGGTGCTGCCCGAGGTCGGCTCCGGCAACCTCACGGTCCGCCTGCAGGTGTACGGCTACATCGCCTTCACGGCCGGGCGCTACCCGTCCTCGGTGGTGGAGATCGGCGGCACGGGCCTGATCGCCCCGACGTTCTGATCATGAAGGGGGGCCAGGCTTCGGTCTGGCCCCTGGCCGGGGGTGTCATGCAGGACGAGAAGAAGTTCACGCCGCACGCCGAACTCGGCTGGCTGTCGTGGGACGAGTGGTCGCCGGAGCAGGACTTCTGCCGGTTCGTCGGCATGCTGCAGCGGATGCTTCAGCCAGCGGCCGTGCTGGAGACCGGTGTCGGTATCGGCCGCATCACGCAGCATCTGGACCGTGAGGCGTGTACCTATCTGGGGTTCGAGTCGGAGCCTGCGTGGCGGCAGGCTCCGGCGCATCCCGACTGGGTGACGCCTACCGTCGAGCAGATGGCCTCGGCTGATCTGGTGATCCTGGACAGTCATCCGAGCCGCCGTTTCTCGGAGATCGAGTTGTGGGGCGCGTCCGGCAAGCCGGGGTCGGTGTGTGTGGTGCACGACTGCGGCAACGGTCATCCGGTGGGCAGCCTGCATGACCAGCTCCGCAGCGCTTGCTTGGCGACCGGGCAGCCAGGTGTGTTCCTTCGTAACCCGCGGGGCGGCTGGATGGGAGTGCACGGGTGAGGATCATCGGCTTGCTGTCCTGGTACGAGGAACCCGCCTCCTGGCTTGCGGAGTGCGTGGCGAGCGCGGCGAAGCTGTGCGACCACCTGATCGCCGTCGACGGCCCCTACGCCCGCTTCCCCGGGGCGGTGCGCAAGCCGGCGAGTGGCAGCGAGCAGGCGGAGACGATCGCGCGCACCGCGGCGGGCGCGGGGATGGGCTGCACGGTCCACACCTCTCGCCAGCCGTGGTGGGGCAACGAGGTGGAGAAGCGGGACTTCATGTTCCGTCTCGGTTCCACCATGGCCGATCCGGGGGACTGGTTCCTGCGGATCGATGCCGACGAGGTGCTCACGCAGGTCCCGCCCGACTCGCGCACGCTGCTCGCGGCCACTCAGCTGGATGTGGCCGAGGTGACGATGTGGGAGCGGGACGACATCGACTCCCAGTTCCCGCTCCGCGTGCTGTTCCGGGCGCTGCCTGGGATCGGCATCCAGCAGGCCCACTACGTCGTCACGGCGCCAGGGGAGTCCGGAACTCGCGTGCTGTGCGGCAACGACACCCAGCATCGATCCGAGCCGGCGGAGGCGCTGTGGGATGTGCGTCTGGAGCACCGCACCCAGAAGCGGTCTGCGCTTCGTAAGCGGCTCAAAGAGGACTACTACGCACTGCTACCCGAGATTGAGCAGGTGAGCGAGCTGTGAGCAGCGTCGACGACAGGTACAAGGCCGCGCTGATCGAGGAGCACGACTCCTACGTGCGATCCGGTCGCGCGCAGGATGCGAAGGAAGTGGCCCGTGTCCTGAAGGAGCAGTACGACCACGACGTCGCCAGGAAGGCCAGCGACGAGAAGGGAGACGGCGAGGAGACGGCGAAGGCGGCGACGACGCTTCCCGAGCGCGCGGATGCCGAGAAGGCACCGGAGACCACGGCGGAGCCGAAGCCGAGGCGAGGCCCGCGGGCGAAGCCCGGGCAGGACGATTCGAAGACCAGCTGATACCGCGCGTGGTGGGATCGGAGGTGGGTTGTGGCGATCGTGACGTTGGCTGACGCGAAAGCGCAGCTGAATATCTCCGCCTCCGATACGTCCCAGGACGTGGAGCTGCAGGTGTACGTGGACGCGGCCACTGCGGCGGTGGAGACGCAGCTCGGGCAGGTCGTCGAACCGCGCACGATAGTCGATCAGCTGGACTTCGCTAGCAGCGTTACGGCGTTCCTGCTCCGCTCCGTGCCGGTGGTCTCGCTGACGTCGATCGTCGCGCTCGATGGTACGCAGACCTGGGGCGTCAGCCCTTCGGTGGTCCGCGTCGATGGTGGCTCGGGTTGCGTGACGGTCCTGTCGGGGCCGCCGGTGAAGGGCTCGGTGCTGGCGACCTACCAGGCGGGCATGACGGTAGTCCCGGCGCACTTCCGCCTCGCCGCCCTGATTATCGTGCAGCACTTGTGGGAGACCCAGCGCGGCACGATGGGCGTCCGGCTCAATAGCGGCGGCGACGACAACTACGTGGCAGGCCGCGGCTTCGCGATCCCGCGCCGCGCGATCGAGCTGCTCGGCCCGCAACTGCCGGGGGTGGCCTGACGAGAGAAGGAGACCGCGATGTCTGACCTGTGCAGAAGCCGTCGGGACTGGCGACTTCCAGCGCACGTTGCTGAGGAACTTGAGGTGGCCCAGGCGCGCGCGTCTCAGCGACTCACGGATGTCGTCGACGCCCGCGCCGCCCTGGCCTCAGCAGAGGCCGAGCTCGGCGATGCCCTTTCGGACCTGAATCGAGTGATCAACTTCATTCTGGCGCGCGATCAGTAGGAGTTCACGGACCGCCCTCCTCAATCTCTCCAGCAGCAGCTCAAGGGGGTGGCCTGATGGCGTGGGCATCGAAGGTTCCGGCGGCCATCGACGGCCTCGTGGCGGCCTTCACCGACTGGCCTGGCCTGGCGGGCGTGACGGTGCGGGATGGGCCGTCGACGTCGCAGGCGACGCTGATGGAGGTCGTCTCCGTCGGCTACACGGGCGGCGAGGAGGAGATCGACGCCGAATCGGCCCTTGTGGGGGAGGGCTTGGGCGGATCTCCGGACCGGGAGCAGTTGACGATCCGCTGCGCTGCGGCAGTTCTGCGCGGCGGCGACGACATCGTGGGCGCGCGGGCGCGGGCCTTTCAGCTTCTGTCGGAGGCCGGAGCGGCGATCGCCGCGAACAGGACCTTGGGTGGAGCGGTCATGCGGGCGCGGGTCGCCTCTCACAGTCTGTCGCAGAGCCTGACGCAACAGGGCGCGCAGGTGATCGTCATGTTCGAGGTGTCCTGCGATACGTATACCGGCCGCTAGTCACGCGACCACCCGCGCCGGAATCCCCTGGCGGCGCTCTTCCCCGCGAACGCCACGACGCGCACCACACACCCGATCACGAACAGCGTGACCGCGACGTAGGCGATCGCCATCAACACGAGCGCGACCGGTCCGCCGACACCGTGATGGTCCGGCCTGCCGTGCTGCCAGCCCCATTCCGGAACGCTCACGAACCACCACCGCAGCCAAGTCATGCCGGGGACTATCCCGGCAGCCCGTTGGGCCGTCAAGAAGAACAGGAGACGCGATGACCGCGCTCGTCACCAATGTCGTGCCCAACGTGGGCCTCGACATCGGCGCCACACCGATCGCCGCCACGAACGGCGACACCGCCGCGTGCGGCTCCGGGACCTTCCTCTACGTCAAGAACGGCAATGCCGCCGCGTGCACGGTGACGCTGACCACACCGGGGCAGGTCGACGGCCGCCTCGCGGTCGCCGACAGCAGCTTCACCGTGGCCGCGAACACCGGCGTCGGCATCATCCCGCTGATCCCGAACCTGTACGCGGACCCGACGACCGGCCTCGCGACCATCAACTACTCGATCACGGCTTCCGTGACCGTCGCGGTGGTGAGGGTCCCGTGAGCGACACCATCACCATGCGGCACCCCACCCTGCCGTCCGATCAGGAGATCGAAGTTCCCAGGGACGCCATGCCGCACTACACCGCGGCGGGCTGGCAGCAGGTCCCCGCCGAGGAGCTGGAGAAGCGCGCCGCCGCCAAGGCGAAGACGGAAGCCGAAGCCGCGGCAGCCGAAGAGGAGGCCGGGCGCGAGCCGCAGGCCGCAGACGAGCCGGAGCAGTCGGAGCCGGCGGAATCCACCGAGAGGCCGGCGCGGTCGCGCGCAAGGCACGAGAAGAAGGGCGAGTAACCGATGCCTGCCACCCCGATCGCGTCCACGTCCCGGTACATCCCGCCGGGTACGACCCGCTACTACTGGGTCGCCTCCATCTCCAACTACCAGTCGCCGACACGGGCGGAGTTGAACGCGGGCACCGACCTGACGGGCGAGATCTCCGCCGTGTCCGGGTTCGCCACGAGCAGCGACCAGCAGGACACCCCGGACCTGGGTTCCCGCTTCGTGTCGAAGATCCCGGGCCGTATCCAGGCGGAGGATTCCAGCATCACCATGTACGCGTCGTCGACGTCGTCGGATGCGCGGACCCTGATGCCGCGCGACACGACCGGCTACATCGTGATCCTCCCCGAGGGCGACATCACCGGGCAGAAGATGGACGTGTTCCCGGTCAAGGTCACCGGCGTCCCGAAGAGCCGTGACGTGGAGAACCCGGCGGCGATGACGTTTCAGTTCGCGATGACCCGCGTCCCGGCCGAGAACGTCACCATCCCGTGAGTATCCGCCTGCAGGATGGCGGGGATCTGCGGCGGATCAGCCGTGAGCTGCGGCGCATGGACGACAAGGAAGTCAAGAAGCGCTTCCGGACAGAGCTACGCGCCGCAGCCAAGCCGCTCGTACCCAAGGTGCGGGCGGCCATCCGGCAGATCCCGTCCAAGCGTGGCTACAGCCCCGACGGGCTGCGCGGCGCCCTGTCGAAGGCAACCAAGCTCGAGGTGAAGACGACCGGCAAACAGGCGGGCGTCGCGATCCGTGTGGATGGGCGGAAGATGCCCTCCCACATGAAGTCCTTGCCGTCGATGGTCGAAGGCAAGAAACGATTTCGGCACCCTGTCTTCGGCAACCGCAACGTTTGGGTCACCCAGACGTCGCACCCCTACTTCTACAGCGCCCTCCGCATGGCGGGGCCCGTCGCACGTCGGGCCGTGAACCGCGTCCTGGACGGCATCAGCAAAGACATCTCCTGAGGAGCACCATGGCCCTGTCCCGTGACGGCATTCTCGGCGCCGTCGACATCCAGACCGAGAAGGTGTTCGTGCCCGAGTGGGGCGACGACGTCATCGTCCGCGGCCTGACTGGCGAGGAGCTCGACGCGTTCCAGGGCTCGATCCGCCAGTTCCGGCCCACGTTCGACGGCAAGGGCATGGAACCGGTCCTCGTCCAGGACAACATGCGGGCGAAGCTCCTCGTGAAGTGCCTCGTTGACGAGGCCGGGGAGCGCCTGTTCACCGACCAGGACGCGTCCGCGCTCGGCGCGAAGAACGGCGCGGTCATCGACCGCCTGTACGACGTCGCGTCCCGCCTGTCCGGACTCTCCGAGGAGGAGAAGGCGCAGATGGAGGGAAACTCCGAAGCGGCGACGGACAGCGGCTCTTCTGCTTCGTCCTCGCCCGAGACCTCGGATGCACCGTCGCTGAGCTCCTGAGGCGGATCTCCGCTCGCGAGCTCGCCGAGTGGGAGATCTTCTACCAGATCCGAGAAGAGCAAGAGGCGGCGGCCGAGAAAGAGGCTGCCGAACCGAAGCGCAACTGGCCATGACAACTCGCTGACCGAGGGGAGGCGTCATGGCGTCTACCGGCATCATCTACCGTCTCGTCGCCGTCGACGCGGCCTCACGCACCTTCGGGCAGATCGGCCGTGCCGCCCGCAGCACGGACTCCATCATGGGCAAGCTCGGCAAGACGGCGAAGATCGCAGGCGAGGCGCTCGTCGGGGGCCTGGCGGCCGGCCTCGCGGAGTCGGCACGCCAGGCGACCGAGTTCCAGTCGGAGATGACCAGGATCTCCACGCAGGCCGGCGCCACAGCGAAGGACGTGCGGGTCCTCTCGGATCAGGTACTGAAGTTGGGGACGACGACCCAGCAGGGCCCGCAGAAGCTCGCCGAGTCCCTGTACCACCTGAAGTCGGTGGGCATGGACAACGTGTCGGCGATGAAGGCGCTGAAGGAGGCTGCGGATCTGGCCGCGGTCGGGCATGCCGACTTGGAGCAGACCACCAACGCTCTGGCGGGCGCGTGGCGGACCGGCATCAAGGGCGCCACTTCGTTCCATGAGGCTGTCTCGACGGTGAACGCGATCATCGGCGCGGGCAACATGTCGATGGAGCAGTTCAACGCGGCCATCGGCACCGGAATCCTGCCCAGCGCCAAGGAATTCGGCCTCTCCCTGAAGCAGGTCGGCGCCGCCTTGGCGCTGATGACGGACGAGGGCATCTCGGCGGACTCTGCGGCGACGCGGCTGCGCATGTCGTTCTCGCTGCTGGGCGCTCCGTCGGGGGCGGCGGAGAAGCAGCTTGCGAAGATCGGCCTGACCGGTCTGCAGCTCGCGGACGCAATGCGTGGCAAGGACGGGCTTATCGGCGCGATCCAGATGCTGAAGGATCACCTCGATGCGTCCGGGCTGTCGGCGTCGCAGCAGTCCCAGATCCTCAGCAGGGCGTTCGGTGGGGGCCGTTCTTCCAGCGGCATCCTCCTGATGATCAACAACCTGGATGTGCTGAAGAAGAAGCAGGACCAGGTCAACAAGTCGACGGGCAAGTTCGATGACGCGGTCACGATGCAGAGGCAGACCGCCGAAGCCCAGTGGAAGCTCCTCACCTCGAACCTTGAGGTCATGAGCGTCCGGATCGGCACGAAGGTGCTGCCGCCGCTCACGCGCTTCGTGCAGTTCCTGTCCGAGACGGCGATGCCCGCCGCCGCCCGGTTCGGCCTGTCGATGCGCAGCCTCATACCCGTCGACAGGATCAAGCAGGACATCGGCACCGCGAAGGGCATGGTCGACGACTTCCTCACGGGCCTCGGCGTGCTCGACAAGAAGCCCGCACCGAAGACGGGCATCGACAAGTTCCCCACGAGCATTTTGGGGCCGGGCACTGGTGCGCCGCATCTCGGGTCGGGGCAGACGTCCCCGGGCGGGGGGCCGGGCAAGCCGCTGCCTCCGCTGCCGCATGGCGGGTCTGGGTCCGTCGGCCCGATTGGCGGCGTCCAGGGCCCGCCCCTTCCGACGATGCCGCACGGCGGGTCCGGGTCGGTGGCGCCGCTGATCACCCCGAAGGCCGCGCCGCCGAAGAGCGCGGCCGAGAAGTTGGGCGAGACGATCCGTAAGGCTGTCACTGGCGGTATCGCGGCCGTGAACTGGTCGAAGATCGGCGAGCAGTTGGGGGGTGCCCTCGGCACGGCCTTCCAGTGGGTTGCGAAGAACGCGGGCAAGCTCGGCGAGCAGCTGGCGAAAGCGCTCGGCGGCCTCGACTGGGTCGACATCGGTAAGCAGGTCGGCGGCCACGCCTTCGGGTTCGCGATTGGTTTCATCAGCTCTCTCGGAGCCGACCTGTTCAGCCCCGATTTCTGGAAAAAACACTGGTGGGACGCTGTCGTCGCCGCGTTGAGCTTCGTCGGTGTCGGCAAGATTGCCGGACCCCTCGGCAAGATCATCAGCAAGATTCCGGTCCTGCGGATGTTCGAACCGCTGATCGGCAAGATCGGCAAGCTGACCAAGCCCTTCTCAGACGCGTTCGACAAGCTCATGGGGTTCATCGGTCGCCACTTGGGCAAGGGCTTCGCCCGCGTCTTCCCTGACGCGGCGGCTTTCATCGAGCGGGAGGGCGGTCTACTGACCACGCGCCTCGGCGTGTGGGGCCTGGATCTGCTGGAGAAGGGCAAGAACGCCGCCAAGCTCCTCGGCAACGGCATCAGGGACGGTGCTGGCTGGGTCATCGCCAAGATCGGTGAGCTGATCAGCTACACGCTCAAGCCGTTCGTGAAGGTGGGCGGCTGGCTGTATGGCAAGGGCAAGGACCTCATCCGCGGCTTCCTGTCCGGAGCCTCCGACGTGCTAAACGGCATCGGAGGCTGGATGAAGGGGCATCTGGTTGACCCAGTCGTCAACTGGGTGAAGAGCCTCTTCGGCATCCACTCCCCATCCACGGTGTTCGCATCCATCGGCAGCGACCTGATCTCCGGCTTCAAGGTCGGCCTGTCGGGCGCAGCGAAGGGCATTGGTGGCTGGGTGTGGGGCACGGTCGGGGCTCCGGCCGTGGGTGCCTTCAGCAACGCCGGGTCCTGGCTGTGGGGCAAGGGCCGCAGCTTCGTCGGCGGCCTGACGGGCGGCATCGCCAACCGGGCCAAGGGCATTGGTGGCTGGGTGTGGGGCACGGTGGCTGGGCCGTCCATCGGCGCTTTCAAGAACGCCGGAACGTGGCTGTGGTCCAAGGGCGGCGCCCTGATCTCCGGCTTCAAGTCCGGCATCGGCGGCACGATGAAGGGCATCGACGGCTGGATCAAAAGCACCATCGTCGACCCGGTCGTCGGCGCGGTGAAGCGCTTCTTCGGGATCAAGAGCCCTTCCCGGGTCTTCATGTCGATCGGCGGCCACCTCGTCAGCGGCCTCATCAAGGGCATGGCCCGCACCAACGGAACAGCGATCGCGCAGCGCGTGTTCGGCTCCATGCCGAAGGCGCTGGCAGCTATCGCCAAGAAGGGCCTCGTCTCCATCTCCAGCCTGCCCGGCAAAGCCCTCAAGGCGCTCGGCGGGCTCGGCAGCGACCTACTCGGCGCCCTCGGTATCGGGGGCGGCGGCGGGGGAGGAGGCGTCAACCGCTGGTCCGGGCTGGTCGCGTCGGTGCTGTCCATGCTCGGCGCGCCCGCCTACGCGCAGGGTGCCGTCCTGCGGCGAATCGAGATCGAGTCGGGCGGCAACCCGAACGCGATCAACCTGACGGACATCAACGCGAAGGCCGGGCACCCGTCGCAGGGCCTCATGCAGACGATCCCGTCCACGTTCGCCGCCTACGCTGGACCGTTCCGCTCCCGCGGCATCACCGACCCGCTCGCCTCGATCTACGCGGGCGTCAACTACGCCATGCACCGGTACGGCGCGAACTGGATCAACGTGATGACCCGGCCCGGCGGCTACGCCAAGGGCACCCGCGGCGCCGCGAAGGGCCTGGCGTGGGTCGGCGAGCGCGGGCCCGAGTTGGTCAACTTCAAGGGCGGCGAGGACGTCCTCAGCCACCAGCAGTCCATGGCATTCGCCAAGACCCACGGCATCAAACTGCCCGGCTACGCGTCCGGCACGATCGACAACGCCGCGGACCGGGTCAGGCGCGACCGTCAGGCAGTCGAGGACGCAAAGGACGCCCTGTCGCGCGCGCGGCGCCGGCACAAGGGTGAAGCGGCGGCACAGAAGCGTCTCCAGGCCGCGGAGAAGGAGCTGAAGGCCGCAGAGATCGCGCTCAGGAACGCGCAGCGAAGCGCGAAGTCATCCATTGCCAACACGATCGCGACCGGGCTGCAGAAGACCCTGGCGACGGGCACATCGTCCGCGATCGCCTCGGCTATCAAGAGCCTGGCGACCAAGCTGCTCAACTCCGGCCACGACTGGCTCGCCGGATACGTCCAGAGGCAGGGCGGCGCCCTCGAATCGCTCGCGGCGAAGAAGGCGAGTATCCAGAGCCAGATCAACGCGGCCAACCAGTACGCATCCGATCAGGCTGGGAAGATCAACGACTTCCTGAACATTTCGGGGACGTCCGCGGCGGATGTCCGTTCCCTCATCTCGCAGATGGTCGGCCAGCAGAAAACCGCGTCCGGCTTCGTCGCCTTGTCCGGCCAGCTGAAGGCGCGCGGTGCCAGCAAGGAACTCCTGCAGGCGTTGTCCGATGCCGGTCCGGGCAGCCAACTCGCGTCCATTCTCGGCGCGAAGGACGTCACGACGCAGGACATTGCCAAGCTGAACAGTCTGGTCAAGTCGGGCAGCAGCCTGGCCACGTCCTTCGGCAAGGACATGGCCGACCTGATGTACGACTCCGGGGCACAGGCTGGGAAGGGCTTCCTCGCCGGCCTCAAGGCCCAGGAGGCGGCGCTCACCAAGCAGATGGCGAAACTTGCCGCCGACCTGGTGAAGGAGATCAAAAAGATCCTGAAGATCAAGTCTCCGTCGCAGGTGTTTCGTGACGAGGTCGGCAAGCAGGTTGTCCTCGGCATGGCCCACGGCATCGACCTGCACGGCCACCTCGTCGGCAGCGCAGCCCAGCGTCTCGCCGACACTGCCGCTGGCGTGTCCATGCGCCGCCGCTACGTGCCGACCGCAGCCAACGGCCGGAACGACGGAGACCAGGAAGAGGTCTGGGCGAGGCTGGTCGCAGCAATTGAGGCATCCGGCAGCAACGTGCATGTCCACTTCAACGACGACCGCCTGCGCGACCTCATCGACGTCCAGGTCAAACCGAAAATCAAGGCGTCCGAGGACCGCCAGGCGGCCCGGGCAAAAGTGGGGAGGCGTGGGTGACGATCTCCTATGTGAACTCCGGCGTCACGACGGGCCACCCCTACACCGTCACCCCGCCGTATTTCGCTGCACCAGCGGCGGGTCAGCTCGGCATTCTGCAGGTCGTCTCCGGTCATCCCAACGACAACGTCCCCAGTACGCCGTCCGGTTGGACGCTCGCCGGATCCTTCAGCGGGGGCGGCGGGACCTTCAGCAGCGGTACCGGGCCCCGCAGGCTGACCTACTTCGTGCGCGTGATGACGGGCGGCGACACGCCGCCAACTACGTCAATCCCGTCCGGCAGTGCGGGCAGCGCCATCGCCGGAACGATCAACATTCTCTCCCGCAGCGCGGGCACGGGCTGGCGCTGGACGACCAGCTTCGGCGACGACCAGACGTCCGGCACCGCCTTCTCCGCCGCCGGGGCGACGTCCCTGACGTGGAAGCCGGGCGACTTCGCATGGATCAGCTATGCCCTGCCGCTGTCCACGGTCACACTGTCCGCGCAGGCCGTGGCCGCGGCCGGTGTCACATTCGGCGCCGTAAGCAGCCGGTACACCATCGCGGTGGCAACCGGAAACGGGCTGTGTACCGCCGCAGCGAGCGCTTCGGTGTCCTCCGGGTCGGCCACGGCCGCCCCGACCGTGAGCGCCACCTTGTCCGCTGCCACCACCGGCGTCGCCGGGGTGCTGCGGATCCGCGAGGCCACCTCGGACGTGAACGCGGCCCCGCAGTCGGTGTTCCCACCCAGGAACCTGGTGTCGGTCACGGGGCTTCTCGCGGACGACGTCACGTCGGTGACGGTGTACCGGCAGGTCGGCACCGACCTCACCCCGGTACGTGCGGCAAGCGGCATCAACGTGACGGGGCAGTCGTCGCTCCTACGCGTGGACGCCGAGCAGCCGTTCGGGGTGTCACTGAACTACGCGGCCATCCTCACCGACGTCTACGGCCAGCAGTGGACCGTCTACTCGGGGCCCATCACGTCCACGGTCACCAGCGACGTCATCTCCGATGCGATCCGCGGCGTCGGGGCCGCAGTGAAAATCGAGTCGCCACTGGAGAAAAAGCGCGACCGCGACGCCACGCAATTCAACGCGGGCGGTCGGATCGTCGTCGTGGGCCGACCCCGCTCCGCAGCCTCTTCCACCATCACGGTGCGGACCGAAACCGATCAGGACGGCGACGCCCTCAACGACATCCTCGACAACGCCACCGACGGCGTCATCCTGCTGCGAAAGCAGACCTCGATGACGCGCCTCGACGGCACTTATGCCCTCCTCAGCGACAACGAGGCACCCACCTGGTACGACGAATACAGGTGGTTCACCCTCGACGTCGTCAAGGCCGACGACTGGGCTGACGTGCTCGAAGCGGCCGGGTTCACCCTGCAGGACATCGCGAACAATTTCAGCACCCTCGCCGACATCGCTAGCTTCTTCACCACGCTGCTGGCGATCGCACAATACGACTTCGGGTGACGCCATGCTCGACATGTCGACAACAGCGCTCGCCGTCGTACAGCGCTCCTTCACCATGCTCGTCCGCGCCGAGTCATGGCTGGACGGCAACCTGCTCGCCGCGGACATCCCCGTCGCCGACGGCAACGAGGACCGCGACCGCTCCCTCAACATCCCTGAACGCATCACCCTCACCGTTCCGCGCCGCGACCGCGGATACAACTGGGACCCCGGCGCCGACCCAAGCCACCCACTCGCCGCCTACGGGCAACAACTCCACATCTCCTACGGCGTCGACATCGGCGGCGGCGACTTCGAATGGATCGACCGCGGCTGGTTCCTCATCACCGAATCCAACACCGACGGCGACACCGTCACCGTCACCGCACAGGGCCTCCTCACCCTCATCGACGAAGCGAAGTTTGCGGCACCGTTCCAGCCGTCGGGGACCTTCGTCTCCACAGTGCGATCCCTCGTCGAACCCGCGCTGACCGTCACATTCGACGGGCTGCTCACCGACCGGTCCGTCCCGGTGGGCATGCAATGGGACAACGACCGGCTCGGCGGCCTCACCGAAGTCCTCTCCGCATGGGCGGCCGACGCCTACGTCACCGCCGACGGCACCCTGTTCGTGGAACCCCTCACAGACGACGGGACTCCCGTGCTGTCCCTCACCGACGGCACCGGCGGCACCGTCATGCGCTGGCAGGGCGCCACCAGCCGCGACGGCGCATTCAACGTCGTCGTCGCCCAAGGCGAAGACGGCGTGGGCAACCAACTCCAGGGCGTCGCCTACGACGACGACGGGCTCAGCCCCTACCGGTACGGCGGACCCTTCAACCCGCTCCCCGTCCCGTACACGTTCTCATCACCGCTGCTGACGACCGTCGCGCAGTGCCGCACAGCCGCCACCGCGAAACTCCTGCAACTCCGCCGCACCGCCTCACGCAGACTGGGGGTGACCATGGTTCCCCACCCCGGCCTCATCACCGGCGACATCATCTCCGCCACCGGTGCCGGGCTCACGAACGCGCCGTGCGTGATCGAGTCCATGTCCCTGCCGTACTCGCCGGGCGAAATGACCCTCTCCGTGAGAGTCCTCTGATGGCGGACTGGGCAGACACCCGGGTCTCCCTCGCCGGACAGGGCGCGCTCGTCGGAGTCGCCATGACCGCATCCGCGGCAGGAGCCTGTTTGGCGAACGTCGCCGGAATCCAGGTCACGGCCCGAGTTGTGACGGGCATCAGCATCGCCGCCGGCAATTCGATTCTCGTGCTGCGGCGCGGCAGCGTGTACTGGGCGATCGCAACGCTCGGGCCTGCACCCGCCGTACCCCCGTCACTGCCGTCGACCGGCCAGGACACCGGCAGCACCCCGCCACCGCCCAGCGATCCCGCCCCCACACCAAAACCCACCGTCACCACGGGCACGCTGGTGTGCCCGCCAATAGCCACGTCGACTTGGCGGGACGGCAGCTGGCGCACCGACATCGGCAGCTCGACGTCGGCGGACACCTTCCAGGGCCGCTACGGCGGCAGCGGCTTCGGACGGAACAGCGGCTTCGCCTTCTACGGTTCCAAACCGCGCAGCATCGCCGGGGCCACCGTCACGAAGGCCACCGTGCGGCTGCGCCGGCTGACCTCCGGCGACTACGGCCAGCGGTCGCCGACGCTGCGCCTGGTCACGCAGTCCACCCGCCCGGCCGGATTCCCGACGCTCAACGAGTCGACTACCGGTCCGGTGCTCGGCGTCGTCTACCAGGTCAGCCCCTGGGAGACGACCTTCACCATCCCCACCTCCTGGGGGCAGGCCATGGTCGACGGCACCCGCGGCGGCCTCGCCATCAACATCAGCTCCGACGATCCCTATATCCGCCTCGCCGGACGCGGTTCCTGGTCCGCCGCGTGGACCTTGACGCTCTATTGGCGCCGCAGTTCGTGAGAAAATAGGGGAAGCGGGACCGCCCGATGTGTCACCACCGTGCGGCCCCTAACCCACCGTCTCGATTACGGCGAGAGGCAGGCTATGCCTGAGCGTACATGCGACATTGACGGCTGTACCGCGAGACACTTCGGGCGAGGGTTGTGCGCGAAGCACTACCAGAGACTGCGACTGAGGGGCACCACAGACGATCCAGTCCGCGAGGCACGTACTTGCTCGATCGATGGCTGTAAGCGTCCCCACCGTGCTCGCGGGCTTTGCAATTCCCACTACGAGCGTCAACGGCTCGAAGGTGATCCCGGAACAGACCCCATCGGGCGCTTCGGTGCTCGACACCCGCAGTGGACTGGCGCCAACGTCGGCTACTTCGGGCTGCATTCTCGAAATGAGCGCACGCGAGGGAAAGCGAGCGCGCACAAGTGCAGCCATTGCAGTGGACCAGCCTTGCAATGGGCTTACGATCATTCGGATCCAGAGCCGAAGCGGGATCCTGAAACCGGATCCGAGTACAGCCTCGACCTGAGTAGATACATGCCGCTCTGCGCCTCCTGTCACAAGATCTTCGACGGCTACGGCCGGGCGGGAACTTCCGCTGCGACGGGAGAGCCGAGCTAACAACCCTTCCCAAAAGGCCCCGCATATTCGCGGGGCCTTTTGTATGCCAGCCCCTGGAGGCGCAGTTCATGAGCCAGACCACCGGCAAGGGGCTTATCTACCCCGAGTCGAGCGACAACGCCCGCATCTGGGAGTGGATGCAAAGCCTCGCTACCAGCGCCGACGCGGCGATCCCCGGCTCCGTCGACGTGCAGGTGTTCACCGCCTCCGGCACGTGGACCCGCCCGGCAGGCGCGCTGTGGGTCGTCGTCGAAGTCCAGGGCGGCGGAGGCGGCTCCGGCGGATGTCCAGCCACAGACTCCACGCACGCCGCCTGCGCAGGCGGAGGCGGGGGCGGAGAGTACGCCAGAGGGATCTTCACTGCAGCAGCCGTCGGCACCAGCCAAGCCGTCACCGTCGGCGCGGGCGGCTCCGGCGGCGCAGCCGGCCAGAACAATGGGAACAGCGGAGGCACCAGCAGCTTCGGCTCCCTGATCACTGCTGTGGGCGGCAGCGGCGGCCTCGGCGGAGCATCCACGACGAGCAGCACGGTCACCAACGGCGGCCTGGGCGGCACCGGCGGCACCGGCGGCAACCTCCGCGTACAGGGCAGCGACGGCGGGAACGGGCCGGTCGTCAGCCTGGTCCCCATCAAGGTCAACAACGGTGGAGCGAGTTTCCTGGCCGGCCAGCGCCGCGCCACCACCGTACTCACAGGACAGAGCAACGGCTTCGACGGCTACACCTACGGCGGCGGAGCGGCGGGCGCGTCGAACGGCGCCCAGACCAACAGCGCCGCATCCGGCGGCAAAGGCGGCGACGGCGTTGTCATCGTCACCACCTACAAGGCGTGACCCGGATGACACCCACCGAAAGCGAGCCGGCGAGCGATTCGCCAGCCCCGTACACGACCGAGGTCCGGGACGCATCGATCGTCGAACAGTGGGACGTACCGTCACGCATTTACCGCCGGTACGAGTGCGGACAATTGGTGGAACAGCGTCCGTTCACCGACGCCGAGAACGCGAGCGCAGACCAAGCCATCGCCGACGACGCGCGCCGCGCCACCCAAGTCGCGCTCCTGGAACGGGCACGCGAGGACCTCGCCGCCAACCAGGCATACCTCGACGCCGTTGCTTCGGGCGGCGTCACTATCGACGACGCCATGGCGCAGGTCGCCGAACTCACCCGCCAGGCACTGGGCTTTGTCCGGCTCACAGTCGGCGGCAACCTCCTCGACCATACCGACGGCGGGTGACCGCACCCACCGCCCCGCCCCCACCGTCCACCAGCCCCTTTCGGGGCTTTTTTCACGCCCGGGAGGGCTCTTGCACACCCTGATATACGAGCGCTCCGACCGCAGGTTGGGGCGCCATGTCGAGCACGATCCGCTGTCCCTGCGGTACGCGCACGGTGTCCTGCCGAAGTCGGCGATCCGCACGGTCGACTGGAAGCGCCGGGCGCCCATCTTCGACCAGGGGCGACTCGGCAGCTGCACCGGCAACGCGGCGGCCGGCCTGCTCGGCACGGACTGCGCCGCGCGCCCCGGCCTCACCTCGGTCGAGATCAGCGGCAACATTCTGCCGGTCGACGAAACCCTCGCCGTGCAGGTCTACTCGCTGGCCACCCAACTCGACAGCATCCAGGGCGCCTACCCGCCCGACGACACCGGCAGTTCAGGGCTCGGCGCCGCCAAGGCGCTGAAGCAACTCGGCCTGGCCACGTCGTACAAGCACGCCTTCAGCCTCTCCGCGCTCCTGTCCGCCCTCCAGACCGGGCCCGTCATGGTCGGCACCGTGTGGCTGGAGTCGATGTTCAACGTCGACACCAGCAACGGCTACGTGAAGGTCGACCGCAGCTCCCAGGTGGCCGGCGGCCACGAGTACGTCCTGTCCGCCTACGACGCCTCCGTCGGCGCCCTCCGCATCGACAACTCCTGGGGCGAATCGTGGGGCGTCAAGGGGTCCGCCTGGATCACCACCGCCGACGCGCAGTGGCTCCTGTCCCAGCAGGGCGACGTCACCGTACCCATCTGGGCCACCGCACCCGCACCGGCACCCGCCATCACCGCCGAAGACCTCGCGGCCGACATACGCGGCCTCCTCGCAGCGAAGGGAGTCTGACATGGTCGACCTCTGGATGCCGGGAGCCGCCCGGCACCCCGTCGGGAACACCGGCGCGATGAACGGCGGCCCCGCGCGGGCCGTCTGGCACATCACCTCCAACGACCGCGACTGGACGTTCAAGAACGAACTCGGCTGGTTCACCGGCGGCGGCGCCAACGTCGCCCCGCACCTCCTCTGGGACCCGTTCACCGGCCAGATCGCGCAGATGTTCCCGGCCGACAGCCGTAGCCTCTCCCTGCAGAACGCGGGCGACGTCAAGACCAACCGCACTGGCCGCTACTGCATCCAGATCGAGATCGTCTTCACTGCGGGCGAGACCGTCAGCGGCAAGAAGTACGCCACGGTCCGCGACACGCCCTGCAAGAACCTCGACCAGATCATGACGTGGCTGCGCAGCCTCGGCATCGCCGACACCTGGCCCGGCGGCGCCCCGACCGGCTTCGCTCGCGACACCGTCAGCATGGACGTCTGGCTGGGCCGCGGCGGGCACTACGGCCACAACCAGATCCCCGGCAACTCGCACGTCGACCCCGGCCCCATGCCGAACCTGTTCGCATTCGGCCCGACGCCGCCGAAGCCGGTCACCAAGCCCACGGTCAGCCTCGCGCACGTCGTGTACGCCGCGAAGCACGACCCGGCGGCGGCGCAGGGCCACGCCAGCTACAAGGCCGAGGTGCTCCTCGTCGAGAAGGCGCTGCAGGCCGAGGGCCTCCTCGCGTCCCAGTGGGTCGACGGCTCATTCGGCACCAGGACGCTCGGGGCCTACTCCAGCTGGCAACGCAAGTGCGGGTATTCCGGCTCCGGAGCCGACGGCGTTCCCGGGAAAGTCTCACTGGAACGGCTTGGCTTGAAGCACGGTTTCACGGTCACGGACTGATAGCCGTGGTTCAGGGGGCGGATGTTCTAACTCCACCGCGTCCGGTGGCACTCCCGGCAGTATCGGCCGCCATTGCTGGTGTTGTAGCCAGTGTTCTCAGGGGTGTACTCATGCCCCTCCGGGCAGTGGGTGACACGGTGCCGCATGGGCGATGCCTCTCCCGCCCTGAAGCGCTCGACTCGCCTACGGGAGCGAAGCCGCTCGCACTCTCGGCAGTATCGACCGCCGTCCGAACCAATGCGAACGTTTCGACCATCGTAGGGGTGACCAGACGGGCAGTGAGTCTTCCTGGACCCGGCGTGACTCACGCGCCCCGTCGAGGTGTTGGCCTGGCTTGTCTTCGCCACCATGTGGTTCGGGTTCACGCATGCGCGGTGAGGGCATGTGTTGCCGCCTGCACAGTTGCTCGGGTGGTGACACTCGTGGTCTATCACGTGGCCATCGGGCACCGGACCAACGAGGACGGTGTACGCAACTATGTGCGCGTGCCGAGATTTTCCCTCCCAACTGATCTTGCCGTAGCCGATGCTTTTGGCCGCAGTCCAAGACCAGCAGCCATCGTTCGAGACTCTCGTCTTGGACCAGAAACGGTCGGGCAAACGTGGATCGCCGAAGGTGATTCCCATGTGGCAATCCTATCGAGTCGCCTCGGTTACAGCGGCTCTGAATGACAAAGAATCGAGACTCCCATGCGTATCTTCGGCCGGGAACCGGCTCTCATCATCGCCGTCATGAGCGCGGGCCTGTCGCTGCTCGTCACGTTCAACTTCGGCCTGTCCGCCGAGCAGGCCGGCGCGATCGTCGCCGTCATCAGCGCCGTGTTCGCCGCCGCGACCGCGGTCGTCACCCGCCCGATCGCGCCCAGCGCGTTCACCGGCCTCGTCGCCGCCGTTGCCGCCCTGCTCGCCGCCTACGGGCTGAGCCTGTCCGCGGAAAAGATCGGCGCCCTCAACGCCGTCGTCCTCACCGTGCTCGCCCTCGTGACCCGCGGCCAGGTGTCCCCGGCCAGCCCCGCCGCGCCGGCCACAGCCGAACCGCCGCGGAGCATCTGACAGGAGCCACCTTGGACGCCACCACCATCGGCGCGATCCTCGCGTTCGCTGGGGTCCTGTCCGGCAGCGTGGTGGCGTACCTCGGGAAGCGGGGAGAGACCGCAACCACCCGCTGGAACTCAGAGTTCGACCAGATCCAGGAAGAACGCGACGGTCTGCGCAAGGAGCTCGCCGAACGCGACAGCCGGATCACCGCCCTCCTGGAGCGGCGGGTGGAGGATCAGGAGGCGATCGCCCGCCTCCGCGTCAAAGTCATCGAATTGGGAGGCGATCCGTGACCCGTGCAGAACGGGCCCTCGCCGGAAGCTGGCGGTGGATCGCCATCCTGTGCTGGATGCTGGCCCTGTCCGGCGCGGCCGTCATCATCTGGGGCCGCATCGACGCCGAAAGCCGCCGAGCCGACCAGTACGCCGCCGAGGCAGACCTCCGCGGGAATGCCGTATCGACGCTCGCCAGCGACGTCCGGGCACTGCGGGAGCAGGTGAAAGCGAAGGGCGGAACGCCTGTCGCGCCCGACCCGGCGAAGGCGGTGCCCAGTCTCTCCGCGCGCGCAGAGGTGCCGGTGCCGATCCCCGGCCCGGCGGGGCCGCCCGGACCGAGGGGCGACACCGGATCACCCGGCCCGTCCGGATCCCCAGGCCCATCGGGGTCGCCGGGCGCGTCCGGCAGCACCGGCCAGCCCGGCGCGACCGGTTCACCCGGCCAACCCGGAGCCGCAGGCCCGACCGGACCCGCCGGCCCGCCGGGCCCCCAGGGCGATCCCGGGCCGGCAGGACCCGAGGGTCCGCAGGGTGACCGCGGACCGGCCGGACCCCCGCCGTCGGGCTGGACGTTCCAGTACGGCGGCGTCACCTACGAGTGCACCCCGGATGCGGACGGCTCCACCCACTACACGTGCCGCGACACCAACGGCGGCGGGGACAGCGGCAGCGGCGGTGTACCCGTCCCCCTCGCCGCCGGACTCGACCCCAACCGCCGCCAATACCCGTAGGAGCACCATGCCCGAACCCATCCCGCGCACGCCGCGCCGTGACGACACGGCGGCGGACGCGCGCAGTCTCGAGCAGCTCGGCCGCCTCGACCCGCAGCCCATCCCCGCGCCGAGCATCAACCCGTTCCTCGAGCCGGTGTATCCGGGACTGCCCGACGGGTACGCCACCGACGAGACCGCGTGACTGCGCTCGCGCAACGTAAGTTGAAGATCCCCGCCCGAACTTCAAGGTTCGGACCGTACAGTTGAACTTGCGGCATCCGGGTGCGAGACCCGGCGCTCACGCTTCGCGCTGCTTGAGAGGTGGCGCCGTCTACCGGCCGGAGACGGATGACCCCTGTGCCGCTCGACTTCAGCCCCGCTCTCCTTCGGGAGGGCGGGGCGCTTCGTCGCGTCCGGGAGTCGCTGAACGCCCGTGAAGGGGAGCCCCGTTCGGCAGTAGCACTCTCGATAACATGCCATATCGCGGGCGAAAAAACGGTACAATTAGCCATGGCTGACGACCTGACACTCGGAGAGATCCGCCGCGAACTTCTGCGCCTCACGGCCATGGCTGGCAGCGCTGAGCGCCCCAAGCCGACCCGCATCAACGGACCCGACCACTCCATGCCCGGCCACGAGTGGGACCTGCGCGAGCAGCCCCACCCCTATGGGAGTCGTGAGTACGTGTGGGTTGTCCGTGCGATAGATGAGCAGGACACGGCGGATGGCATGGTCCACGTGTCCACCCCGGAATCCATGTTTCCCGGCGAGGACTTCGTGCCGATGTACGTCTCCGACGCCAGGCGGCTCGCCATGGCGCTCCTCGCCGCAGCAGACCGCGCGGAGCACCTGGCGCACGGGGTCACTCGCCTTGAGGATCGACGGAAGGCGGTCTGAGCGTGACCGACCTCGTCCCCCGCCAGCCGGACGCCACCCCCGCCGCCTACGACGCTGCGACGCTCGCCGTCCTGCACGCGATGGAAGAGGCAGCCGAGAAGCACCTCGACGCCATCCGCCCCCACAACACAAAGCGCAGCTACGCCAACGACTGGAAGCTGTGGGAAGAGTTCCACGACTGGCTCGCCGAACGGACGGGCCAGCCGCTCCCATTGGCCGCCGTTACGAAGGGCACGTTCGTCGGCTTCGTCGTCTGGCTCGACACCATCAAAGCGGCCGCGCCCAATAGCATCGACCGGCGCATCACCGGCGTCACCGTCACCCTGCGCGGCCGCGGCATCGAAGTCCCCAAAGCCGTGACCGTCGCCGCCCGGCAAGCCCTCAAGCCGCTGAAAGCCGACCCCGAGCGCATGGCGCGCGGCCGCGGACCGGCGGCCGCCGCCACCCCCGACCAGCTCCGCAAGATGAGCGCGGCAGCGGCCGCCGGACTCACCGGCCTCCGCGACCGCGCGCTGTGGCTCATGGCCTTCGGCATCGCCGGACGTTCCGCCGAGGTCGCCGCCCTCACCGTCGACGGCATCACCCTCGTCAGCCAGGGACTCGACGTGCACGTCCCAGCGGTGAAAGGGCGGCCGCCCCGCAACGTCGTCGTCGCCTACGGCACGAACCCCGACACCTGCCCCGTCCGGGCCTGGTCGACCTGGCGCGCGGCCGCGGGCATCACCGGGGGCCCCGCCTTCCTGCCCATCGACGTTTGGGGCAACCTCGGCGGCCGCGCGCTCTCCCCGGAAGCCGTCCGCGAGATCATCGCCCGCAACGCCGAACGCGCCGGGCTCGCCGTCCGCCTCACCGGCCACTCGATGCGGGCCGGATTCATCACCACCAGCCGCCGGGCCGGGAAGCGCGAAGAAAAGATCCGCGCCCAGTCCGGCCACGCCGCCAACAGCCCCGCCTTCTGGGGCTACATCCGCGAAGCCGACAAATGGACCGACGCCGCATCCGAGGACATCGGCCTCTGAACAAGCGAACGCCCCCGCAGCTTCGGCTGCGGGGGCGTTGTGCTGTCCGGGGTTCAGCCCCAGGCGGTGTCGTAGCCCCATGTGGTGTCGTCGCTCATGGCCCCTCCTCCCGTGCGCCCAGACACGGTACGCGGAAGACGGCCGCCCTGTCAGCCCTCCCGTAGTCCGGTCTCGGGCCGGCAGATGCCGCACATCTCGACGGTCATCGTGTCGTCGTCGAGCGCGAGGAGCACGTCCTCCCGCGACAGGTAGCCCATCTCCGACTTCCACATGGTGCAGCCGCCGCGGTGGAGGGTGCTGGTGCGGTCGCCTGCCGCGCGGCTGGGCTGCAGTTTCCACTGCTGCTCGCGCCACGCCCGTTCCCGCTGCCGCCGCTCGCGCTCGACCTCGGCTTCCAGGGTTGCGATGCGGGCCCGGGTCTGGCGCAGCTGCCAGTCCAGCCACTCCTCCAGCGTGCGCAGCTTGTCGAGGCGCTCCTCCGGCGACAGATCGTTCACGTGTTCGATCCTATGCGTGGCCGAGGTGTCTGCCATCCTGGGGGCTGCGGGTAGCTCAACGGGTACAGAGCGGCCGGGGTCATGCCCGGCATGGACGCCGGTTCGACTCCGACCCCGCGTTGTCAGTGGCGCCCCGTAGGCTTGGTTCGTCATATCAGCAGCAGCTGGCACTGTGCTGATGCCCCGCCCGGAACAGCACCCGGTGCGGGGCTTGCTGCTGTCAGCCCTCCGCGGGCTCCGGGTGCCGCACGGCCTTCTTGAGCGCCATCTCCACCTCATACCGGTCGTGCCCGCCCTCGGCGGCGAACACGCTCACGGCGTCCTGTGCGGCGCCCGCGGTGGCGGTGGTCAATCGTCCGGCCTGGATCTCCTCCCAGGCGCGGGACTCCAGAGCCAGCAGGTCTTCGGGGAAGTCGAAGGCGGTCACGGGCGAAGTCTATGCACCCCCCTCATTGACATTTCTATGAGGGGGGCGCATAGTTGTCTTGTCGGCAAGACACAACCACGAAGGGGCGGGACCATGCGCTACGACATCGACACCATCAACGTCGGCGACCACTACGTCGACCAGACCGGCGGAGACTGGATCGTCGTCGACGTCGACCGCAACGCCAACTCCGCCAAGGTGCTCGACTTCGAAACCCTCACCACCCGCGACGGCGACGGACCGCAGGGCCTGGACTGGTGCACCCTCGAAAACGCCGCCCTCCAGTACGACGCCATCCCCGCCCCCATCATCCCCGAGCAGTCCGAGGCCGCCCTCGCCGCCTGGCGCGAGGCCAACGCCCAGTCGCTGGAGCAGTGGAACGCCCTCACCCCGCTGGAGCAGTTCAAGGTTGGAGGCAACCTGGAGTGGCAGAGCGAGATCCAGGCCCTGTACGACGACTACCAGGCCGCCGACGCCGCACTGAAGGCCGCACAGGAGAAAGTCGTTGCGGCCAGCCGGGAGCGCGCTCAACTCATCCAGTCGATGGTTCGGCGCGCTGGCGACAACCAGTCCAAGGCCGCTCGCATCCTCGGTATCAACCAGTCGCAGATCAGTCGCGCACTCGCCAGCCTCACGGTTGCCGAAGACTGACAGCCTCGATGAAGCCCCGCCACCGTGCGGGGCTTCGTCATGCCGCGGTGGTCATCTCCCCGCGCACGGCCTCCACCCACTCATCCCGCAGCTCCTCGTAGCGCGCCCGCGTCGGGCCCCACAGCCAGCCACCCGTCGCCTTGAGCAGGGCATGAATGTCCGCCTGCACCACGGCAGCAGACCGCACCGAACCCTGCGGCGGGGGAGAGGAGGACATGACGATCAGCGTAGTGGCGGGGTCGGACAGCGGCCTATGGCTTTGGCTCGACGAAGCTCCCGAGCCCGACCTCCGTCCGCACCAGCCCCTCGCGCTTCAAGTAGCCCAGCACCTTCTGCGCCGTGGACGCCGCGACGTCGAACTCGGTGGAGATCTCCACGACGGACGGCACCCGCGATCCGGCCGGGTACGTCCCGTCCTCGATGCGTGCCACGATGACGGCCGCGATCTGCCGCCAAATCGGCCGCGTCCGGTCAAGATCAACGCTCACAGATCGACCGTAGGTAACTGCGGTACACCGCGCGACCGCAGTACAGTGCGGTACACCGCAGTAGACCTGCGCACATAAAGACCCCCGCGGCCTGGCAGGGCCCGGGGGCGTGGCCGACGAGCGGAGCGTCGACGTGGACGAGCCTACGAACAACCCGGCCGACGGTGGAAGCAGCCCGCGCCGACCTGTCGTCGCGGCCGTACAGCTGGCACCCGCTCAGGAGGCCTACAGCGCCTACGCCACCCACTTCACCGGCTGCGGCGCCTGCCGCGACCTCGACCGCACCTGCGAGACGGGCACAGAGCTGTGGCGAGCCTGGCGCCGCGAGAGCGACGCAGCCGGCCGCCTACTGAGGGGCGAAACGGCCTGAGCGTTGGCCCAAGCGTTACCGCAGGTCACTGCAATGCATGGGATGTGTGGGGCCTGTGCAGATAAACATGGTCCGACCATTCCGTTACCGCCGGTACGGGCTGTTGACTACACGCCAGTCGACAGTGCTCACCGGAGGAGGTCAGTCACGTGCACCCGCAGAGCATGAGCAATCAGCAGCAGGTCGGAGAACTGCGGATCCCGCACCGCGTTCTCGTAGCGCTGGATCGACCGCCGCTCCATGCCGGCGAGATGGGCCAGCTCCTCCTGCGATAGCTCCGCCTGTCGCCGGAGATCGGCGATGCGGTGACCGAGGCTGACACGACGTTGTAAGACCCAGTCGGGTCGGGGACTGCGGCGGGCTGGCACGCGTCAGACGTTCGGGCGTCTGTGATCTTGTGTCAGTACCCAAATGGTCGCCTCATGAAAAAGTCACAGCCTCGCGACGGACCGCCCAACTCCCGCCGTAGAACAGGCGGAAGCCCCCGACCCGACACAGCAACTCCACAGCGTGTAGCCCTGCAGTGGACTGGCATATGCCGCAGGGCTGCGTGTAGTGTCCAGGAATCGAACGTGTGTTCACTCGAAGGGGTGAATCAAGGCATCGACCTGCATGCACCAGGCAATACGGAGGGTCGAACCCCCAAAGACGTGCCGGCCCCACGATGTGGCGCCCCCCATTGTGGTGGCCGGCGCGAGCGCCCCCCAGCTCACAGGCTGGGGGGCGCGCTCGTTTTCTGGGAGACGGTTTGGGAGACGATCTATCCCACGGAACCCGGCGGAATACCCAACCAACCCGGAGCAACGCGGCCCGATTACCGGGCTACGCAGGTCAAACGCCACCCGCGCGCAGGTGACATACCGCGACGCGGCCATCTACACGATCTTCGAGGGTACGAGCGAGATCCAGCGGCTGGTGATCGCCCGGACGCTTTCCGGCATGCCCATTCGCTGAGGGCCCTCCCACAGACGCTAACGGTGCTTGAGCGGCGTGATCTGCTCGATGTCGTACCGCCTCCGCAGCGCCTCGATCGCCTCGTGGTCCGGCGGGCCCCCGTCGGCGAGGATCTCCAGGAGTTCCTCGAAGTAGCGTTCGTGGTCCGGGGGCGGGGACGCCTGGAAGAACATCTTCGCCGGGGTCTCCGTCGGGTTGGCGAAGGCGTGGGGGCAGCCGGGGGGCACGACGATGACCGTGCCCGGGGTGGCGCGCAGCACCCGGCGGCCCGAGCTCGACTCCCACTTCTGCCAGTTGTCGGGGGTCCGTACGCGTGGCTCGAAGGCGAGCACGTCCAGCTCGCCCTCGAGCACGTAGAACAGCTCCTCGCTGCGCGTGTGCACATGGGCGCCGACGTCGAAGCCCGGAGGCACGATCACCTCGAACGTGGACGCCATGCGCGAGTGCGAGCCGGTCACCTTGAACGTCACGTGCTGGGCCGGTGTCTGGACCACGCGTCCGTGACCCGGCGGCACGAACAGGCCCTCGGTGGCCAATGGTCTGTCAGTCGTCGTCATGAGCCGCTCACCACGTCACGGGAAGGGCATCGGACCCGCGGGTCAGCGCGCCCTCGCGGAACGGGACCTCATCGGGCGGCACCGCGAGCCGGAGCCCCGGTACCCGGTCCAGGAGGGCGTCCAGCAGCATCTCGGACGCCAGCCTGGCCGGCATGGCGCCCGGGCAGCGGTGCGGGCCGGAGCCGAACGCCACATGGGGGTTCGGGTAGCGCGCGAAGTCGATCGTCTCCGGGTCCGGGAACACACCCGGGTCGCGGTTCGCCGCCGCGTACGACACATACACCGCCTCACCCGCCCGGATCCGTGCGCCCCCGACCTCCACGTCCTGCGTCGCTACCCTGGGCGGGCCCACGGCGTCGCGGTGCGGGATGTACCGCAGCAGTTCGTCGACGGCCTGCGGGCGGATCGCGGGCTCGGCCCGCAGACGTTCGGTCAGGTCCGGACGGGTCAGCAGGAGGTGGAACATCCGGCCGGTGTGGCCGGTGACCGCCTCCGCGCCGATCTGCAGCAGCACCGCTAGGCCGGCCGCCTCGTCGAGTGCCGCCTCACCCAGGCCCACGGCGGCCCCGAGCAGCGAGACGACGTCCTCGCCGGTGCCGCCCTCACGGGCGCCGATCAGGCCGGTGAAGTACGCGCTCATCTCGTCCCTGGCCCGCTCACCGGCCTTCGTGCCGTGCGCGGGGGAGAGGATGAGCCGGGTCCAGGTGCGCATGTCGCGCCGGTCGGCGGCCGGGATCCCCATCAGCTCGCAGATCACGGCGCCGGGGAAGGGGCCGAGGACCGCCGCGATGAGGTCGGCGGGAGGCCCGTCCTGGAGCAGTTCGTCGACCAGTTCGTCGAGCATGCGCCGCGCCGTCTCGCGCACCCGTTCGACGCCGCGCGCCGTGAAGGCCGCGGCGACCGAGCGGCGCGGCCGGGCAGGGTCGGACGGGTTCGGGAAGGCGACCGCGTCCCGCTGCGGGACGACGTGCGGGACGAGCCGGGCCGGTCGACCGTCCATGACCGGCTCGTGGCCGAAGCGGGGGTCGTTCGTGACCGCGCGCACATCGTCGTAGCGGGTCACGAGCCAGGCCCAGCCCTCGCCGTCGGGCCGCTCGACCCGGCTGACCGGGCCTTCGCGCATCAGCTCGGCCAGGTCCGGGTCGAAGTCCGGGCCGGGCGGGTGGAGGGCGGGCCAGGGGCGGACCGGCGGCAGGACCCCGCCGCCCATCCCCTCGGCCGCGGCGCGCCGCCTGTCGTCCGTGTCGGTGGTCATCTCATTTCTTCCCGTTCCCGGAGATGTGCCAGCGGCCCAGCGACATCTCCGCCGTGATGCCCGGTCCGAAACCGGCCAGCAGCCCGCGCGCCGCGTGTTCGGCGCCGCCCGACTCGAACAGCCGACGCAGCGCGTCCAGGACGACGGCGCTCGCGATGTTGCCGTACTCGGTGAGCGTGGCCCGGCTGAACCGGAACGCCTCCGCCGGCACGTGCAGGAACTTGCTCAGGTCGTCCAGGATGCGCGGGCCGCCCGCGTGGACGATGTAGAAGTCCAGCTCGGAGGCGTCCCAGCCATGCTGCCTGGCCAGTCCGTCGAGCGCCGGGGCGAGCGGTTCCATCGTGGCGGGCACCCGCTTGTCCAGCAGGAAGTGGAATCCGGTGGCCCGGACGTCGTACGCGATCCACTCCTCGGTCTTCGGGATCAGGTACGAGGCGTTGCGCTCCAGCTTCACGCCGGTGCCGCCCTTGCCGCGCACGACGGCCGCCGCGATGCCGTCGCCGAACAGGCCGTTGGACAGCAGCGAGCCGACGCCCAGGTCGGTGGGCTGGTAGCACAGCGAGCAGAACTCGCAGGCCACGATGAGGGCGTTGGCGTCGGGGTAGGCCGTGCAGAAGTCGTGCGCCCGGTTGATGGCTGCGCCACCGGCGGCGCAGCCCAACTGGGCTATGGGTATCTGCCGGGTGTCGGTGCTGAAGCCCATCGTGTTGATCAGCCACGCGGTCAGCGAGGGCATCATGAACCCGGTGCAGGACACGTAGATGATCACGTCGATGTCGGTGGTGAGCAGTTCGGCGTCGTCCAGCGCCCGCTGCACCACCGCGGGCACGCGGGCCTTCGCCTCGGCCTCGTAGAGGTTGTTGCGCTCCTCGAAGCCCGGGTGCTTCAGGGTCTCCTCGATGGGCTGCACGATGTGCCGGGTCTTGACCCCGGTGTTCGCGATGAGCCGCAGCGCGAGAGGGAGTTGAGGGTGGTCCGGGTGGCGGGAGCGCGCCAGGTCCAGCGTCTCCTCCATCGTGATCACGTGTTCCGGGACAGAAACCGCGGGCTTGCACAGAGTCGCCATGGAGCGCGCCTTCTTTCGCCTTGGCGGAGGATTCTTCGTCCCCCGGCGGAAGGGGGTTCGTCACCCTTACGCGGGTGGTCCACCCACGATCACCCGGCGCAGCGGGGATATCTCGCGGTGCTACTCCGATCCGGTGGTGGACGTACAGTGACGACGTGTGTGCGTAAAGTCGCAGTCGTAGTCGGAGGAGGAGCGTCGATGACACGTACGGCCAGGGAACTGCTGGAGACGGCCACCGAGAGACTCGCCCCCGATCCGCACGCCAACCGGCTGCTTCCGCTGATCGCCCGCGGGGCGGCCCGGCCCGCCACCCTCGCCGCCCTGGCCGCCGAACAGCGGGATGTGATCGCCTCCGACCGCCGCGCCTTCCAGCACCTGGCCGAGCGCTGCGGGGACCAGCCGGCGTGCGCGGACTTCTTCACCGCGCTCACCGAGGCCGAGGCCGTGGCCCAGGACCGTCTGGGCGCGTACGCCGCCGCCTGCCAGGAGGAGACGCCGGCCGGGTACGAGCCGATGGCGGACTGCCAGGGGTATGCCGCCTACGTGGCCTGGCTGGCCCTGAACGGGGAACCGGCCGACGTCGTTCTGGCCCTGAGCGCCAACTTCGCGACATGGGGCGACTACTGCGCCAGGATCGCGCAGGCACTACGCGACTGCTACGGCTTCACCGACGAGGCCTGCGCCTTCTTCGACCTGTTCGCGGAGCCCTCCCCGGACCTGGACCGGAAGGCGAGCGCGGCGATCCAGGAGGCCCTGGACGCGGACCGCCTGAACGAGGAGCGCGCCCACCGCTACGGCCGCCTGCTCCAGAACCACGAGACCAGTTTCTGGCACGCGCTGTGGGAACTGGACGGCAAGGGCTGACCGCAGTGGCCCCCGGCGGCCCTAGGAACCACTGCTGTGCGCGATGCACGCGACGTCGATCCGGTCCGCGAGCTTCGCCAGCTCGATGGCCAACGCGGCCACCGTGTCCTCGTCCAACCCCTGCTCCCCCTCCTCCACAAGCCGCACCCATCGACCGCCCAGCCTGCGCAACAACTTGCTCACATCGGCGGCAGCCACCTGCAAGGTCCCGCGGTCGTCGACGATCAGAGGCAGGGTCACTTCGCGGTTCACAGAGGCGATCGTAACCGTGGAACGCTCATGCCCCGTGCCACACCGTGGTGATGTTGCAGAACTCGCGGATTCCGTGCTCGGCCAGCTCCCGCCCGTAACCGGAGCGCTTGGCCCCGCCGAACGGGAACGCCGGGTGGGACGCCGTCATCCCGTTGACGTACACCCCGCCGGCCTCCAGGTCCTGCACGAAACGGTCCACTTCGGTCCCGTTGCGGGTCCAGACGTTCGAACTCAGTCCGAACGGTGAGTCGTTCGCGATCGCCACCGCCTCGTCGAGGTCAGCGGCCCGGTACAGCGTGGCCACCGGGCCGAACGCCTCCTCGCGGTGGATCCGCATCTCGGGGGTGATGTCGGCGAGGACGGTCGGCGGGTAGTACCAGCCGGGCCGGTCGGGCCGCTCGCCGCCGCACAGCACCGTCGCGCCCGCCTCCACCGCGTCGTCGACGAGTTCCTCCAGGTCGGCCCGGCCCCGCTCGCTGTACAGCGGTCCGACCTCGGTCTCCTCGTCCATCGGGTCGCCGACCTTGAGCGCCTTCATCCCGGCCGTGAACCGCTCGGCGAACGCGTCGAACACGTCCGCGTGCACGATGAACCGCTTGGCGGCGATGCAGGACTGCCCGGTGTTCTGCACCCTGGCCGTCACAGCGACCTGCGCGGCCCGGTCCAGGTCCGCGGACGGCATGACGATGTACGGGTCGCTGCCGCCCAGTTCCAGCACCGTCTTCTTGACCTCGTCCCCGGCGACCGAGGCGACGGACCGGCCCGCCGGCTCGCTGCCGGTGAGCGTGGCCGCCTTGACCCGCGGGTCGCGCAGCACCTTCTCGACCTCTCCGGAGCCGATCAGCAGGGCCTGGAAGCAGCCCTCGGGGAAGCCCGCCCGGCGGAACAGGTCCTCGAGATACAGCGCGGTCTGCGGGACGTTGGAGGCGTGCTTGAGCAGGCCCACGTTGCCCGCCATCAGCGCGGGCGCCGCGAACCGGATCACCTGCCACAGCGGGAAGTTCCACGGCATCACGGCGAGCACCGGGCCGAGCGGCCGGTAGCGCACGATCACCCGGGAGGCGCCCGAGTCCTTCACGTCGACGTCGGCGGGCTCCTCGTCGGCGAGCAGCTCCTCGGCACGCTCGGCGTACCAGCGCATCGCCCTGGCGCACTTCGCGGCCTCGGCGCGGGCCTGCTTGACCGGCTTGCCCATCTCGGTGGTGATCACCCGGGCGATCTCCTGCCGGTGCTCATCGAGCAGGTCGGCCGCCTTGCGCATGAGCAGCGCCCGCTGGGCGAACGTCGTGGTGCGATGGGTGCGGAACGCGGCATCGGCGGCGGCGAGCCTGCGCTCGATCTCCTCCGCGCCCAGGGCGTCGTACGTCTTGAGCGTCTCGCCGGTCGCCGGGTTCACGGTGGCGATGGGCATGGCTGACCTCCTGGAAAGGCTTGCTTCGACCTTCCCGCGCGGCGGTGGCGGCCGCAACGCGGGCGGCGTTGTCCCGGTGTCATCGGACTCCGCCCAGGCTCGAGTGCTCCGCGAGCCGGTCCAGAAACGCCCGCTGCGCGCTCACGATCACTTCCCGGGCCCGGTCGAGGCCGAACCACGCCACCCGGTCCACCTCCGGGAACTCCTCCAGGCGCCCCGACTTCGGCGGCCACTCCATCGTGAAGGTGCCCGGCTCGATCGCCGCCGGGTCGAGGTCCGCCTCGACCGCCCAGGCCGTGACGGTCTTGCCGCCGCTCTGCCGCACCTCGCCGAGCGGGACGGCCTCCCCGTCGGGCGGCGGCAGCCCCAGCTCCTCCCGGAACTCACGGCGGGCCGCGTCCCAGGACGGCTCGTCGGGGTCGTACTCGCCCTTGGGCACGGTCCACGCGCCGGCCTCGCGGCGGGCGAAGAACGGGCCGCCCATATGGGCCAGCAGGACCTCCGGACCGTGGTCGGTGCGCCGGAACAGCAGCAGACCCGCGCTGCGCCTGCTCCGCCCGCTCACGGCGCCACCTCGGGGTGGGCGGCCAGCACCGTCTCCACGGTGTCGGCCTCCTCGGGGCGCTTGTCCTCCCGATAGCGCACCACTCGGGCGAAGCGCAGCGTGACGCCGGCCGGGTAGCGGGTGGAGCGCTGCAGCCCGTCGTAGGCGATCTCGACCACGAGTTCAGGCCGTACCCTCACCACCCAGCCGTTGTCCTCGACGGCCAGTTCCTTCAGCCGCTCGGTCTGCCAGGCGAGCATCGCGTCCGTCATGCCCTTGAACGTCTTGCCGAGCATCGCGAAGGAGCCATCGGGGTTGCGTGCGCCGAGGTGGAGGTTGGACAGCCTGCCGGTGCGGCGGCCGTGGCCCCACTCGGCGGCCAGCACCACCAGGTCGAGGGTGTGCACCGGTTTCACCTTGAGCCAGGACGCGCCGCGCCGGCCCGCGCTGTAGGGGGCGTCCAGCGCCTTGACCACCACGCCCTCGTGTCCGCGCTTCAGCGTCTCGGTGAGGAAGGCCTCCGCGGCGGCGATGTCCCCCGGGTCGCCCGGGTCGTGCACGAGCGTGCGCCGCACCCGCATGGGTTCCGGGACCAGCCGGGCGAGCTCGGCGTGGCGGTCCGTGAACGGCAGGTCCAGCAGGTCCCGGTCGTCCACGGACAGCGCGTCGAAGAAGACAGGGGAGACGGGGACGGACGCGGCGGCCGTCGCCACGTCCACCCGGGAGCCGACACGCCCCGAGGTCTCCTGGAAGGAGCGCGGCCTGCCGTCCTCGTCCAGGGCGATGACCTCGCCGTCCAGGATGAACCGCTCGCCCCGCAACTCGAGGGCGGCCGACGTGATCTCCGGCAACCGGTCGGTGATGTCGTCCAGGGTCCGGGTGTGGATGCGTACCTCGTCGCCGTCCCGGTGGACCTGGACGCGGATGCCGTCGAGCTTCTCCTCGACGGCGCACGCACCCAGCTTCCGGACGGCCTCGGCGACCGAGGACGCGGTCTGCGCCAGCATCGGCAGCACCGGCCGGCCGACCGTGAGCCGGAACGCCTCCAAGGCCGCCGGGCCGTCGGCGAGCAGTGCCCGCGCCACGGTCTGCAGTGACCCGGCGAGCATGACGGCCCGCCGTACGTCCGCCGGGTCGGCGCCCGTCGCCCCGGCCAGTCCCTCCACGGCGTGGGCGTCCAGCGCCCCCTGCCGCACCTCCCCGGTGAGCAGCCCGAACAGGAAGCGTTGCTCCTCGGCGGTGGCCGCCGCCAGCAACGCGCCGACCAGCCTCCTGCGTTCCGCCTGCGAGCCGGTGCCGGTGACCGAGCCGATCCGGGTCAGCCGGGCGTCCACGTCCCGCACGGTGAGCGTGGGCTCCTCGGCCGGCGGTACTCCCTGGTCGAGGAGTTTCCAGCCGATGCCGAGCCGCCCCTGGGGCAGGCGTCCGGCCAGATAGGGGATGACGATCGGCACGTCGTCCGCGTCGGCGGCCCGGAACAGCTCGGCGAGCAGCGCGATCTTCCGCGACCGCGCCGAGGTGGCGGAGACCTCCTGGGACACATGGGCGAGCCGGCTCAGCAGCATGCAGTCATGGTGCACCTAGGGCGGCCTGCCTACACCTTCGTCTCTCCCGGGCGGGGGCGAAGTCGCCCCGATGCTGCGGCATTGACAAACACGTTTGCCGAAACTGCAATGCAGCCATGAGTACCGACGACGTTCTCGCGGGCGTGGGCCCGAGGCTGCGACGGATCCGCAAGGAGCGGGAGGTGACGCTCGCGGCGCTGTCGGAGGCCACCGGCATCTCCGTGAGCACCCTCTCCCGACTGGAGTCGGGCCTGCGCAGGCCCAGCCTCGAACTGCTGCTGCCGATCGCGCAGGCCCACCAGGTACCGCTGGACGAACTGGTGGGTGCGCCAGCGGTGGAGGACCCGCGGGTGCGCGCCAAGCCGATCGTCCGGGGCGGCCGCACCCACTGGCCGCTGACCCGGCAGCCCGGAGGGCTCCAGGCCTTCAAGGTCCTCGAACCGCAGCGCAAGCACGCTCCCGATCCGCGGACGCACGAGGGCTACGAGTGGCTGTACGTGCTGTCCGGAAAGCTGCGGCTGGTGCTGGGTGAGCACGATGTGGTGCTGGCCGCGGGGGAGGCGGCGGAGTTCGACACGCGGGTGCCGCACTGGTTCGGGTCGACGGGGGAGGGGCCGGTGGAGTTCCTCAGCCTGTTCGGGCCGCAGGGGGAGCGGATGCACGTACGGGCGCGGCCCGCTCGTTCGTGACGCATCCGACTGTTCCCTCATGGGCAAGCGACCGCTTAGTATGCGATGAGCCCGGTCGGACAGAGCAGTCGGTGGAGGCCCCGCATGCAGGCATGGCAAGTGCACGAGAACGGTGAGCCGAGTGAGGTGATGCGCCTCGCGGAGGTGGAGCGGCCCACGCCCGGCGACGGCCAGGTCCTGCTGAAGGTACGGGCCGCCAACGTCAACTTCCCGGACGCGCTGCTGTGCCGCGGGCAGTACCAGGTCCGGCCGCCGCTGCCGTTCACGCCGGGAGTGGAGATCTGCGGCGAGACCGAGGACGGGCGCCGCGTGATCGCCAACCCGGCGCTGCCGTACGGCGGCTTCGCCGAGTACGCACTCGCGGACGCCGCGGCCCTGCTGCCCGCCCCGGACTCCCTCGACGACGCCGAGGCCGCCGCCCTGCACATCGGCTACCAGACGGGCTGGTTCGGTCTGCACCGCCGGGCCGGTCTGGAGGCCGGCGAGACGCTGCTCGTCCACGCAGCCGCAGGAGGGGTCGGCAGCGCGGCCGTGCAGCTCGGCAAGGCGGCCGGTGCGACGGTCATCGGCGTCGTCGGGGGCGCGGACAAGGCGGCCGTCGCCCGGGAGCTGGGCTGTGACGTGGTGATCGACCGGCGCGCCGAGGACGTCGTCGCCGCGGTGAAGGAGGCCACCGGCGGCCGGGGCGCCGACGTGATCTACGACCCGGTGGGCGGTGAGGCATACGCACAGTCCGCGAAGGTCGTCGCCTTCGAGGGCCGGATCGTCGTCGTGGGCTTCGCCAGCGGGTCCATCCCCAGCCCGGGGCTGAACCACGCACTTGTCAAGAACTACTCGATCCTCGGCCTGCACTGGGGCCTGTACAACACCAAGAACCCGAAGCTGGTCCAGCACTGCCACGAACAGCTCACCGAGCTGGCCGCCCGCGGCGCCATCAAGCCCCTGGTGAGCGAGCGTGTCCCGCTGAGCGGTGCCGCGACCGCCGTGCAGCGCGTGGCCGACGGTGTGACGACCGGCCGTGTCGCCGTCGTCCCGGAGAACGGAGCCGCCGCATGACCGACGCCGCCGAACTGCGCCGCCGTACGCAGGAGTTGCTCGCCTCCCATTCTTCCGCCACCACCGACCGCCTCGACTTCCTCAGGGCCCGCTTCGACGCCGGACTCGCCTGGGTGCACTATCCGGAGGGCCTCGGCGGCCTCGGCGCCACCCGCTCCCTCCAGGCCGTCGTGGACGCCGAGCTCGAGGCAGCCGGCGCCCCCGACAACGACCCCCGCCGCATCGGCATCGGGCTCGGCATGGCCGCGCCGACGATCCTCCGCTACGGCACCGAGGAGCAGAAGCGGCGCTACCTCAGGCCGCTGTGGACGGGCGAGGAGGTGTGGTGCCAGCTGTTCAGCGAGCCCGGCGCCGGATCCGACCTCGCCGCCCTCGGCACGCGGGCCGTCCGGGACGGCGAGGACTGGGTCGTGAACGGGCAGAAGGTGTGGACGTCCAGCGCCCACATCGCCCGCTGGGCCATCCTCATCGCCCGCACCGACCCGGACGTGCCCAAGCACCAGGGCATCACCTACTTCATCTGCGACATGACCGACCCCGGCGTCGAGGTCCGGCCGCTGCGGCAGATCACCGGCGAGGCCGAGTTCAACGAGGTCTTCCTCACCGACGTCCGCATCCCCGACGCCCGCCGCCTCGGCGAGGTCGGAGACGGCTGGCGGGTCGCGCAGACCACGCTGATGAACGAGCGGGTGTCCATCGGCGGCATGCGCATCCCGCGCGAGGGCGGCATGATCGGCCCGGTCGCGAGGACCTGGCGCGAGCGCCCCGATCTGCGCACCCACGACCTGCACCAGCGGCTGCTGGGGCTGTGGGTCGAGGCCGAGGTCGTCCGGCTCACCGGCGAACGGCTGCGCCAGCAGCTCGCCGTGGGCCAGCCCGGCCCCGAGGGCTCCGGCATGAAGCTCGCCTTCGCCCGCCTCAACCAGGAGATCAGCGGCCTGGAGGTCGAACTGCACGGCGAGGAGGGCCTGTTGTACGGCGACTGGACCCTTCGCCGGCCCGAACTCGTCGACTTCACCGGCCGTGACGCCGGCTACCGCTACCTCCGCTCCAAGGGCAACAGCATCGAGGGCGGGACCAGCGAGGTCCTGCTGAACATCGTCGCCGAGCGCGTCCTGGGCCTGCCCGCCGAGCCGCGCACCGACAAGGACGTCGCATGGAAGGACCTGGCCCGATGAGCACGACGAGCACGCAGCCCGATCTGCTCTACTCGGAGGAGGAAGAGGCGCTGCGCTCCGCCGTGCGCGACCTCCTCACGGACCGCTGCGACGCGGCGGGAGTGATCGCGCGCATCGAGTCGGACGCCCCGCACGACCGCTCGCTGTGGCAGGCGCTCGCCGACGGCATGGGGCTCGCCGGTCTCCTGGTGCCGGAGTCCCTGGGCGGCCAGGGCGCCTCGCACCGCGAAGCCGCCGTGGTCCTGGAGGAGTTGGGGCGCGCGGTCGCCCCGGTGCCGTACCTGACGAGCGCGGTGGTGGCGACCGAGGCCCTGCTCGCCAGCGACAGCGACGAGGCCGCCAAGCTGCTGACGGAGCTGGCGTCCGGGCGGACCGTGGGCGCGCTCGCGGTCGGGCTGTCCGCCGGACCCGGCGGCGCCCACGGCGTCGTACGACACGAGAACCGCGCGCTGCACGGGGAATTGAGTGCCGTCGCGGACGCGGCCGCAGCCGATGTGCTGCTGGTTCCGGCGGACGACGGATGCCTGTACGCCGTGGACGCGGCCGCCGTCACCATCACCCCGCAGGTGGCCCTGGACCTCACCCGCCCGCTCGCCACGGTCACCCTCGACGGCGCGTCCGGGCGCCTGCTCACCGCGGACGCCGCACCGGCCGTACGACGAGCCCTGCGGGCCGGCGCGGGGCTGCTCGCCTCCGAGCAACTCGGCGTCGCCGACTGGTGCCTGACCGAGACCGTGCGCTATCTGAAGGAACGCAAGCAGTTCAACCGGCCCGTCGGCGGGTTCCAGGCGCTCAAGCACCGGCTCGCACAGCTGTGGCTGGAGGTCGCCGGCCTGCGGGCCGCCGCCCGCCACGCGGCCGACGCGCTCGCCACGGGCGGCGAGGACACGGACATCGCGGTCGCCGTCGCCGAGGCGTACGCGGCACCCGTCGCCGTCCGCGCCGCCGAGGAGGCCCTGCAACTGCACGGCGGGATCGGCATGACCTGGGAGCACCCGATCCACCTGTATCTGAAGCGGGCCAAGGCGGATTCGATCGCCTACGGCACGGCGGGCGCCCACCGCGAGGCGCTGGCCGACCTGGCCGACCTCCCGGCCCCGTGACGTGACGCCCGGGAGAAGCCCGCCCTACCTGGGGCGGGCTTTTCCGTGTGTGCCCGGCGAGCGAGATGAACGCGGGACGGCGGTCCGGCCAACTCCCCCGTCGGCCCTGCTTCCCCAGGCTCACGGGCGCCCATACTCCCTTGAAGTCCCGTACGGCACATCAAGGGAGGCGGAGCATGGCCCTCACCACCCGTCGCAGAGCCCTCACCACCCTGGGCGCCGCACTCGCCGGCTCGCTCGCCCTGCCCACCGCGCACGCATGGGCGGGCGAGGGCAAGCGCGGCCCGCGCCCGCTGTGGCGCGCCCACGCCCACAACGACTACGAGCACCCGCGACCCCTCTTCGACGCCCTCGACCACCGCTTCGGCAGCGTGGAGGCCGACATCTACCTCGTCGGCGACCAGCTCCTCGTCGCCCACGACCCCGTCGAACTCGACCCCGGGCGCACCCTGGAATCCCTCTATCTCGACCCGCTCGCCGCCCTCGTCAAGGCGAACCACGGCTCGGTCCACCGCGGTTGGCGCGGACCGCTGCAACTCCTCATCGACATCAAGACCGAGGGCTCGTCGACCTACCTGGAACTCGACCGCCACCTCCGGCGCTACCGGCACCTGTTCACGACGTACGCGCACGGCCGCGTGTACCCGGGACCGGTCACGGCGGTCATCTCCGGGGACCGCGCCGCCCGTGCCCCGATGGAGGCGCAGACCGTGCGGCACGCCTTCTACGACGGCCGCCTCAGCGACCTCGGCAGCCCCGCGCCCGCCACCTTCGTCCCACTGATCAGCGACAACTGGACCCTCAACTTCAGCTGGCAGGGGGAGGGGTCCTTCCCCGACGCCGAGCGGCAGAAGCTGCGCGACATCCTCTCCCGGGCGCACGCGCACCGGCAGAAGGTGCGCTTCTGGGCCACCCCCGACGCGGCGGGCCCGGCCCGGGACGCCCTGTGGAGCGAACTGCTGGCCGCCGGGGTCGACTACGTCAACACGGACGACCTCGCGGGCCTCGAGGCGTTCCTCGACGCCCACGAGATGGCGTAGAACCACACGTTCGGCGGACACGTCAGCCGCCCGGAGGAACCCTCCGCTACGACACACTTGCGGCCGAAAGCCGCGAAGTGGGCGTGGCGGAGGAGGGTGATGATGGCCGTTTCCATCTCGGTGGTGCTGCTGCTCCTGGTCATTGCGGTGATCTTCGTGCGCAACAACGCCATGAAGATCTCGCACGCGCTGGTCTGCATTCTGCTCGGCTTCTTCCTGGCCAGTACGAGCATGGCCCCGACCATCCACCAGGGGCTCGCGGCGACCGCGCAGATCGTCAGCAGCCTGCGCCCCTGACGCTCACGAGCTGAACACCCCGATCCCGTCCGGGACGGGGCGTTCGGCTCCTCCGCTGGGATGGTTGCGCACGTTCACCGTGCCCGTGTCCGACGACCGGGTGACCAGGGTCGTGGAGCCGCCGCCGTCGAGGTTGAAGCCGTCCGTGGCGCCCAGCGACCGCAGGGTCCGGGCGACCTCCGAGACGGTGAGGCCGCTGCGATAGGCGGCCGAGCCGTCCAGGGCGAGCAGCAGCAGGCGGCGGCCGCCGTCCTCGATGCCCACCGCGGTGCGCACGGCGGATGTCGTGGTGTCGAGGCCGGGCAGCGGCGTACCGTGCCGCAGCACCGGGAAGCCGCCGACGGCGAAGCGGTACGGAACCCCGGACGCGGCCGCCACCAGCCGGTGCCGCACCTGGACCTTCTCGCCCTTGAAGAGCTTGCGCAGCTGCCGCGCCCCCGCTTCACGGCCCACCAGGACCGTGCCGCCGGCCGCGATGGGGCCGCGGCCCGGATGATCGGCCGTGGCGGTGACCCGGCCGCCCCGGACGGTCACCTCGTACGAGTCCGTGCTGCACGGCCCGCCCCGGTCGGTGTCGGTCCCGCAGACGGCACGCAGCCGCGAGACACTGCCCCAGTCCGAGGTGTACGCCCCGATCGACCCCTCGGGCAGCGCGTACTGGTTGAGCCCGCGCAGCGGCAGCCGCTCGCCCGGTGCGGTCACGGAGCCGTCGAGGGTCAGCCGGTCCAGGCGCGCGGTACGGTCCGTGCCCACGCCGAGCACGTCCTCGGTGCTCGTACCGGGCGGCAGGGCCGGTCCGAAGCGCTGCCCGCGCGGCACGGCGGCCTTGAGCGTGTGCCCGCTCGCGACGGCCGGGCCGACGGCCGAGCCGGTCGCCGGGACCCAAGGATGCCGGGTCTCGGTGATGTTGAAGAAGTCGCCGTTGATCCCCGCCACCGCACGCTGCGCGCCGACCAGTTGGGAGACGGTGGCGCGGGCGGCCACGGCACGCGGATGCAGCAGGTCGACCCGTACCCGCGGATCGCGCAGGTCCACGGTGACGAGGTGCGCGCGCGTCACCCCGTGGGCCGCGGAGATGTCGAACTCGCTGTACTGGACACCCGGCGCGATCCTCCGGGCGCCCGGCGCGGCACTGGCCGGGGCGGCCCCCGCGAGGGCGGCACCGGCCAGTGCGCTCCATGCCAGCAAAGCCGTCAGTACGGCTCTGAACCGTCTGTCGCGACGCGTCACAGCTCCCCCTGATGTCTCGTCGACTTCCGCAGGACTCGGGGGAAGTGCACCAGACGGGTGGTGTCCCGCGCAGTGCTCAGGCGTCGACGACGCGGGAACGGATGAGAAAACGCACTCCTTCGGGTGCTTCCAGGGAGAAGCCGCTGCCACGGCCCGGCACCACGTCCACGATCAGCCGGGTGTGGCTCCACGTCTCGTACTGGCTCCTGGACATCCAGAAACCGACCGGTTCACCGACCCCGTCGACCTCCAGTTCCGCGAGCAGCACGTCCGAGCCGCCGGTGCGGAACTCGCCCTCCGGGTAGCACATGGGCGCGCTGCCGTCGCAGCAGCCGCCGGACTGGTGGAACATCAGCGGCCCGTGGACCTCCCGCAGCCGCCGCACCAGCTCGGCGGCCGCGGGGGTCAGCTCCACGCGCGGAATCATGTCCATGGTCACGGCACGATCCCAGCACCGGACAGGTTGCAACGACGTTGCGGTCAGCCCCGGTACCCGCGCAGCTTGCGGTAGAGCGTCGCGCGGCCGATGCCGAGCGCCGCCGCCGTACGCGCCTTGTTGCCGCCGTGGCGGTGCAACGCCTCCAGGATCGTGGTGGCGCTCGGCGTGCTCCATCGGGCTGAGCGGACGGACCGCGGGTCCGTCGCGCACGGGATCCGGCAGCTCGGCCCGGCGGACCGGCCCGGACGCCCGGCGGTGCTCCGCCAGCGCCCGTACGACATGCGCGAGTTCGGTCACGTTTCCGGGCCACGGATACCGCTCCAGGGCGCGCAGGGCGTCCAGTGCCCAGGTCAACGGCGGGCTGCCCGGTGCGGGTCGCGGGGCCAGCGCCGACAGCAACTCCCTTACGTCCTCGGGACGCTCGCGCAGCGCGGGCAGGTGACCGAGCGGGCGGCCAGGGTGTCGAGGAGCCGCTGGAGACACGGGCCGGGCGGCGCGCCCGGCGTGTAGGTGACCAGCAGCGGCGCCTCGGGGTGCGCGTCGAGCAGGGTGTTCAGGGCGGCCACACCGGACTGGGCGAGCCGTTCGGCGTGGCGGAGCAGGAGAGGACGGCCCCGGGCCAGCTCGGTGAGCGCCCGGTCGAGTTCTCCGTTCTCCGCCGCGTCGACCACTCGTACGGCGCGCTCGCCCAGCAGCTCCCGGGCGAGCGCGGTCTTTCCCGTCCCCCGCTCACCGGTCAGCAGCAGCGGCTCCCGGGAGTGGGCCAGCTCGACGGCGCGCCCGACGGCATGGCGCCAGGGCGCCGAGCAGCCGACCAGGGCGACGGCCGGGCGCGGCACCGGCGGCGGCGGATCGGCCAGCGGTTCCAGCACGGCCACGATGCCGACGACCGCGCCGTCCCGGCATACCGGAGTGATCCGCGCGGTGCACCCCGCGCCCTCGGGCAGGACGGCCTCGGCGGGCACGTCCTCCTGGCGCCGTACCGCCACCGCCGTACGCTCCAGGGCGTGAAGGGACTCCGGCGCCACCATGCGCTCCGCCGCCGTGCTGACCAGGCGGCTGAGGCCGTCCAGCGCGGCCACCGCGGCATCCGGCCCGCGCGCCGCCCGCAGATAGGCATCCAGCAGGGCCCGCTCGGGCGGCCGTGCCCGGGCGAGCAGTTCGGCCTCGACCGCCGCGACGGCCGCCTCCGCGAGCGCCGCGCCCGGATGCGGCGGGCACCCGGCGCACAGCTGTGACGCCACGGTCACCGTGCCGAGCGCCTGCCCGGTCCACGGCGCCGACACCGGGACGCTGACCGCCGACACGTCCTGCCACCGGTCGAGGAAGTGCTCCGGCCACCCGCCGTCCAACGGCCTCGGCTCCAACACCTCCATGCAGGACTCCTACAACCTGGCCTGGAAAAGCCGAAGCTGGTCCTCGACGGCACGGCGAGCCCCAAGCTGCTGGAGTCCTACACCGCCGAGCGCGCCCCCGTGGGCCAGCAGATCGTCACCCGCGCCAACCGGTCCATCGGCGAGACCGCGCCCATCTTCGAAGCGCTCGACGGGCTGTCCCCGCAGACGCCCGAGCGACCCGGGCTTCACCCGCGACCCCGAGCTGTACCACCAGCCCTCCTCCCGCCCCGGCGCCAGGCTCCCGCACGCCTGGATCACCGCCGACACCCGCACCCTGTCCACCCTCGACACGGTCGGCAAGGGCCGCTTCACCCTGCTCACCGGCATCGGCGGCGAGTGCTGGGTACGGGCGGCCAAGGCGCAGGAGACCGAGATCGCCACCGTGGTGATCGGCCCGGGCCAGGAGTACGAGGACCCCTACGGCGACTGGGCGCGGCTGCGCGAGATCTCCGACGCGGGCGCCCTGCTGGTGCGGCCCGACGGCTTCGTCGCGTTCCGGCACGCGTCCGCCGCCCCGGACGCCCGGGAACTGCTGTGCGAGGCGTTGCGGCGCATCCTCGGACACGCCTGAACGCGGGATCATGGAGGAAGCGACAGGTACGTCGTGGACGACGAGGAGCACGGCATGACCATCGACAGCACCGCCGGACAGGACACGGTCACCGAGGAGGCCGTCGCCAGTATCGGCGCGACCGCCGACCCCCGGCTCCGCGAGCTGCTCACGGGCCTGATCCGCCATGTGCACGCCTTCGTGCGCGAGACGCGACTCACCCAGGAGGAGTGGGAGAAGGCCGTCGGCTTCCTGACGGCGACCGGGCAGACCTGCACGGACACCCGTCAGGAGTTCATCCTGCTGTCGGACGTCCTCGGCGTCTCCACGCTCGTCGAGACCCTGAACGGCCACCGCGCACCGGGCGCCACCGAGTCGACCGTCCTCGGCCCCTTCCACATGACCGAGTCACCGGTGCGCCAACTGGGCGACGACATAAACCTGGTGGGCAGCGGCGAGCCGTGCGTGGTCAGCGGCCGGGTGCTCTCCGAGGACGGCACACCCCTGCCGGGCGCCGTCCTCGACGTGTGGCAGGCCGACGCCGACGGCCACTACGACGTGCAGCAGCCGGACCTCCAGCCCGCGGGCAACGGTCGCGGACTGTTCACCGCCGACTGCGAGGGCCGCTTCTGGTTCCGCACCTGCGTACCGGCCCCGTATCCCATCCCCACCGACGGCCCGGTCGGCGCACTGCTACGGGCCACCGGCCGGCACCCGTACCGCCCCGCACACATCCACTTCATCGCCACCGCCGCCGGACACGCCCCCGTCACCACGCACATCTTCGTGGCCGGCAGCGACTACCTGGACTCCGACGCCGTGTTCGCGGTGAAGAAGAGCCTGGTACAGGACTTCACGGTCACCGACGACCCGTTCCAGGCACGGGAGTTCGGGGTACCCAACCCGTTCCGGCAGGCCCGCTTCGACCTCGTCCTGGAGCGTGCGACATGACCTTCACCACCGACTTCACCTACGAGACGCGGCCCGTGCGGGTCGTCTTCCGGCCCGGCGCCGCCGTCACCGCGACCCCGGGCGAGGCCACGCGTCTGGGCCTGCGGCGGCTGCTCGTGATCTCCGGCAGCCGCGGCGAGCCCACCGCACGGACGGTCGCCGACGCCCTCGGCGACGCCTGCGCGGGACTGCACGCCGAGGCCCGTATGCACGTACCGGCCGACGTCGCCGACCGGGGCGTGGAGGCGGCGCGGGCGGCCGGCGCCGACGGGTGCGTGGCGGTCGGCGGCGGCTCCGCGATCGGCCTCGGCAAGGCGATCGCGCTGCGCACCGGGCTGCCGCTGATCGCCGTGCCGTCGACCTACTCCGGTTCCGAGATGACCCCCGTGTGGGGGCTGACCGAACACGGGGCCAAACGCACCGGCCGCGACCCGCAGGTCCAGCCCCGCAGCGTCGTCTACGACCCCGAACTGACCCTCTCCCTGCCCGTACCGCTCACCGTGACCAGCGGCATCAACGCGCTCGCCCACGCCGTCGAGGCGCTGTACGCCCCCGACACCTCCCCGCTGGTCCAGCTGATGGCGGAGGACGGCACCCGGGCGATGGCCGAGGCGCTGCCGCTGCTCGTCGCGGACCCGGGCGACCTCGAGGCGCGCAGCCGCGCACTGTACGGGGCATGGCTGTGCGGGGCCTGTCTCGGCTCGACCACGATGGGGCTGCACCACAAGCTGTGCCATGTGCTGGGCGGCACTTTCGGGCTGCCGCACGCGGAGACGCACACGGTGGTGCTGCCGTACGTCCTCGCCTACAACGCGCCCGCGGCCCCCGAGGCGGTGACCGCGCTGCGGCGGGCGCTCGGCGCCGAGGACGTGGCGCGCGCCCTGTGGGAGCTGGGCGGGCGCCTCGGCGCGCCGCGCTCCCTCGCCGAACTCGGCCTGGCGGAGCCCGACGTGACGGCGGCCGCCGCCCAGGTGACGGCCCAGCCGTACGCCAACCCGCGCCCGGTGACGGCGGACGGGGTGCGGGGCGTGCTGAGGGCGGCGTACGAGGGACGGCCGCCGGAGACCTCCGCGGCCTAGGGGGCCTTCACGACGGCGCTCGCACCCTGTCGCATGAACTGTCTCGTAATGAGACACCCGCGGCGGCGCGGTCCGATGCAAGATCGAGAAGGGGGGGACCGCATGCAGGCGCGGCCGCTTCGGCGTGCTCCGAGCCGCCGCTCGCACGGCTGCGCCACCGAAGAAAGGTGAACATCATGGCCCTCGCACTCCTCCGGCGTCGGCGGCCCCCGGGCGCCTCAGCCGAGGCGGCGGGCCTCTCGCTCCCCCTCCCGCCCGGCGCGGGCGCCGTCGCACGCGAGATCGTCGACCCGATGGGCTCGCCGATGGCGTCCGCGGACGTCACCGTCACCGCCCTGGACACGCACCGCGTCGCGGCCCGTGGCACGACCGACCCGTACGGTTTCTTCCTCGCCGCACTGCCGCCCGGCCACTACAGTCTGCTGGTCGCGGCGGAGGGCCTCAGGCCGCACCGAGAGACCGTCGAGATCGTGGCCGGCACGGCGGCGCGCACCGAGCGGATCTGGCTGCAGCCGGCCGAGGCCCAGCAGCTGCCGATGCAGGGCGTCTGGCTCTTCGACCCGCCGCACACGGCGATCCGCTTCGTCGCCGAGCACGTCGGTATGGCCAACGTCCACGGCCGCTTCGAACGCTTCGACGGGGGCATCCAGATCGCCCAGGACATGACACAGTCCCGCGTCCACGTCCGGATCGACGCCTCCAGCATCACCACTGGCAACAACACCCGCGACAACCATCTGCGGTCCGCCGACTTCCTGGACGTCGAGCGCTTCCCGTACATCGACTTCGCCAGCACACGCTTCGCATACCGGGGCGGCAGCAAGTGGACCCTGCAGGGTTCCCTCACGATGCACGGCGTGAGCCGCTCGGTCGCGCTGGACACGACGTACCTCGGCATGGTGAACGGCGGCTACGGCGAGGAACTGCGCTGCGCGGCCCTGGCCAAGGCGGAGCTGCACCTGAAGTCCTCGCGTTGAACTGGCGGTCCATGCTGGCCCGGGGCATCGCGGTGGTGGGCCCGACGGTACAACTGGAGCTGGACGTCCAGGCGATGTACCGCACCCACGACACGCCGACGCCGCCGGAGTAGGGCGCCGCGGTCGGCCGGCAGCCGGCGCGGGCGGCCGGATGAGGGCTCCTCAGACCAGTGCGGTAGGGTTTGCCTGCGCGCCCCCGCGGAACACGCGGGAGCGCGACGGGACGTGGCGCAGCTTGGTAGCGCACTTGACTGGGGGTCAAGGGGTCGCAGGTTCAAATCCTGTCGTCCCGACTGGAGACAGTCGCAGGTGAGGGCCGGTTTCGGAGGCATCCGAAACCGGCCGTGAGGTCGGCTGCCTCTGCCCGGATCTCGGTGATTTCCAGCCGTGCGAGAGCGAGCAGCCCCTGCACCATGCGGCTGAGGCGCTCCAGCTCCCCGAGTGCCTTGTCGAGGCTGTCCTGGGCGCAGGGGGCGAGGTGCGGCTCGAAGTTCTCCAGGCGCAGTGAGGTCAGGGGTGTCTCCAACTGGTGTGACACGTCGGAGGCGAACGCCTCCTGAGCTTGGAGCAGGTGCTGAAGCCGGGTCGCGGTCCGTGTGAACGACGCGGCGAGCCGGCGCAGTTCCGCCAGTTTGGCGCTGCCGGTGTAGCCCAACTCTCGGATCTCGCACAGCAGTTGGGTGACGGGGACTGCGGGGTCGGCCGCACGGCGGGCACGCAGACAGGCGCGATAGGGGTCGACGGGGGTCGGCCGGTAGCCGGGAGCGACGCGCAGGGCCTGGGGTTGGGGCATGCGGGCGTAGCGTTTGACAGTGTTCAGGGCCAGGCCGAGTCGGCGGGAGCAGTCGAGGAGGTCGACGCCCTGGCCGATCAGATGGTGGATCTCGTTCCAGCGTTCGCGGTGGTCTGCTCGCGTACTCCGCCGGGGCGGGGTGGGTTGATGGTGGCCCAGCTGGCCGGCGTGGGCACGGACCTCGAGCAGGACTTTGTCGCACAGGTTGCGCCAGAGGCGCCATCGGTCGCTGACCTGCACCGCGTCGGGCAGGGCACGGCGGACGGCCTCGGCGTAGGTGGCCGAGCCGTCCCGGCACACGACCTCGACTCCGGGACGTTCGCGCAGCCGGGTCTCCAACGTCGTTGCCTCGCGGCTGGGCAGGACCGCGACGCGTCTGCCGGTCTCGGCATCCGTGATGATCGTGGCATAGGCGGCGGCGCAGGGCGAAGTCGTCCACGCCGATCACCCGCGGGACCGCCTGCCTGGGCAGCGGCAGGCGCCGCAGATGGCGCAGCGCGGTGCTGCGGGAAACGGGCACGGCCGGCAGGCCGGCGAGGCGGGCGGCCGCCCGACCGCACAACTCCCGCGCCACCTTTCCGGCCCGAACCACCGCGAGCTTCGGCGTAGCGACACCACCTCGCCGAGTGGCGAGCTCACCGGCGGGGCAGGCCGGGGACACCGTGTTCGCGCAGGGGGCCGACCTGCCAGCCGCGTTCCTGGCAGGTGTCGAGGATGCGGGGCAGCGCAGCGAGGGTGGTGCGCCAGGAGCCGGTGGCGGAGGTGCAGTCGGAGTCGTGGAGCAGGATGGTGCCGCCACCGCGCAGGTTCGTCAGGACGGTGTGCTCGACGGACTGAGGGGTGGCCCGCCTGCGCCAGTCCTCGCCCCAGCAGGTCCACAGCACCGGGGTCAGGCCGAGGCGTCGGCAGGCCAGATGCGCGGCGCTGCTCATCACCCCGTACGGCGGCCGGAAGAGTACGGGTGGCCTGCCGGTGACGTCGGCCACGGCGTCGCGGGCGCGGGCGAGGTCGTCGTAGGCGGCGCGGGGACCGCGGAGCAGCAGCGGGCGGTGGTGCCAGCCGTGGACGGCGATCTCGTGCCCGGCCGCGGCCATTTCCATAGCCAGCTCCGGTGAGCGGGCCAGCATCGACCCGAGCAGGAAGAAGGTGGCACGCAGCCCGCGTGCGTCGAGGAAGTTGAGGAAGTGCGGGGTGGACAGGTGGTCGGGGCCGTCGTCGAAGGTGAGCGCGACGTGATCCGGCCGGCCTCGGCCGGCCAGGCGCGGCATGGCCACGTTGCGCAGCGGCCCGAACGTGGAGATCACGGGTGCCGCGTGCAATGCCGCGAGCGCGGGCACCGCCGCTGCCGATGCGAGCGCCGCGGCACGGGCGAGACGGGCCGGGGTCATCGTCCGTCTCCATCCAGATAATGGGCGACGGCGGTGAAGCGGGCGGGCGTCTCGTTGTAGGCGTAGGCCAGCGGGGCGGCGACGCCCAGACAGGCCGTGGCCGCCACGGTGAAGGCCGTCAGGGCGATCCGTCGTCGGCCGGGAAAGCGCCTCACCGCAGGCTGTGCGTCCGGCGTGGGCTGCTGCCCGGTTCTGGCGGCGATGGCGGTCACCGGTCCGGGAGCCAGGCGGTGCAGGTCGAGTCCCACCGCGCGCTGGGCCCGACCGCGCGGTCCGTGGAGGAGCTCGGCCAGCACCGGGCCGAGGTCCGCCGGGTCGCGGATCCAGGCCGCTAGGCCCGCTTCTTCCAGGGCGTCCGCGTTGGTCTGGCCGTGACCAGGGATGCAGCGGTAGCTGGCCACCGGCAGCCCGGCGGCCAATGCCTCCAGAGAGGTCAGTCCGCCCGCGTTCTGCACCAGGACGTCGCAGGCGTGCATCAGCCCGGGCATGTCGTCCACCCAGCCGAAAGTGTGCTCGATGCCGTCCCCGCGCAACTCCTCCACGAGGGCCTCGTTGCGTCCGCACACCACCACGGGCACCGCGACCCCGGTCTCCTGTATCTCGGCGGCGGCCCGTCGCACCGGCCCGACCCCCCACGACCCGGCGACCAGCAGGGCCAGGGGCGCGTCCGCGGGCAGGGCGAACCGCTCGCGGGCGGCAGCCCGTTGCCCGGCGGTGGCGGGGGTGAAGCGTGCATCGGTGACCGGACCGACGACAGTGGCGGCGGCCGCGCCCTGTACGTGGGCTTGGGCCGCCGGCACCGGGTGCACGGCCAAGTGGGCGTCGATGCCAGGGGCTACCCATAGGGTGTGGACGGAGAAGTCGGTGAGGTAGGTGAAGGCCGGCACCGTCAGCTTGCCGCGCCGGCGCAGCGCGCCGAGGACCTGGCTGGCGCCGGGGTAGGTTGAGACGACCGCGCGGGTGTCCGGCGCGAGCGCCCGCAGTGTGCGTTGCTCGGCTGCGCGGAACAGTGCCCGCCACACCGCGCCGGGGCGTGCGGCCCCGTCGGTGGCCGCGTACAGGCGTTGGTAGCCGTCCGGTATCCAGGTCAGCATGCGATGGTAGGTACCGCACACCAGCCGGCCCGTACCGGTGGGCAGCAGGTCGAGGAAGTCGTGCCGGTCCACCAGGAACCCGTACTCGGCCAGCCGCTCGGCCAGCCCTGCGGCCGCACCGTCGTGTCCCGCGCCGACACCGGCCGAGATGATCGCGATCCGCCCAGCACCGCCCTGCGGCGGTGCGGCGGACGGCGAGGGCGCCGACTCCGGCGCCAGGTCGTCACGGTGGACCACGGTCGATCAGCCTCCTGATGGGCTACGGGGCACGCCGGGCATGCCCCGGCCCAGACGGCACTGCGGGCAGGCCGAGGCGGCGCCTGTGCGCGGGCCAGGGCCACGACTCGACCGCTGTGGTACTGAGAGGCGAAGTTACTACATGATGTAGAACTTAGGAAACGGTCGCCGCGGGATGGGAATCCGGCGGCGACCCAGGCTTCGGCATCCCGGTTGATGCCGGTCAAGTCACTACGAGATGCAGAGGCAGCGGTGGTGCACCGAGGGGAGGGACGCCGATGGCGCCAGGTCTCACGACCATTGGGACAGCACTGGATCCGCAGGCGATGCTGACGAGGTCCGGAGCGTGGGCCGTACTGGTCGTGGTCTTCGCCGAGACCGCCCTGCCCGCCGTGGGCGTCTTCCTGCCCGGTGACACCCTGCTGCTGCCGGCCGGACTGGCGTGCTCACTCAGTACGCTCGGTGCGGCCCGGCTGTCACTGCCCTTGGTGCTGGCATGCGCAGGCGTGGGTTCGCTCGCCGGCGCGCAGACCGGCTTCTGGCTGGGGCGGCGCGGCGGCCGGGCGATGCGGCTGCGCCGGCCGGGGAGCCGGGGTGAGGCCCGCACGCGCCGGGCCGAGGCGCTGTTCACGCGTTACGGGCCCCGGCGGGCGGTATTGCTGGGGCGGTTTGTCCCGGTGGTGCGCACCCTGGTCCACCCGGCGGCCGGGCTGCTGGGCATGCCGGCCGCATCCTTCACCCTGTGGCAATCCCTGGCCGGAATCGTCTGGTCGCAGTCGCTGGTGCTTGCCGGTTACGCGCTCGGCGAGAGCGGGCGGCACGGGGTGGCATACCTGGCGCCAGTCATCGGCGCTGTAGTCGCCGCCGGGTTGCTGCCTCCTGCCATCGAGTGGCTGCGCACCCGCCGGGCGCCCTCCGTCCTGGCCGGGGCGGACCGTGATGCACCCGCGGCGGACGGGCGGCCCCGTCCGCGTCCGACCCCGGATGGGCGGGCCCCGTCCGCGTCCGACCCCGGACGGGCGTGACGTCGGTGACCAGATGGCCTCCCGGGCGGTGAATTCACGTCGCTGAACAGGCAGGCCGGTAGTCGACTCCCGGGATCAGATGAGCCTGGCAAACCGCGTGGACTCGTCCCGCTCGCCGTCTCGGGGTCTTCGCGATCCTCATGATCGCGGGCTGGTGGACCGCACGGCGCCGTGGCCCGCAGGCGATGACCCTCGCGCTGGCCGCGCCGGTCGCCGTCCTGACCGCCTTCGCCGCCGCCGAGGTCGTCAAGAAGCTCGTCGCGGAGAGCGGCCCTGCCGGTCGATGCCCCACGCCTACCTCGTCGACACCTGCCCGGCACCTTCGGACTATGCCTTCCCCAGCGGGCACGCCACCGTTGCCGCCGCGAGCGTGGCCGCGCTGTTCCTGCTCGACCGCCGGCTGAGCGCCGTCGCCGCCGTGGCCGCCGGTGTCGGCGGACGCACACCCGGCGTAGAAGGCGATCGGGATCGCAGGCGCCGCCGAGTCGTTGCACACCGGCGCCGGGCCGGGCACCGGCATCGGGCTCGCGCTCGCCCGTGAACTGTCCTTCTCGCTCGGCGGCCGGCTCGCCCTGGCGAGCCGTGCACCGGCCCCGTTCACCGAGCTCCTGCCGGTCCGTCCGGGCGACCGCGTGACGGGGTGAGCACCGGCGCCGGGCAGGTCAGAAGTACCGCTCTCCATGCTCCGGACGATCGGGGGCGGCACAGCAGCCGTGCGGTCCGTGCCCAGGGTCATCGTCGTGGTCGGTCGGCGCGGCGGTGGTGGTGTCGGCATGTGCCGTGCACAGTGCCCACTGCGCGCTGTCCAGCATCCGGTCGCTGTCCGAGGCGGCGTTGGCCAGGCTCGCGCAGCAGACCGCCAGCAGCAGACCGCCCGCCAGCAAGGGCAGGCTCCGGCGGGCGGGCGGCGGAGCCAGCAGGGCCCGTACCCGCTGGGGCACCACCCCGCCGGTCGCGGCCAGCGCGGCGGGACGGGACGCACCGGTGGATGCCAGCGCGGCGCGGCCCACGGCGTGAGCGACGACCGTACGGTCACCGACCCGCTCGGCGGCCTCCTCGTCGGCCCAGCGCTCCAGGACGAAGTTGCCCGCGACGGCCACCGGCCGCAACAACGGGTTCAGAGCGGCCGTGAGCCGCCACACGCTCTGGAAGACGTGGTGACGCCCGCGCAGATGCGCCCGCTCGTGGGCGAGCAGCGCCTCGCGCTCGGCGTCACCGAGGCGGCGCAGCATCCCCCGGGAGACGACGATCCGGCCCGGTGCCCCAGGCAGCGCGAAGGCCACCGGGACGTCGTCATCAAGTACGGCTAGCTCCGTGTGCCCGGGCAGTTTGGCGCACTCCCGCCGGGCCCGGAGCAGGTGGTGGCCCTGCCGGACGGCGGCCACGCCGAGGGAGACGACGCAGACCGCGAGCACCAGGGTGCTGACGGCCGCGACGACGGCATAGACGGGGTCCTGGGAGCGCAGGGCGGACACGGACCAGCGGCCTTCCTCGGCGATCTGCGGGATCTGCGCCACTCTGGTGAAAGCCAGCAGGGCGAGTGATCCCGCCCAGCCTGCCGCCGTCACCAGCGCGGCACAGGCCAGCGCCAGGGCCGCTGGGCGCGGGGGCAGCCGGTGCGCCACGGGGGGCGCGAGCACGGCGAGTGTCGCCGTGACAAGGAAAGGGATGTAGACGCTGATCAGCACCGGCTCACCGCTTGCCGGGTGAGCGTCGGCTGTCGGGGAGTATGTCGTCGTGCCCAGACAGCACCTGGTGCAGCAGGTGCTCGTCTTGTTCGGACAGTTCCGAGACGAAGCGGGCCAGTACCGCCTGACGGTCGGAGCCGCCCTTCAGCAGGGAGTGCATGCGCTGGGCGGTGTGCGACGCCTCGTCGCGGACCGGTTCGTAGGCATAGCCACGGCCCTCGCGGTGCCGTGCCAGCATGCCCTTGTCGTATAGCCGGGACAGGATGGTCAGTACGGTCGTGTAGGCGAGGTCGCCCGGCAGCCGTCCCCGGACATCCCGCGCGGTCAGCGGCCCGTTGGCCGCCCAGAGCGCGGCGAGCACATCGCTCTCCAGTTCGCCGCGCGCCCGCCTGCCGGATGCCTCGTGGGCTTCCTCGTCTCCTTGGCCCGCCACCTCGCCGTCCGCCTTCCCTCACCGTCGTTGCGTACAGGCTACCCGCTCACCTCCTACTTGTCGTAGTACGTGTCCTTGCGCGAGACCGCCAGGTAGCCGACGAAGCAGGCGATGGCGACCGTCCAAGCGAGGGTGACCGGACCGAGGCCGAACCCGAGGCCGCCACGGGCGTGCCCGAGTGCCATCCAGTCGGCGAGGGATGCGCCGAGGGGGCGGGTGATGACGTACGCCGTCCAGAAGGCGGGCACGGCGGCCAGGGCGCCGAAACGGTTGGCGAGTGCGGGAACGCAGATCGCCACGGCGAAGAGGACGACCGAGCCGAGGTAGCCGAATCCGGCGGTCGCGGTGAGGTCGCCGGCGGCGGAGGCGTGCGGGGCGAGGGTGGCGGGGCCGGAGATGATGGTCCACCAGTTGGAGGCGCCCTGGCCGTGCGGCCGGCGAAGTGCGGGGGCGAATCGGGTCCCCATGGTGTTGACGGCGCGGATGTCGATGGCGGTGACGCCGACGCGCGCGTGGTCGGTGGCGAAGCGCGGCACCAGGATCATGCGCAGGGGGCGGCAGAATCGTGGCGGCCACCGTGACGCACAGCACGGCGGCGGACCAGAAGGGCAGGACGATGCGGTCGAGCGCGAAGCGCTCGCCGGGGGCGAGGACCGTCCAGCCGCACCGCAAGTAGACGCCGTTACGGATCTCGCGGACCACCAGTGCGCTGACTAGGCGGAATGGAGAACTCTCGCTGGAGTACCTAGGGTCAGCGTGTGGCCTTTATCATGGTGTGTGAGGATGACGCAGCGGTCCGCGACGTCCTCAAGCGTGCACTTGAGCACGACGGCCATACGATCGCAGTCGCTTCTACGGCGGACAGCTTGCTGCGGCACCTTGAGCCGATCCCTCACCTGATCGTCCTGGATCTAGGGCTCCCGGACGCTGATGGCCGCGATGTCTGCTTGGCGCTGCGGGCACGTGGCGTTGATGCCCCGGTGCTGATGCTCACCGCTCTGGATGGCATGCATCACAAGGTGGGCGGCTTCGAGGCGGGAGCCGACGACTACATGACGAAACCGTTCGACATCCCGGAGTTGCTGGTGAGGGTCCGCGCCCTGCTACGCAGAACGACCGCGACGACCCCACCAAGGGGCGTCGTTCTCGATCCGGCGAAACATGTCGTGATCTACGGTTCGACAAGCGAGAGCCTGACGCCGACCGAGTTTCGGTTGTTGGGTAGGCTCATCGCCTCGCAGGGCGACGCCGTACGCCGCCACGCCCTCGTTGCTGCCGGTTGGCCGCATGGCGCGCAGGTCAGCGACAACACCCTTGACTCCTTCGTTCGCCGGCTACGGACCAAACTCGGTGCGCTGGGCGTGGCCGATCGCCTGGCGACGGTCCGTGGGGTGGGCTATCGATGGGAGTGACGGGCTTCCGTGGAAGGGTCGTCGCGCTTGCGGTTCTGATCGCGACTGCGGTGGTCGCAGTGCTGGTGGTGGTCTCACACGTGTTGCTGAGCCAGGTGACCGACGCCGACGCGAACGCTCTGGCGCATACACGTGCAGAGGCGGTGGCGGCGAACGTAGCCGTACGCGGTGGCCACGTCGTGCTGATCGAGAGCGGCAACGAAGCGCTGGACACGGTCTCGTGGGTGTATGCCGATGGGCACCTTGTTGACGGGATCGTGCCGGGCGGCGTCCTTGACCGCGTCGAGGCGCTTGCCGGCTCCGGGCAGTCCCAAACCACCACGGTCGGCAGTTACCTTCTGCATGCCGAGCCAATCCGGCTCGAAGGCCACCACGTCATGGCAGTCGTGAGGGTGGATCTGACGCCGTACGAGACGTCGGAGCAGCGCAGCCTGACGATGTCGCTCATGTTGGGCGGCATCTCGATCCTGCTCGCCGGCGTCGTCGCACACCTCGTGGTGGGTCGTGCGTTGCGGGTGGTCCACGAAATGGCCGCTCTCGCCGACGACTGGGGCGATCACGAACACGGGCGCCGATTCAACCTCGGCGTTCCTCGCGATGAATTCGGGGAGCTCGGGCGAACTCTCGATCGCCTACTTGACCGCGTGGACAACGCGCTTGCGGACGAGCGCCGGCTGACCGATGAGATCGCCCACGAATTGCGGACGCCCTTGACGGCCCTGCGGGGCGAGGCGCAGTTGGCGCAACTTTCCGGTCATCGTCTGGCACCGGAGTCTGTTCTGACCGAGGTCGACCGTCTGAACACGGCGATCACGACGATTCTGAGTACCGCCCGGACACGGATCGATGGCGGTACCCGTTGCGATCTCAGGGCGGCGGCGCGACAGGCGATCGCCGGTCGCTCCATCGAACTCGCCATCCCGACCAACGTCGATGTCGCCGTGGCAACCGAGCTCGTCGTGGCTGTGTTGTCACCCCTGCTGGAGAACGGCCTGCGGCATGCGAGTTCGCGCGTCTGGGTCACGGCGCGCATCCAGCCCCAGGGGGTCGTGATCGATGTCCTCGACGATGGCCCGGGGTTCGATCCGGCGGAGGTCGACCGGGTCTTCGAAGCGGGCGTGACCAGCGGCAACGGGCACGGGTTGGGACTGGCCGTGGTAAAGCGTCTCGCCGCGTCCGCGGGAGTGGCAGTCCGTGCGATCGCGGATGGTCACGGTCGCGTCGAGGTGACCTTCCCCGCGCCAGAGGCGATCGCGTAGTCAGGTTGTGTGCAGGTTGGCCGAGCCAACCTCGTCGCATGACAACGACGAGCGAAGCCCGCACGCACCGCAGTGGGCGGCTGATGCTGAACAAGGTTCCCGAGGTCACCATCTGGTTCTGGGTGATCAAGATCCTGTGCACGACCGTCGGTGAGAGTTTCGCCGACTGGATCAACATGAAGCTGGGCGTCGGCCTGGTGAACACGGCATGGATCTTCACCGCGGTATTCGTGGTGGTTCTGGGCGTCCAGCTGCGGCTGAAGCGGTACGTCCCATTCCCGTACTGGCTGACCGTGGTCGTTGTCAGTGTCACGGGCACGCTGTACACCGACATCCTGACCGACCAGCTCAACGTGCCGCTGTGGATCAGCTCCGCAGTGTTCTCGGTCCTGCTCGCCGTGGTCTTCGGCGTGTGGTGGCTGCGCGAGCGCACCCTCTCGATCCACTCGGTCACGACGCCGTCGCGTGAGTCGTTCTACTGGCTCGCCGTTCTCGTCACCTTCGCGCTCGGTACCGCGACCGGCGACTGGACTCTGGAGCTCACCGGCTGGAGCCCCGGAGTCTCAGTGCTGCTGCCGCTCGGCCTCATCGCGGCGATCACGCTGTTGTGGAAGTTCGGCGCGAACCCGGTGCTGTCCTTCTGGCTCGCCTACATCCTGACCCGCCCGCTGGGCGCCAACATCGGCGACTGGCTCGCCTCCCCGAAGGTCGCTCAGAACCCGGGCGACCCGACCGGCCTTGCGCTGGGCACCTTCACCACCAGCCTGATCTTCCTTGGCCTGATCCTGGCGACTGTCATCTACCTGACGGTGACGCGCTCCGACGTGACCGAGACCTACGACGCTACGCACACCCCGCAGATCACCGCCAACCCGCAGAGGGAGCGCATCGCGCTGGCGGGCTTCGGCCTCCTCGCCGTCGCCACCGGGGGCCTGCTGGTCTGGGCTCACAGCCAGCCGCACGTCGGCCCAGCGCCGGAGACCGACGCCACCTCCACCGTTCATCTCGCCCCTGGCCAGGCCGTGAAGAACTTCCCGTCCACGAAGGTCGACGCACTGAGGACACTCGCATCGACCTCACTCAAGGACGCACAGTCGGGGAACGCGACCGGGGCCCACGCAGCTGCTCAGTCGCTGCGAGACCTCTGGGATGCCGACCAAGCCTCGTTGCAGCCGCTGGACAACACTGGCTGGACGTTCATCGACGCCCAGATGGACCAGGTCCTGAAGACCTTCGGTATCGACCACCCGAACCCGCCGATGTCGCCGTCACAGCAGGAGGCTGAACTCAACACCCTCCTCACGGATATGCGCTGACGAACCTGATCGGCGGCGACTCTCCTGAGGCCGCCGCCGATCACGCTCTCCGGGACACGGGATCCGTGACGAAATGGTCGTCGACGCGCCCACCTTCGACCAGGTGCTGCCCGAGCTGCTGCGCGTCCTTGACGGGCGCACGGTGCTGGCGGGATGGTTCAGGGCGGCTCTCTTCCAGGCGGCGGACGGGGAAGGGCGGAGCGCCGCAATGAGAAGGCCGTGGCCAGGAGGTGTCATGGCGCCATGCTGCTCGGGCGCGGACGGCGGGGCGGCGGATGCCGCGTGGCAGTCAGGATGCGCTCACGCGAGCGGACGCTGTCCATCCACACCATCGACACCACGGGCCGCAGTCGTTCTATGGGCTCGCCGTCCTGTTCACGTTCGCTCTCGGCACCGCCGCCGGTGACCTGGTCTCCGAGCGGACGGACTTCGGCTACTGGCTGTCCGCGGTCCTCTTCGGCCTGGTCATCGCCGCGGTCGCCCTCGCGCACTTCGCGCCACGAAGCGTGCCCCGCGGGTGCACGCCGGATCGGGGGACACCTCGCCGCCGACGGCATGGGCCGGGCGCCGCGCGAGCGGCAGTCCGAGCCCGCGCCGTCGTGCCCACCGGCGCCAGGCCGAAGCCGGGGCCGCCGCGGGCGTGGCCGAGGGCCATCCAGTCGGCGAGGGATGCGCCGAGGGGCGGGTGATGACGTACGCGGTCCAGAAGGCGGCGACCGCGTTGAGGGTGCTGAGGCGGTGGGCCAGGGCGGGTGCGCGGATGGCCGCCGCGAACTGGGCGACCGAGCCCAGGTAACCGAGGCCGGCTGTGGCGGTGAGGTCGCCCGCGGCGGTGCCGGTGTGGCGAGTACGGCCGCCCAGTAGAACGGTGAGGGGCCGGTCGTCGAGGACGTGCCTTGCGGTCATGATCCGCACGATGGGACGCCGAGCCTGAGCGCGACCTGAACGGTGAGACCGAGGGTGCAGTGGAGCGTAGTACCGCGGTACGACCCCGCGGGCGTGGATCGGTCCGCGGTACCACCGGATCGGGGTGTTTCGCCTCCTAGCGTTGTCGGTGAGGCGTCAAGGCGATAGACGGGCGCCGGTTCCGACAGGAAGAGACCCGCATGATCGACGCACAGCAGCTGACCAAGCGGTACGGGGAGAAGACGGCCGTCGACGGGCTGGACTTCGCCGTGAAGCCGGGCACGGTGACGGGCTTCCTGGGGCCCAACGGCGCGGGGAAGTCCACGACCATGCGCATGATCGTCGGACTCGACGCCCCGACCAGCGGCTCCGTCACGGTGAACGGAAACCGCTACGCCCGCCACCAGGCGCCGCTGCAGGAGGTGGGGGCGCTTCTGGAGGCGAAGTCGATCCATCCGGGCCGCTCGGCCTACAACCATCTGCTGGCGCTCGCGCTGACGCACGGGATTCCGCGGCGCCGGGTCGACGAGGTCGTCGAAATGGCGGGGCTGGGCAGTGTGGCGAAGAAGCGGGCCGGTGCCTTCTCCCTCGGGATGGGGCAGCGGCTCGGTATCGCGGCGGCGCTGCTGGGCGATCCGCAGACGGTGATGCTGGACGAGCCGGTCAACGGGCTCGACCCGGAGGGCGTGCTCTGGATCCGCAACCTGCTGAAGGCGCTCGCCGACGAGGGACGGACCGTGTTCGTGTCGTCTCACCTGATGAGCGAGATGGCGCTGGTCGCGGACCATCTGATCATCGTGGGGCGCGGGCGGCTGCTGGCCGACACCACCGTGCGGGACCTGGTCCGGGAGGCGGGCGGCGACATGGTGCAGGTGGCCACCCAGGAGCCGGCACGGCTGCGGGAGGCACTGGCCGCTCCGGGGGTTGAGATCACGGGCCGGGCCGGCTCCGAGGAGCTTCAGGTGAGCGGGGTGAGTGCCCGGGAGATCGGTCTGAAGGCGGCCGAGCACGGGATCGCGCTGTTCGAACTGACGGCGCGGACCGTGTCGTTGGAGGAGGCGTTCATGAACCTGACCAGGGATGCCGTGGAGTACCACGGCTCCGCGACCGTCGAGACCCTTGAGACCGTCGGGAGGACCGCATGAGCACGCTCACCGCGACCGTCGAGACGTCCCCGGCCGCCCCGGCCCGCCCCGCCTACCGGGTGACGGGACGGCGTGTGCTGGCCTCGGAGTGGGCCAAGCTGTGGTCGCTGCGCTCGACCTGGATCACCCTGGGCCTCGGCCTGCTCTTCCTCGTCGCCTTCGGACTGATCGCCGCGAACCACTACAAGTCCGGCATCGGCTCCCCGCACCGGGACCGGGACTTCGCCACCGCGACGGCCGTCAGCCTGTCCCTCTTCGGTACCAACTTCGCCCAGCTGGCCCTCGGCGTGCTCGGCGTGCTGGTCACGGCGGGGGAGTACTCCACCGGCATGATCCGCTCGACGCTCGCGGCCGTGCCGCGCCGACTGCCGGTGCTGTGGTCGAAGGCGGCCGTGTTCGGGCTGGTCGCGCTGGTGGTCGGCACCCTCGGCGCGTTCGTCGCATTCGGGTTCGGCAGCGGCATCGTCTCCGGCACCCCCGCCGCGATGAGTCTGACGCACGCGGGAGCCGTTCGGAGCCTGCTGGGCGCCGGGCTCTACCTCGGTCTGGTCGGCGTGATCGGCACCGCCCTGGGTGCGCTGCTGCGGTCGGTGGCCGGCGGGATCTCGGTGCTGGTCGCCTCCCTGATGCTGGTCCCCGGGCTGATCTCCCTGCTGCCCAGCTCCTGGCAGGACAACATCAGCCCCTACCTGCCGAGCAACGCGGGCGAGTCGATGTTCGCCCTGACCCACGACTCGACCACGCTGTCGCCGGGCGCCGGGCTGCTGGTCTTCCTCGGCTGGACGGTGCTCGCACTGGCCGGGGCGGCGTACCGGCTGGTGCGCAGCGACGTCTGACGGCCTGCACCATGGGCAGGTGACCACCTTGACGACGACGACCACCTCCGCCGGGGACACCGGCGGAACGGGACCGCTGGCGGCCCGGCTCGCCCGGGCCGGCCACCGGCTGCGGCAGGCGGACCGCACCCATCCGTGGGTGCTGGACACCGCGGTGGCGGCGCTGGTCTTCCTCATGTTCTGCCTGCCGGACCTGCTGCACCACGGCGGCTCGGGGGACGGGGACGGCGACGGCCGGCACAGGTTCCGGTTCGCCTTCACCCAGCTTCCCCTGGCGGCCGTGCTGGCCCTGCAGGCCGGCCTGGTGCTGCCGCTGCTGTGGCGGCGGCGCCGGCCCCTGGCGACCTTCGTCGCCATCGCCGTCGTCTTCGTCCTGCAGTGGTCGCTGGGTGCCGCGCTGCGCGCGGACGTCGCCCTGTTCGTCGCCCTGTACAGCCTGACCCTGCACGGGCAGCTGCGACGGCTGCCGTGGGCCGGCGCGGTGATGGCGGCGGGGATGGTGCTGGTCGCGGTACGCGTGTCGCCGGCCGTGTCCGTCTGGGACGCCCTGTTCTTCCTGCTGAGCACGGCGACCGCGGCCCTGGCGGTCGGCCTGACGGTGCGCACCCGGCGGGCGCAGCTCGCGGGGCTGCGGGAGCGGGCGGCGCGGCTGGAGACGGAACGCGACCAGCGCATCAGACTCGCGACCGCCACGGAACGCGCCCGGGTGGCCCGGGAGATGCACGACATCGTCGGCCACAACCTGTCCGTCATCATCACCCTCGCCGACGCCGGCGCGTACGCCACCGACACCGCACCCGAACGTGGCAAGGAGGCGCTCCAGCTCATCGGCGACACCGGCCGGACGGCTCTCGGCGAGCTGCGCCGGGTGCTCGGCGTCCTGCGCGAGGCGTCGGACGGCGCCCGCCAGACACCCGAACTCAGCCCCCAGCCCGGCCTCGCGGACATCGAGACGTTGTGCGACGGCGTACGCACCGCAGGACTGGAGATCGTCTACCGGACCGTCGGCGAGGTGGACGCCCTGGACCGGGGCATGCAGCTCACGGTCTACCGCATCGTCCAGGAAGCCCTGACCAACACCCTGAAGCACGCCGGCGCCGGCACCCTGGTCAACCTCTCGGTCGTCGTCGAGGACGAACGGCTCGTCATCCGGATCCGCGACAACGGGCCGGCCGGACACCCCGAACCAAGGAACGAGGAAGGACACGGACTGGTGGGCATGCACGAACGTGCGGCGCTGTACGGAGGGACCGTGAGTGCCGGACCCGCTGCCGACGGGGGATGGGCCGTGGAGGCCGTCCTCGACCTGACACCTCAGGCAGGTACCCGGTGACCACGGTGCTCGTCGTCGACGACCAGCAACTCCAGCGTTACGGCTTCCGGGTGCTGCTCGACTCCATTCCCGAGACGCAGGTGATCGGCGAGGCCGCGAACGGCTCCGAGGCCGTCCGCAAGACCGCCGAACTGCGCCCCGACGTCGTCCTGATGGACGTACGGATGCCCGGCATGGACGGCATCGAGGCCACCCGCCGGATCGCCGAGGCCGGGGGGCGTTCCCGTGTCCTCGTGCTGACCACCTTCGACGTCGACGAGTATGTGCACGCCGCCCTGCGGGCCGGAGCCAGCGGCTTCCTCCTCAAGGACGCGCGCCCCGAGGAACTCCTCGCCGGGATCCGTGCGGTCGCCGGCGGCGACGCGGTGATCGCGCCGGCCCTCACCCGTCGCATCCTGGACGAGTACGCCCGGCACGTGCCCATCAAGAGGGGTGACCCGGGCGAGGACCCGCGACTGGCCGCCCTCACCGAACGCGAGCGCGAGATCCTCGTCGCCATCGGCAAGGGCTGGACCAACGGCGAGATCGCCGCCCGCTTCGTCGTGACCGAGTCCACCGTGAAGACGCACGTCGGCCGCGTCCTGGCCAAGATCGGTGCCCGCGACCGCGTCCAGGCCGTGATCTTCGCCTACGACCAGGGGCTCGCCCGCCCCGGTGCCGGCTGACGGAAGCCAGAAGTGAGGCTGCCTGCTTCGACGCGTCACAGCGGCAACGACCGCCGTCATTGGCCGGCAACCCGGCGCGCCGGACCCGCGACCGCCGCGACGCGCGCGGTGCGGCCCCGCGCGCGGGCACGGCGCTCGCCGGGCAGGTGTCGGCGTTCGCCGAGACGGCTCGTGCGCAGGCGGCCGATCTGCTGGCCTGCTGCTGGCTGCCGGAGGACGGCCGGTACGTCGACCGGCCCGGCGCCCGGCCCACGGTGCGGGCGTTCTGTGACGCGGTGGAGATCGCCGACCTCCTCCTCGACGAGGCTCCGCCGCAACTGCCCGCCGCGGAGCACATGGCACGGCTGCGGGCCCTGCAGGATGCCGCCACCGGTCTGGTCCACGAGTACGGGCAGGCGCCGCCGCCGGCCGGGCTTCCGGACGACGGGGCCGCCGTCTACCACGTGCTGTGCGTCGGCTACGCACTCGACCCGCTCGGCAGCTCGTTCGCCCACCCGGTGCACACCGTGCGGGGAGCCACCGCGGACCGTCTTGTCGAGCGTCTGGCGGCACTGCCCTGGCGCGACCGCGCCTGGCACGCGGGAGCGTGGGTCGACGCCTGGGCCACCGCGGCACACTGGAACCTGCGGCAGGGCGCGGAACCGGCCGCGCCCGGGGCGGTGGAGGCGCTCTTCGGCTGGCCGCACACCCACGTCGATGCCTGGACCGGCATGTGGGGCTCGCCCACCCCGCACAGCGGGCGCCTGCAGACGGTCAACGGCCACTACCGGCTCACCCGCGGCTCCTTCGCCCGGTTCGGCCTGCCGGTGCCGTACGCCGAGCGGGTCATCGACACCGTCCTCGACCACGCCCGCGACCGGCGGTTCTTCGCCCCCGGCCGGGAGAACGCCTGCAACGTCCTGGACGTCGTCAACCCCCTGTGGCTCTGCGGCCGGCAGACCGACCACCGCGGCGAGGAGACGCGTGCCTGGGCGGCGACGCAGCCGGCCGCCGCACTCACGCGCTGGAGACCAGGGCAGGGCTTCGGTTTCGGCCCCACGCCCGACGGCAGCGGCCCCGGCCGGGACCCGGGGCTCCAGGGCACCGAGACGTGGCTCGCCATCGTCTGGCTGCTCGCCGATCTGCTCGGCCTCGCAGACCTCCTCGGCTACCGCCCGCGCGGCATCCACCGCCCCGAACCAGCCCTGACCGGTCCCGCCGGTGAACGGAATCCCGGGCGCTGACACCGCCCCCGGCGCAGTGCCTTTTGCTCACCCGGCGACTCACCCGGCGACTCGCTCGTGCGGGAGCCGGCGGTGCCCCTCCGCTTCGACGGAGGCCGAACCGTCCCTCAGCGAATCGCCGCAGCCGGCGGCCGCTCGCGTACGGCGCCATAGGCGAGGAAGTACGCCGGCACCCGATTCAGCCACCGCGAGGTGGTGAGCAGGTCGGCCATGCGCTGTGCTCGCCCGGGGTTGCCGAAGGGCGGGCGGCCCGCCAGCAGCGGTTCGATGACCCGGGCATGGGCGGCCCGCTGCAGCGCCTGGGTCGCGGCCGTGGTGGGCCGGCGGCGGCGCTGCACGGCCCGTACGTCACGCAGGCCGACCGCGCCCGCGCGCAGCGGCTCGACGAGGTGCCGCGCGGCGGCCACGGCGTCCTCCACGGCCAGGTTGATGCCGATGCCGAAGACCGGCGACATGGCGTGGGCAGCGTCGCCGATGCACAGCAGACCCGGGCGGTGCCAGCGCCTGAGGCGGTCCAGGCGTACGTCGAGCAGCTTCACCTGGTCCCATGACCGCAGCGTGTGCACACGGTCGGCGAGCCAGGGTACGGCGGCCGTGAAGTCGGCCGTGAACCGCTCCAGGCCGGCCGCACGGCGCCGGCCATCGGTTCCCTTGGGGATCAGCGCGGCGCACTGCCAGTAGTCCCCACGGTCGATCATGGCCGTGAGGAACCGGTCGCCGACGCCTCCCACGAGCCCGTGCGGGTCGTCCTCCCGCCGCGGCAGCCGGAACCACCAGGCGTCCATGGGGGAGGGGAACTGCCGCAGCCGCAGTTCGGGCAGTGCCCTGGCCAGCGAGCCCCGGCCGTCGCAGGCGACGGTGAGGGTGGCCCGCAGCTCCCCGGTACGGCCGTCGGACGTGCGGTACCGCACCCCCGTGACCCTTCCGTGCTCCACCAGGAAGGACGTCGCCTCGGTGTTCATCCGCAGCGAGAAGGACGGTTCCCGTCGGGCCTCGTCCGCCAGGAGGTCGAGCAGGTCCCACTGCGGCACCATGGCGATGTAGTTGTACGCGCCCCTCAGCGCGCCGATGTCCCCGACGGTGATCAGTGAACGGTCCCGGCCGATCGGCAGTTGCAGGGTCGTCACCCGCCGTTGCGGCAGACGGGCGAACCGCTCGGCGAGGCCGAGCTCGTCCAGCAGGGTCAGGGTCGAGGGATGCACCGTGTCGCCGCGGAAGTCGCGCAGGAAGTCGCCGTGCTTCTCCAGGACGGTGACGTCCACGCCGGACCGGGCCAGCAGCAGGGCGAGGACCATTCCGGCGGGGCCGCCGCCCACCACACAGCACATGGTCCGCTCCATGGGGTCCTCCCCTCGGCGTGCACGACAGCCTCACATATTGGGGCATATATATCTCCAAAATGTGCTGAATCCGCCACACAGTCCGTGGCCGCCCCAGACGTTTCGTGAAGCACTTCGACGCACTTCGGGAGACCACGATGAGCGAGCAGCCGATCCTCCTTCCCTATGCCGACCCGGCCTTCGTGGCAAACCCGTTCCCGTTCTACCGGCAGCTGCGCGAGGAGGGCCCGGTGCGGCGCGCGGTCATCGCCGGCGGCCTGCAGGCCTGGCTGGTCACGCGCTACGAGGACGGCCTCGCCGCGCTCTCCGACCCGCGGCTGAGCAGCGACGTCCGCGACGCGTCGGACCCCCGGCTCCTGCGGCAGCTGCCCGCGACGGAGCGCGAGTCCATGCTGCGCAACATGCTCCGGGCGGACCCGCCCGACCACACCCGCCTGCGCCGGCTGGTCTCGAAGGCCTTCACCGCGCGCCGGGTGGCCGAGCTGCGGCCCCGCGTCCAGGCCGTCACCGACGGGCTGCTCGACGCGATCGTGCAGGAAGGCCGCGCGGACCTCGTCGCGGACTTCGCGCTGCCGCTTCCGGTCACCGTGATCAGCGAGCTGCTCGGGGTGCCCACGACGCACCGGTACGACTTCCAGCGGTGGACCGACGACATGATCCTCCGGGGACCCGAGCCGCCGGACCCTGCCGTGGTCGACGGTGCGTGGCAGCAGATGCGCGCGTACCTGACCAAGCTTCTGGAGGCCAAGCGTGCCGACGCTGAAGACGACCTGCTCAGCGCTCTGATCACCGCTCGTGACGAGGAGCAGCGGCTGGACGAGGAAGAGCTGATCGCCACGGCGTTCCTGCTGCTGGTGGCCGGATACATCACCACGGTCAACCTGATCGGCGGCGGCATCGCCGCACTGCTCGCCCACCCGGACCAGCTCCAGCTGCTGCGGGACGATCCGGCGCTGCTGCCGGACGCGATCGAGGAGTTCCTGCGCTACGACGGACCGGTCAGCCCCGGCATCGCCCGTTTCGCGCGGGAGGACGTCGAGATCGCGGGCGTGACGATCCCGCGCGGCGCCACCGTGCTGGTGGCTTCCGCCATCGCCGACCGCGACCCGGCGCGGTTCCCGGACCCCGATCGTCTGGACATCACCCGTCGCGACAACCCCCACCTCGCGTTCGGGCACGGCATCCACTACTGCCTGGGCGCGCCGCTGGCCCGGTTGGAGGGCCAGGTCGCCATCGGAACCGCCCTGCGCCGCCTTCCCGGTCTCGCCCTGGCGGTGCCGCCGGACGAGCTGCGATGGAGGCCGGGCGGCCTGCGCGGCCCCCAGCGCCTGCCCGTCACGTTCACGCCCGGTTCTCCGCGATGATCACGTAGCCGCATCGGGGAACCGTTCAGTGCTCCGCCGCAGCCCCGGCACGGATGAACCGATCGGCCGGGGCGATGTCGAGGCGAGCCACGTAGTGGGAGAGCTGGACGGCCGCGTCGAGCATGGAGACCCCGCGGACGGTGAGTCTGCGCCGCCAGTCGTCGAGAGCGGCGGACAGCGCCTGTGTGCCGCCGGCCGTACGGATCTGCTGGACGACGGTGGAGATGCGCTCCAGCGGGTAGCCGCCTCGTCTGAGGAGGTGGGCGAGCTCGGCGTCGCGGACGTCAGAGGCGCCGTACACACGGTGTCCGGAGACCGGCTCGCGGTCGGGGGCGAGGATGCCCGCCGTCTCCCAGTTGCGCAGGGTCGCCGCGGTGACGCCCAAGCGGTGCGCCAGTTCGCCGATGCTGAGGGTCTCTGTGCTCGCCGGCGCAGGGTCGGTCGTGTCCTGGCCGGTGTCCGGGCCGGAGGTCAGGTGCTCGACGGCCTGTCCGACGGCGTCCAGCGTCCGCCGGTCGCCCAGCAGTTGGGCGTGACTGCGGTCGACGGCCGTCAGCGCGGCGTCGAGTTCGCCGGTGTTGAGGGACCTCATGATCTGCCCGCTCACGGCGTGACCATGCGCCGGGACGAGCGCCATATAGGCGCGCAGGGCCGCCGCGTGCACCTCGGTGTAGGTCCGGTAGCCGCTCGGGGTGCGTTCGGCGAGCGGGATGAACCCGTCCCGCTCGTAGTTGCGGACCGCCTGGGTCGAGATGCCGTGCTCGCGGGCGAGGTCATGGGGACGCAGATACTCCACGGTTTGAGACTTTAGTGCATCTCTCCTGCGGGTTTTCAGCCCAAACTCTCAATCGCTGTTGCAGGGATAGGCTTGATGTCATGGGCGGGGAAGTCCAGGAGTTCGTCATCACCGCGCATGCCGATGGCGTGCCGCTACCACACACGGGGGGAACCCGATGACCGTCGGCACGAGCACGGACACACAGCCGCCTGCGTTGCATGTCGCCGACAGCCACGGCCTGATCCGCGTGCACGGTGCGCGTGAGAACAACCTCAAGAACGTCCATGTGGAGATCCCGAAGCGTCGGCTGACGGTGTTCACCGGAGTCTCCGGCTCGGGCAAGAGTTCACTGGTGTTCGACACGATCGCCGCGGAGTCGCAGCGGCTGATCAACGAGACCTACAGCGCCTTCGTACAGGGCTTCATGCCGACACTGGCACGGCCCGAGGTCGACGTCCTCGAGGGGCTGACGACCGCGATCATCGTCGACCAGCAGCCGATGGGCACCAGTCCCCGCTCCACGGTCGGCACCGCCACCGACGCGGGCGCCCTGCTGCGCATCCTGTTCAGCCGGCTCGCCAAGCCGTACATCGGCTCGCAGAAGGCGTACGCCTTCAACGTCGCCACGGCTGACGCGTCCGGCACGCTCGTCGTGAACGGACAGACGATCGAGAAGGGCTTCAGCGTCGTCGGCGGCATGTGTCCGCGCTGCGAGGGCATGGGGACCGTCACCGACATCACTCCGACCCAGCTCTACGACGACTCCAAGTCGCTCGCCGACGGGGCGGTCACCGTCCCCGGCTGGAAGCCCGGCAGCTGGGTGGTGCAGTCGTTCACCGAGTCCGGCTTCCTCGACCCGCACAAGCCGGTCCGCGAGTACACCGACCAGGAGTTGCACGACTTCCTGCACCGGGACCCGGTCAAGGTCAAGGTGAAGGGGATCAACACCACCTACGAGGGCCTGCTGGCGCGGGTCCGGAAGGCGTTCCTGTCCAAGGACAAGGAGGCGCTGCAGCCGCACATCCGTGCTTTCGTGGACCGGGCGGTGACCTTCTCCATCTGCCCCGAGTGCCACGGCACCCGGCTCAGCGAGCTTGCCCGATCCTCGAAGATCAAGGGCATCAGCATCGCCGACGCCAACGCGATGCAGATCAGCGAACTGGCCGCGTGGATCCGCGACCTTAAGGAGCCGTCGGTCACCACACTGCTGACGGTGCTCGGCCAGGCCCTCGACTCGTTCGTCTCGATCGGTCTGGGCTATCTCTCGCTCGAGCGGTCGACGGGCACGCTCTCCGGTGGTGAGGCGCAGCGCGTCAAGATGGTTCGCCACCTCGGCTCCGCGCTCACCGACGTCACCTATGTCTTCGACGAGCCCACCGTGGGCCTGCATCCTCACGACATCCAGCGCATGAACGACCTGCTGCTGCAACTGCGCGACAAGGGCAACACCGTGCTGGTCGTGGAGCACAAGCCGGAGACGATCCGGTACGCCGACCATGTCGTCGACATCGGCCCGATGGCCGGCACGGCCGGCGGCGAGGTGGTGTTCGAGGGCACGGTGGCGGGACTGCGGGCAAGCGGCACGCTCACCGGACGGCACCTGGACGACCGGGCCGCGGTGAAGCCGTCGGTGCGCAAGCCGTCCGGTGTGCTGGAGGTGCGTGGCGCGAACACCCACAACCTGCGCGACGTCGATGTCGACATCCCGCTCGGCGTGCTCACCGTGGTCACCGGGGTCGCCGGCTCGGGCAAGAGTTCGCTGATCCACGGCTCGGTGGCCGGACGCGATGGCGTGGTGACGGTGGACCAGTCTCCCATCAAGGGTTCCCGGCGCAGCAACCCAGCGACGTACACGGGCCTGCTCGACCCGATCCGCAAGGCGTTCGCGAAGGCCAACGGCGTCAAGCCGGCACTGTTCAGCCCGAACTCCGAGGGTGCCTGCCCCAACTGCAACGGCGCCGGCGTCATCTACACCGATCTGGCGATCATGGCCGGTGTCGCCACCACCTGCGAGGAGTGCGGGGGGAAGCGGTTCCAGGCGTCGGTGCTGAACCACCGCCTCGGCGGGCGCGACATCAGCGAGGTGTTCGCGATGCCGGTGGCCGAGGCCGCGGAGTTCTTCGGGAGTGGTGAGGCGCGCACGCCGGCCGCGCACGCCATCCTGCACCGGCTCGCCGACGTCGGGCTGGGCTACCTCGCCGTCGGCCAGCCGCTCACCACCCTGTCCGGCGGTGAGCGGCAGCGCCTCAAGCTGGCCACCCACATGGCCGGATCGGGCAGCGTCTACGTCCTCGACGAGCCGACCAGCGGCCTGCACCTCGCCGACGTCGAGCAGTTGCTCGGGCTGCTCGACCGGCTCGTCGACTCCGGCAAGTCGGTCATCGTCGTCGAGCACCACCAGGCCGTCATGGCGCACGCCGACTGGATCATCGACCTCGGCCCCGGCGCCGGCCACGACGGTGGCCGCATCGTCTTCGAGGGCACCCCCGCCGACCTGGTCGCCGCCCGCTCCACCCTCACCGGCCGGCACCTCGCTGACTACGTGGGCGGCTGAGGCGGGGGAGCACCGGGCTCGGCGAGAGAGGTCCCCTCCCCTCGCTGAACCCGCCCCGTCCCGTCCCGGCAGGACCGGGACGGGGCTGCGGCCGACGGCCGGCGCGGCAACCCTGAGGCGAACTCCCGCGCCGGCAATGGTCCGCGACATCCCACTGGCTCAAAGGGTCCAGCCGTGACCGCCGCTGTTGTGGGACAGGGCCAGGAGCGCGGTGGTCACGACGAGGTACCGGGTGAGGCGGCCTGAGCGGAACAAGGCCGCCGATGCCCAGGCGACAGCCGTGTACCAAGGCATCGTCCACGGTGCTGCGAGCACCCAGGCGAAGGTGAGCGCGAACGGTACCGCGACGACGGCGGGAGAGTCCGCCGGGACGCGGCGGTGCAGCGCCCAGGCCAGCGCGAGCATCACGACGGGCCACAGGACACCGGTGGCGGTCGCGGCCCCACGAGGGCCCAGGAACCAGGCGCCGAACTTCTCGAACACCGCCCACAACGACGGTGTGGAGACCAGTCGCGAGGCCGCGGAGAGCGGGGCCAGGGCGTGCACACCGTACGCGCTGTAGAGGACGGCCGGCGTCAGCGCGGCCGCGCACGTGAGCCGGGCGGCCCGTCGCCAGGAGCCCGCCCGCAGCAGCGGCCAGACCAGTCCGACGCCGAGCAGGGCGGCACTTATCTTGACACCGCAGGCCAGGCCGACCAGCCCCCCGACGATCAGGTCGTGGTGCCATCGGGTGGCCCTGCGGACGAAGTGGATCGCGCAGACGGTCAGACACGCGATGATGGTGTCCAGGTGCCCGCCCGCCACCAGCACGCCGATCAGGAGCGGGTTGGCGATCCACAGCAGTCCGGCCCGGACCGGATCGTCGGCCGTGCGGATGAGCAGATAGCCGGTGCCGAGGAACGCGGCCGCGTTGGCGAGCATCAGCGCCCATATCGTCAGCCACGGCCGATCACCGCCGACGAACGCCCCAGCGGCCTGCCACCACGTTGCCACCGGCCCGTACACGGACGGGGTGTACCGCCACCCCTCGCTCACCAGGTGGGCGTAGGCGCCTCCCAATTGGGCCGGGGTCGTCACGTACGGATCGGCGCCGAGCGCGGCGATACGGCCGTACGCCGCGTAACTGGCCATGTCGGAGGAGCCGACCGGAGTGAGGTTGGCGACGACGAGCACGGCGAGTGCGCCGGCGCTGAACAGCAGCCGTGGCTGTGGCCTCCAGCCCCGCCCGTGCGCGCGGAGAAGGCCGAGCGTCCCGAGACACGACAGCACGATGGCCGCGTAAGTGACCGCCGCGGACACGGCGCCGGGCATGGCGGGCAACCGGAGCCAGGTGATCGGCGCCCTGAGTGTGTTGTGGTTCGGCGCGCTCGCGCCGACCAGCGCGAACAGTGCGATGCCTGCCACGGCCGTCCATACGGCCGCGCGCGGCCGGAACTGCCCGATGACCGTCAGCCCCGGCGAGGGAGTTGCCCGCATCCGGCCCGCGGAACGCGGAGTCCACTCGTCGTTGTCGGTCGTCACGGTCACTCGCTGAGTCGCTGTCGGGTCCTGTTCCTCGGGCGCCTGAGGCGGTCGGGGGAACCGCGGACAGAAGCCACACGGTCACCGAGATCCACATCCGGCCCGGGTTGGGAGCCTGGCAGCGGTACGCGAAGGAATCAAGCCCGAGCGTCGGCGCGGTCGGCTTCTGTGCCCGGGTTGGTCGCTGTCCCGGCTTGCAGCGCGTCACCTTACGTAAACGCTGAGTCTCTGGATACCCGGATACCCGGCGAGCGGCGGGGAGTCGGTCCCGAAGCCGGGCGGAGCGCCGGGCGACGGGCGCAGGCACGGTTCACCGGAGGGGCGCCGCGGGCCGCAGCACGGGATTCGATGCGGCTGATCGGCCGCGTGCCCAACGCGGCTCGGTGTCCGCTTCGCCCCGATAGTATGCATTTTGTGATCAAGTCAGGACGGCTCCGGCGCCGCCGCCCTCCGTACAGTGGCCGGCGGGACACCATACTGCTGTCACCGGTGATCCTCACCGTCCTCGTCGCCAGTCTGGCGTTCGCCACTCCGAGGCAGATCGCCTTCAGCCGCCTCCTGCCCGCGGCACCCGCGCTCGCCGCCGCGATGTGGCCCGTGCTCGCGACGGTCCTGCTGGGGGCGTTCTGCCTGCTGGTGATGATCGGGCTCAGCTTCGTCTACTCCGACCTGGGGACGCCTTACACGGCTGCCGCGATCGTCGCGGTCACGTTGGCGGCCGCGTATGCGAGCCACCTCAGACTTCAGCGGGAAGAGGCACTCTTCCAGATCCGGCTCGTCGCCGACGCGGCCCAGAAGGTGCTGCTGCGCCCGCTGCCGCGCTGCATCCAGCACGTGGAGATCGAGTCGCTGTATCTGGCTGCCCAGGAGCAGGCCCGGATCGGAGGTGACTTCTACGAGGCGGTCGACACGCCGTACGGGGTCCGGCTGCTCATCGGCGACGTGCGGGGCAAGGGGCTGTCGGCGGTGGGGGCGGCCTCTGCGGTGATCAACTGCTTCCGGGAGAACGCGTACGACCAGCCCGACCTGATGGGCATCATCCATCGCCTGGAGCTCAGTCTGGCCCGCTACAGCGCCGCGACACCCGCCCAGGACCGGCCGGAGCACTTCGCCACCGCCCTCATCGCCGAGATCCGTCACGACAGCGGGCACGCCAGAATCCTCAACTGCGGGCACCCGCCACCGGTGCTGGTGCGGCACGGGGAGATCCAGGTCCTCGAACCCAGCCTCCCCTCGCCACCCCTCAACCTCGCGACGCTCCTCGGGAACCACTATTACGTCGACACCATCGCCTTCGCCTCGGGCGACCAGATGCTGCTCTACACCGACGGCGTCACGGAGACCCGGGATCGAACCGGCACGTTCTTCCCGCTGCCGGAGTGGATGCGGCAGCACGGCCCGACGCCGCCCCGCGAGCTGCTGGACCGGCTCCATCAGGACCTGCTCCACTACAGCGGTGGAAGGCTCGACGACGACATCGCGGCCGTCGCCGTGCGCTGCCGGCACGCCCCGGCTCGCGAGCACTCCGCGTAAGGGGCGAGTGCGGTCAGGGCGTGGTGGGCACCCGGCTCAGTGCGCCTTCGCAAGGTGGCCGGCGATGGTGGTGAGCAGCGAATGGTCGCCGGTGGCGGAGCCGGCCGCGGCCCAGCACACGTAGCCGTCGGGGCGGATGAGCAGGGCAGCGGCGCCCAGGTCGTCGGTGCAGGCGGCACGGACGAGGTCGACCCGTGGCGGGAGTGTGAAGTCGGCCGGGACGGCTCCGGCCAGATCGAGCAGGACGGCGTGCCCCGAGCCGAACAGCGTCGACAGCCGGGTGGGGCCGGCCTCGGTGACCAGGTCGGCGTCCGGCATCCGCTGTCCGGTGAGCGGATGCTCGCCGGGCAGTTCGTAGCGCAGTGAGAGGCCGGACACCAGTCCCGCGAGGTGGCGGTTGGCATCGGGCAGGCGGAGCAGGTCGATGAAGATGTCACGCAGCGCGGCCGCGTCCTCGCTCGGGTTCGGATCTGCCAGCACCCGCTGCGCCGACGTGTGATGCAGGACCTGGGCTCCGACCGGATGCCGTTCGGCGTGGTAGCTGTCCAGGAGGCCGCTCGGCGCCCGGTCCTGGACGGCCGCGGCCAGTTTCCAACCGAGGTTGAACGCGTCCTGTATGCCGAGGTTCAGGCCCTGGCCACCCAGCGGGGGGTGGATGTGTGCGGCGTCGCCCGCGAACAGGACCCGGCCCGCGCGGTACTGCTCCAGTTGCCGAGTGGCGTCGGTGAACCGGGACGCGTTGTCCACGGCACCGAGGGTGGTCTCGGGGCCGTACGCGGCGTGCAGCGCGGCGGTGATCTCCTCGTGGGTGACGGGGAGGTCGCGGGTGGTGTCCGCCTGGTCCCCGCGCCCGAAGGTGAGCCGGTGCCGGTCGCCGCCGAGAGGGACCAGCATGGCCCAGTAACCGCCCGCGTGACGGGTCAGGCTGCTCATATGGCCCATCTGCTGCGGCACCAGCGACGACACGGCGGACAGGCGGATGTCGGCCACCACCGCCTGGTGCGTCCCGGGCCTGCCGGGAAACGGCAGCCCGAGCAGTTTCCGCACCGTGCTGTGCGCGCCGTCGCACGCCGCCAGGTAGTGGGCCCGCACCTTGAGGCCGTCCGCCGTTACGACCACACCGTCGTCGTCCGACTCGATCTCTGAGACGGCGGTGCCGCGCACAATCCGCGCGCCGACGGCGATCGCCCGCTCCTCGAGCACTTCCTCGATCTCCCACTGAGGGATCGCGATGGGGAAGGGGTGCCTGGTCTGCCAGGGGGTGCAGTCCAGGGGCACGGGCAGGGCCGCGAAGTGCCCGCCCACCGGCTCACGCGGTGTGGCCCGCCGCAGCAGCGGCGCCAGCAGCCCGCGCGACTGAAGCAGTTCGGCGGTCCGGGGCTGGATCCCGCCGCCCTTCACCTGCTGGATGCGCTGGTGCAGCTTCTCCAGCACCAGGGTCTCGACCCCGGCCAGGGCCAGTTCGTACGCCAGCACCAGTCCGGACGGGCCGGCGCCCGCGATGACGACCTCGGTCGTGCGCTCCGTCAACACCGTCACTCCCTCTCGTTTTCGTCCAGGGCTATATGTATACCAGGTGCAGAAATCCTCAGAGTGCAAATCTCTGGTACCGTGGGCGTCGTGGACGGCAAGCCAGGACTACGGGAACGAAAGAAGCAGCGGACCCGCGCGGCCATCTCCGAGGCGGCGATCACGCTGTTCCTCGAACACGGCTTCAACCAGGTCTCGGTGGCCCAGGTGGCCGAGGCCGCCGAAGTGTCCAAACGCACGCTCTTCGCCTACTTCCCGGCGAAGGAGGACCTCGTGGTGCACCGCCTCGCCGACCACGAGACCGAGATCGCCCGCGTCGTGCGGACCCGCCCGCCCGGCACCGCCCCGCTGGCCGCGGTGCGCGAGAACTTCCTCAGGGGGCTGCGCGAGCGGGACCCGTTCACCGGGCTCAACGACCATCCCGAGGTGCGCAGGCTCCTCCGGATGATCCTCGACGCGCCCTCGCTGGTGGCCCGGATGGAACGGTTCAAGACCGGCGCCGAACGCGCACTCGCCGAGGCATTGCGGGAAACGGCGGAGACTCCGGAACTCACCGCGCGGCTGGCTGCCGTCCAGATCGTCGCGGTCCACTGGGCGCTGGCACAGGACAACGCCGAACGGCTGGCGTACGGGGAGCCGGCCGACGAGCGCTATGCGGGTGCGGTGGCTGACGCTGAACACGCGTTCGCGCTGCTGGAGAACGGATTGCGGCACCTGACCCCGCAGCGGTGAATCTCAGCGGGGCAGCCCGTACACGCGGCAGGCGTTGTCGCGGCCCGTCCACGCGGCGATCCGCCGCGCGTCGGGCGGGCTCAGTTCGTCGGCGTCAACCCGGTCCTGGAGCAACTCTGCCAGGCCCCGCCGGAAGGCCGGCGCGCCGAGCTGGTAGAACTCGGGGATCCCGTAGGCGTCGGCAGCTGTAGAGGAGTTTGCGGAACGGGGTGATCTCGAGGGCCTCCTCAAGGATCGCCCGGGCGCGGACGGGGCCGCGCGGGCGTGGTCAGTCGCGCGCTCGGTCCTGGTCCCGGCCGTGGGCCGCCCACAGGCCGCGGACATGTCCGATGTGACGGGTCATCACCGTCCGTACGGCGTCCTCGTCCCGTTCCAGCAGGGCGTCGAGGAGTTCGAGGTGTTCCTGGGCGGAGGCGAGCAGCCGGCCGGCCTCGACGAGCGCGGTCAGCCCGTGCAGACGCGACCGCTTGCGCAGATCGCCGACCACCTCGACGAGGTGCGCGTTGCCGGCGAGGGCCAGCAGGCCGAGATGGAAGCGGGTGTCGGCCTCGACGTAGGCGATGAGGTCCCCGGCCGCCGCGGCGGTGACGATCTCCCGGGCGGCCGGGCGCAGGGCCTCCAGCGAGACCCGGTCGGCCGTCCGGGCCAGCGCCACGGTGGTCGGGATCTCGATCAGGGAGCGGATGTGGGTGTATTCGTCGAGCTGCTTCTCGGAGACCTCCGTGACGCGGAAGCCCTTATTGGGGACGGTGTCGACCAGGCCCTCCTTGACCAGGTCGAGCATGGCCTCGCGCACCGGGGTCGCCGAGACGCCGAAGCGGGCGGCGAGCGTCGGCGCGGAGTACACCTCGCCGGGGCGCAGCTCGCCCGCGATCAGCGCGGCCCGCAGGGCGTCGGCGACCCGCTCGCGGTAATTGCTCTTCTTGCCGCCGAGCCTGGGCAGGGCGGGAGCGGGGGAGGGCGAGCTGGGGCGCGGGGCGGCCATGGTGTTTCTGTCTCCTCGAAGGGTGCAATGTCACGCAGCACCAGTGTCCCAGTGCTCCGGCGTTCCCGTACCGGGCGACTGCGGCAGGTGACTACAGCACGAACCCCGCCGGGAACGGGTCCTCCGGGTCCAGAAGGTACTGTGCCGTGCCCGTCACCCATGCCCGCCCTGTGAAGCTGGGCAGCACAGCGGGACGGCCGGCGACCTCAGTGGTCCCGAGCAGGCGCCCCGTGAACCGCGTCCCGATGAAGGACTCGTTCACGAAGTCGGTGTGCAGGGGAAGTTCGCGACGCGCGTGCAGCTGCGCCATGCGCGCGCTGGTACCCGTACCGCACGGGGAACGGTCGAACCAGCCCGGGTGGATGACCATCGCGTGCCGGGACAGCCGGGCGGTGGCCCCCGCCGCGTACAGGTGGACGTGGTGGCAGCCGCGGATCGTCGGGTCCTCGGGGTGGACGGGTTCCTCCTCGGCGTTGATCGCCTCCATCAGCGCGAGCCCGGCCGCGAGGATGTCGTCCTTGCGGGCGCGGTCGAACGGCAGCCCGAACTCCGCCAGCGGCAGGATCGCGTAGAAGTTGCCCCCGTACGCGAGGTCGTGGGTCACCGTGCGCCCGTCGGGCAGGGTGGCCTTGCGGTCGAGGCCCACGCAGAAGGACGGCACGTTCCTGAGCGTGACGGCCGCGGCCGCGCCGCCCTCGACCGCGACCTCGGCGACGACGAGGCCCGCCGGGGTGTCCAGCCGGATGGTGGTCACCGGCTCGACGACCTGCACCATGCCCGTCTCCACGAGCACGGTCGCCACCCCGATCGTGCCGTGCCCGCACATCGGCAGACAGCCGGACACCTCGATGTAGATGACGCCCCAGTCACAGTCGGGACGGGTGGGCGGCTGCAGGATCGCACCGCTCATCGCCGCGTGCCCGCGCGGCTCGTTCATCAGCAACTGCTTGACGTCGTCGCGGTGTTCACGGAACCACAGGCGCCGCTCGTTCATCGTGGCGCCGGGGATGGCGCCGATGCCGCCGGTGATCACCCGGGTGGGCATGCCCTCGGTGTGGGAGTCGACGGCGTGCAGGACGAGTTTGCTGCGCATGACCGGCCTCCCTTCTACGCGAGCCCTGCCGCGACGGCCTTCTCCGTGGCGGCGCGCACGGCGGCCTCCTGCTCGGGCAGCAGCGGCATGCGCGGCGGGCGCACGGGACCGCCGTACCGGCCTCGGCCCAGCGGACAGGCGTCGCGTACGCGTTGTCGAGCCCCGCGAAGAACGCGCGCAGCGCCGCCTGGCGCCGCGCGGCCCGCTCCCAGCCCCGCGGATCGGGTACGGCACCGGCGAGCCGCGCGGCGCCGGACCGCCCGGCGATGTGCCCCTCGGCGAGGGCGAGCGCCGCGCCGCCGATCCCGGTGGCCTCGCCCGCCGCCCAGACCCCCGGGACGTCGGTGCGCTGTTCGTCGTCGACGGCGACGTTGGTCCCGTCGATGCGGCAGCCGAGGGTTTCGGCTAGGTCGGTGTGCGGGAGCATGCCGTGCCCGACGGCGGGGGTGTCGCAGGGGACACGGCGCGCGGTGCCGGCCCGGACACGTCCGCCTGCGTCGAGCGCGGCGACGGTCACCGCCTTCAGCCGGTCGGTGCCCTGCGCCTCGACCACGGTGTGCCGGGCAAGGATCCGCACCCCGTGCCGCAGCAGCCGGGCCGCGTACGCCGCCGCCTCCACCCCTTTGCCGGGCTGGGCGGCCAGGGCCCCGGCGCACCGTACGAAGGCCCTCGGGCCGGCCGACTCCACGAGCGCGGCGACCGTCACCCCCGCCGCCGCGAGCCCGGTCACGACCGGAAGCAGCAGCGGCCCGGTCCCGGCCACGACCGCCCTGCGCCCCGGCACCACCAGTCCGCCCTTGAGCATGGCCTGGGCGCCGCCTGCGGTGACGACCCCGGGCAGCGTCCAGCCGGGGAAGGGCAGCACCCGCTCGCAGCCGCCGGTCGCCAGAAGCACGGCGCGGGCCCGCACGGCGACCGGCCGCTCCTGCTCGTGCCCGAGCAGGGCGTGCACGGTGAACCCCTCCGACTCCTTCTCCACGCACCACACGTGGTGATCGGCCAGATGGTTGACGCGTCCGGCCGCGAGGTGCCGGTCGAGTCCTTCGCGCAGCCGCAGCCAGGTGCGCCAGGTGCGCCACTGGTGGTGCATGGCCCGCGCGCGCCGTGCGCCGAGTGCCGCGGCGGGCTGCCGGTAGAACTGGCCGCCCGCCTCGGGGGCCGCGTCGACGAGTGTGACGCGTACGCCGCGCGCCGCTGCCGCGAGCGCCGCGGCGAGCCCCGCCGGGCCCGATCACGGTCAGTACTATGTCACATGGTCCCATGGCGGACCAGACGCGCGACGGACGCTGCCGCACAGGCGGATGCCGCCGCACAGACGTCACGCGTTCCCGTCGCTCCCCGGCGCGCCACGGCCCTTGACTTGAAGCGCGCTTCAAGCTGAAGACTCCCGATCGAGCCCGCACCAGCGGGCCGCGACGGGAGGGACCACCATGAAGTACCGGATGATCGGCACCGATCCGAAGACCCGCCGTCGGGTGAGCGTGCTCGCGCTGGGCGCGATGCTGTTCGGCTCCCGGACGGACGAGAAGACCTCCTTCGCCGTCCTCGACCGCTATGTCGAGGCGGGCGGCAACTTCATCGACACGTCCGACAACTACGCCTTCTGGACCGACGGCGGCCAGGGCGGCCAGAGCGAGGAACTGCTCGGCCGCTGGCGCCGCAGCCGCGGCATCGGCGACGAGATCGTGATCGCCACCAAGCTCGGCGCACGCCCGCTGGCTCCCGGCACGAGCTATGTCGACAACCCCGAGGGCCTGTCGGCGAAGGCGATCCGGGAGGCGGCCGAACGCAGCCGGGAACGCCTCGGCGTGGACCGGCTCGACCTGCTGTACGCGCACATCGAGGACCGCACGGTGCCGCTGCGCGAGACCGTCGAGGGGTTCGCCGAACTGGTCGCGGAGGGCACGGTCGGCCTGCTCGGCGTGAGCAACCACGCCGTCTGGCGGGTGGAGCGCGCCCGCGCCCTCGCGGCGGCGGCCGGGCTGCCCGGCTACGAGGTGCTGCAGTACCAGCACAGCTATCTACGCCCGCGCACCGACATCCCCGAGGAGATCTTCCCGGACGGCAGCCTCGGCGGCACCACCGCGGAGCTGCTGAGCTATCTGCGCGACGAGCCGGGCCTGACCCTGGTCGCGTACTCACCGCTGCTCAAGGGCGCCTACGCACGCCGGGACATCCCGTTGCCCCGTGACTTCGACCACCCGGGCACCCCGGCGCGGCTGGCGGTGCTGCGGGAGGTGGCGCGGGAGACCGGGGCGAGTGTCAACCAGGTGGTGCTGGCCTGGCAGATCGGCGGCGACCTGCCGGTGATCCCGCTGGCCGGGGCCTCGTCGGTGGCGCAGTTGGAGGAGAACCTGGCCGCGGTGGAACTGGAACTGACCGCGGAGCAGAGGGCGCGGCTGGACGCGGTGCACTGAGGGCCCCGAGATGCGGGGCTCCAAAGACGCGGCACCGCCGTTGACGCGGCCGCCGGCCCGGCACCGTCGGGGCACCTGGCCGGCGGCCGCGTCGCTCAGGCCCGACAGTCGCTCAGGGCAGGCAGCCGATGTGGGCCAGGGCCTGCTTGAGCAGGACGCCCTGGCCGCCCGGCATCTCGTTCTGGACCACGGCCGACGCGGCCTCCTGGGGACTGAACCACTCCAGGTCCAGCGCGTCCTGGCGGGGACGGCAGTCGCCGGCGACCGGGACGATGTAGGCGAGGGCCACCGCGTGCTGGCGGGGGTCGTGGAACGGGGTGATCCCCAGTGTCGGGAAGTACTCGGCGACGGTGAAGGGCTGCAGGGAGGGCGGAACGCGGGGCAGCGCCACCGGTCCGAGGTCCTTCTCCAGATGGCGCAGGAGGGCGTCACGGACCCGTTCGTGGTGCAGCACCCGCCCCGAGACGAGGGTGCGGCTGACGGTCCCGTCGGGCCCTATCCGCAGCAACAGTCCGATGCTGGTGACTTCACCGCTGTCGTCGACGCGCACGGGCACGGCTTCCACGTACAGGATCGGCATGCGGGCTCGCGCCAACTCGAGCTCGTCGGGAGTCAGCCAGCCGGGCGTGGTTTCGGTCGTGTCAGGCATTGCCCGATCGTACGGTCAACACCCCGGCATCGGCCGCGTGTCTCACCAGGTCAGACGCAAGTCACACCGACGGCATGTGGTCGGCCGCCGCTCGGTCCGCTTTCCCGCACCGGCGAAATCAGGTCGGTGACGGGATGGCGACGGCCGGGGAACGGGACGGGACAGAAAATGTCGGGGAACCGGACCGGAAAGCGACGGTCGGGGAACGAGACGTCACCGATCTGGGTTCGGGCACCGACACCCTCACCCAGTTCCTGGGCGCGCCAAGAAGGGCGTCAAGACCAGCGAGTTCCACCGGATCGGGGTCGGCGCCGGCTCCACCGCCATCGCCGCGCTGCAGAACGGCAAGGTCGACTGGGTCATGACGACGCAGCCGGCGGTCGCCGCGATCCAGAAGAAGGGCGTCGGTACCTCCGCGATCGACCTGGCCACCACGACGGCGATGGGCGGTGCCTATCCCGCGGCCAGTGTGCTCGCCCGCACCGACTGGGTGAACTCGCACAAGGACACCGTGCAGAAGGTCGTCGACGCGCTCGTCGCCACCATGCAGGAGTCACCCGCCCGGTCCCGTGCCGTGGTGTGTCACACGGCGACCGAGTCGCTTCGCACATCGCGCCGCGAGACCGCCAGATAGGCCACGAAGCCGAGGATCGCGACCGTCCACGACAGGGTGACCGGCCCCAGGCCCCAGCCCAGTCCGCCACGGCTGTGGGGCAAGGCCATCCAGTCGGCGATCGACGCACCGAGGGGGCGGGTGACGACGTACGCGGACCAGAACGCGGCCACCGCGCCCAGCAGTCCCCCGCGGTGGGCGACCGCCGGCACACAGATCGCCACGGCGTACAGGACGACGGACCCCAGGTAGCCGAGGCCGATCGTGGCGCTCAGGTCGCCCGCGGCCGTGCCGAGCGCGAACGTGGTGAGCACGGCCGCCCAGTAGAACGTCTCGCGGCGCCGGGTGGAGATGCTGTGGATGGACAGGGTCCGCTCGCTCGCGTACCACAGGGCGAAGACGGCGCCCAGCGCCACCAGGAACAGCGGTGTCGAGAGCGTGTAGGGCACGCCGAGACCCACGTGCAGGACGTCGGCGGCCATCGTGCCGAACACGCTGACCATGACGATGGCGGTCCAGTAGACCCAGGCCACGTACCGGCGAACCGCGAACTGCAGGACCAGGGACCCGAGCAGGGCGAGGGCGCCGAGGCCGACCGCGGGGATCGGGCCGAGCAGGCGGGCCAGGTAGTCGGAGGCGGTCTCGCCCATTCCCGTGGTCAGAACCTTGATGATCCAGAAGTAGACGGTGACTTCCGGCACCTTGTTCGCCGTCCGGCGTATGCGTGCATGGGCGTGGGTGTCGGACCGGTCATCAAGGACGTGCTCAGTGCTCATGGCACGCACGATGACATGAGGAACTGCTGATTCCACAGGCCCCTTTGCCATTGTTTTGGATCTTCTGGTGCAGGCGTTGCCGTAGAGGTTCGGAAACGCGGAGCCGCCCCTCTCGGTGGGGGAGGGGCGGCTGCGTTGTGCGGTGCTGCCCGGTGCGGCTGATGCCACGCGACCGGGAGTCGCTACACGGGCCGACTGATCAAGAGGCCGGAGGCGTGGGGAAATCCGTCACGAAGGTGCACGGTACGTTGATCGGTCGGCCCGGGCCCTGCTGGCCCGAGGCCGTGGTGCAAGTGCCCTCCTGCACCTGTCCATTCGCGGTCAGCACGGAGACGTACACGACAGCATCTCTCTCTGCCAGCGTGGCGTCGATGACGTTGTTCGGGCCTCCCACCGGCAGCCAGCCACTGACAGCGTGTCCCGCGTCCGTACCCGTCTCGGCGACTGTCAGGACGTACACCTGCCCGTTGCATACCACCGAGATGTACTTGGTGTCCCCATGGACGACCGAGTCGATGTCGAAGCAGCCCGAGGGCGGCTTGGTTTCCGTGGGCGAAGCCGTAGGGTACGTGGGCCTGGGCTTGGGACACTTGTCCTTGTCGTGGTCGCCACCGGGGAGGCCCGCGCGGTGCTCGCAGTCGCCGCCGTGCGCCGCGGTCGTGTGCGGGGTGTGGCTACGTGCGGCGGCCACGGTCGGGGTGACCAGACCGGCCGCCACCACCAGTGCGAGCGAGGCGAACTTGCTGGCCCTCTTGTACCTGTCGCGCGCCAGCGGCCCGAGCGGCGAAGGGGCCCTGCCTTCAGGACTCATGTAGGTGCTCCTTAGTTCGAGCGGTCCGGGGGTATTTCCCGAATCCGAAGGGAGCTTTGCGCGCTCGCGCCACATCGCTCGGCAGGCCCTGCCGAAAGGGGTCCATATGTCAGCAAGTTGGACGAACCGGCTGCCTCCAGTCGAGGGAGCCACCAGTCGAAGCGTCGCGCTCACTCCTCGACCACCCTCTTGACGCGGCCCGAGGCCGGATCGACACTGCCGGTGGGATTTCCTAGTGGACAGGTAGGGAAACATGGGGCGCCTGAGGCCGGTCATCAGCCGTGTTCATCGCACGCGCCGGCAGTCCCTCCTGCTGACCTCCCGCCGTCACATCGATCTGCTGCGCGTCTGCAGCGCGAGCAGCCACCGGCGCTGAAACCGGCGGAGCCACGCCGCGCCGCCGCCACCCCGCGCCGTTCGCGCCGGGGAGCGCCGCCTGCCCGTGGGCCACCACCTCCATACCCTCGCGTCCCAGAACCCCGGGAGAGACATGTCCGCCCATGCCCTGACCGCACTCCCGTCCGCACAGCCGGTCCCCGCCTTCCGCGGCCGGATCGGCTGCGACGCGCGCAGCGGCCACTACGCCGTGCCGCGCCGCTACCGTCTCCACCTGTCGCTGGCGTGTCCGCACTGTCTGCGGATAGCCATCACGCACAGCCTGCTCGGCCTCGTGGACGTCTGTCCCGTCACGCTGCTGCCCCCGGTGCCCGACGGCCCTGGCGGCGAGTACTCCGCGCTGCGTCCGCTGTACGAGGCCAGTGCCCACCGCTACCCCGGAGCCGCCCTGGCACCGGTGCTCAGCGACGACTGGTCGGGCCGGATCGTCAGCACCCACGCTCCGGACATCGTGCGCGACCTGGCGCGGCACTTCGGCACGGACCACCCCGCGCTGTATCCGCAGGGTGCGGACGCCGAGATCGAGGGTGTCCGGCGGCTGTGCGAGCAGGGCATCGACGCGGCCGCCCAGCGCGCCGGACGCGTCGACGCCGACCCGGAGCAACGGGACGCCGCGCTCACCTCGCTGCTGTGCACCCTGCGGTCACTGGAGGGACGGCTCGCCCGGCAGGAGTACCTGCTCGGCGACCAACTCACCGCAGCGGACGTGGAGTTGTGGGTCAGCCTGGTGCAGCTCGACACCGTGCACCGCTGGCACCTGGACGCCGCCGCGGTGCACCGCATCGCCGACCACCCGCACCTGTGGGCGTACGCCCGCCGGCTGGCCGCCCACCCCGCCTTCGGTCCGCACCTCGACCACGCCGGCATCGCCCGACGGCACCACGCGCACTGTCGGGGACTCGAGGCCGCGGGCGCCGCGGTGCAGATCCTGGACTGGGCCTCCCACGTCCCCAACGACGCCGCCACCCGCACCGGTTGAGGGGCAGGACGGCGCCGCCGAGCACGTATCACCTGCCGGACGCACGTTGACATCGCTTGCGGCGCCTGTATTGACTTACGGCCAGAAAGGTCATGAGCGTCAGCGACAAGCCCTGGCTGGCTGACCGGCAACCCTCGCACCGCGGTGGGGTGCCCCAGGTGACGACCCGACCGGATGACGTTTCGGTAAGCGCGTGGCCCCCCGGGCCGGAAGAACGACGGAGACAGTGATGTACGCAGCCTCGAGGACAGCCGCAGTGCGGCTCCGTGGCTGCGTCCTGCTGTGCGCCAACCGTTCAGTCGACCTGCTCCGCGTCAACAGCGCACTGTGTACCACCCCGGGCTCTGCCCGCTGTCACGGCTGACGGCGTTCTGAATCCCTGACGCGCACCGCCGCCGCGGTGTGCCCTCGTTCCGTCCCGTCCCCGGTGCACTGCGCTTCACCAGCCTCGTCACGCCGCGGCCCGTGCCGCCAGGCGGTGCCGTGGCGCGCCGCCCGGGCGTTCGACTCCGCTGGAGCCTGTCATGAGTGAACCCCCCGGAGCCGCCGTGTCGCTCGCCCCGGCGCCGCCTGGCGCAGACACCGCGGCCAAGCCCCCCGCGGCCCAGCGGGTACTGCCCCTGCGCCGGCCGGGCCGCTGGATCGCCACGGCGGTCGTGCTGGTCCTCGTCGCCCAGTTCGTCCACGGCCTGGTCTCCAACCCGTTCTACCAGTGGGACCGCTTCGCCTACTGGTTCCTGCGCCCCACCATCCTCGACGGGCTGCTCATCACGCTCGAAGTCACCGCGCTCAGCGCCGTGTTGGGCCTGCTCGGCGGAATCGTGCTCGCACTGGCCCGGCTGTCGAAGAGCCCGGTCCTGCGCGCGGTCAGCTGGACGTACGTGTGGGCGCTGCGCTCCACACCGCTGATCGTGGTGCTGATCCTCCTCTACAACTTCAGCGCCCTGTACAAGACGCTGAGCGTCGGCGTGCCCTTCGGCCCGGCCTTCTTCAGCTTCGACGAGTCCAAGCTCGCCACCGATATGGTCGTCGCCGTCGTCGGACTGAGCCTGAACGAGGCGGCGTACGCGGCGGAGGTGGTCCGCGGCGGCATCCTCTCGGTCGACCAGGGCCAGCACGAGGCGGCCGCCGCGCTCGGCCTGCCGAAGGGCCACCAGTTCCGGCGGATCGTCTTCCCGCAGGCCCTCAGGTCCATCACCCCGAACTACGTCAACCAGCTGATCGGCCTGGTCAAGAGCACGTCACTCGTGTTCTACGTGTCGCTGCTCGACCTGTTCGGCTCCGCGCAGGCCATGGGCAGCACCTACCCCGGCGACATCGTGCCGCTGCTGCTGGTCGTCACCGTCTGGTACCTGATCCTGACGAGCCTCGTGTCCGTCGTCCAGTTCTACGTCGAGCGGTACTACGCCCGCGGCGCCACCCGCGCGCTGCCGCCGACCCCGTTGCAGAAGCTCCGCACCGGTCTCGCCGATCTGCGGGCCCGTGCGCGCAGGGAGGCCGCCGTATGACCACCGACACGCTTCAGACCCGCCCCGCCGCCATCCAGGTGCACGACGTGCACAAGGCGTTCGGCGCCCACCAGGTGCTGCGCGGCGTGGAGTTGACCGTACGGCCGGGCGAGGTGACCGTGATCCTCGGCCCGTCCGGCTCCGGCAAGTCCACCCTGCTGCGGGTGATCAACCACCTGGAGAAGCCCGACCGTGGCTATGTCAGCGTCGGCGGCGAGCCCATCGGCGTGCGCCGGCACGGAGACCACCTCAAGGAGCTGAGCGAGCGGGTCATCCTGGGCCAGCGCAGCCGCATCGGATTCGTCTTCCAGAACTTCAACCTCTTCCCGCACCTGACCGTGCTGGAGAACGTGACAGCGGCGCCGGTGGCGACCGGCAAGCTGACCAAGCCGGAGGCCCGGGACGTCGCCCTCGACCTGCTCGGCCGGGTCGGACTCGCCGACAAGACCGGCGCCTACCCGCGGCAGCTCTCGGGCGGCCAGCAGCAGCGCGTCGCCATCGCCCGCGCGCTCGCCCTGCGGCCCGGCGTCATCCTCTTCGACGAACCCACTTCGGCCCTCGACCCCGAACTCGTCGGCGAGGTGCTGGCCGTCATCAAGGACCTGGCCGGCGGCGGCACCACGCTGGTCATCGTCACCCACGAGATCGGCTTCGCCCGCGAATGCGCCGACCGGGTGATCTTCATGGACGACGGCCGGATCGTCGAACAGGGGCCGCCCGCCGAGGTCCTCGACAACCCGCGGCACGAGCGGACCCGGGACTTCCTGAGCAAGGTGCTCTGAACCCGCCGGTTCCGCGTTCCTCTCCAAAACCTCCCCCCACGCCACCACCGCCACCGCTCACCGGACAAGGACAGCCATGCCCACCCTCAGTCTCCGCACCCGACTCCTGCGCGGTCTCACCGCAGGCACCGCCGTCGCCTCCCTCGCCGCCGGACTCGCCGCGTGCGGGGGCAGGAGCGACACCGCCACCAACACGGACAGCGCATCCTCCGGCACGGTCACCGTGGGGCAGCTCTCCAACGGCGCCGCCACGCAGACCGCCCTCGAGGTGTCCGAGGTGAAGTCCCTCAACGCCGAACTGCCCGCCGCCATCCGCAAGAGCGGCAAGCTGGAGATCGGCATCGGCGCCCTGCCCTCCGGCTTCGCACCGCTGGCGTACGTGGGCAGCGACCAGAAGACCCTCACCGGCGCCGAACCCGACTTCGGCCGCCTGGTGGCCGCGGTCCTCGGCCTCAAGCCCGAGCTGAAGAACTTCACCTGGGAGAACCTGTTCGTCGGCATCGACAGCGGCAAGGTCGATGTGGCCTTCTCCAACGTCACCGACACCGAGGAGCGCAAGAAGAAGTACGAGTTCGCCTCCTACCGGCAGGACAACCTGGCCTTCGAGGTGCCGAGGACGAGCACCTGGAACTTCGACGGCAACTACGAGAACCTCGAGGGCAGGACCGTCTCGGTCGGCTCGGGCACCAACCAGGAGAAGATCCTCCTGGAGTGGAAGGCGAAGCTGGCCAAGGAGGGCAAGAAGCTCACCGTCAAGTACTACCCGGACCGCAACGGCACCTATCTGGCGCTGTCCAGCGGCAAGATCGACGCGTACTTCGGCCCCAACCCCGGTATCGCCTACCACATCAGGCAGGTCGCGAACACGCCCCAGGCGACCCGCAACGCGGGCGAGTTCTCCGGCGCCGGCGAGTCCCTGCAGGGGCTGATCGCGGCGACCGCGAAGAAGGACAGCGGGCTCGCGAAGCCGCTCGCCGACGCCATCAACCACCTGATCAAGACCGGCCAGTACGCCAAGTGGCTGGCCGCCTGGAACCTGTCCAACGAGGCCGTCGCCAAGTCCGAGGTCAACCCGCCCGGGCTGCCGCTCGACAACTCCTGACCGAAGGGATTCCCGGAGTGCGGAACAGACGGCGGAGCCGGGCTGTTGTCGTTGACGACGAGCTGCGCGCCACGACGGCCGTACGGACGGAGGTGCAGGACGTGACCCGTACCGTGCACGCCCGCGTCCTGAACCCGTCCCGCCGTCCGCTTCTGCACTCCCGGGCCCACATCGATCTGCTGCGCGTGGCCGGCGCGCTCTGTTGCTCCTGACCGTCCCCAGCCTTCGGCCGGGGCCCCCACCTCGCCGCGCCCGCCCTCCGCCGCGCCCGCCCTCCGCCGCGCCCGCCGGCGCCGGCCGGCCATCTCGTACGGACTTCAGGAAGGCACCCACTCGTGTCCTCGACTTCCCCTTCCCACCTGCACCTTGCCGTCGCCCTGGACGGCACCGGCTGGCATCCCGCCTCCTGGCGCGAGCCCGTGGCCCGGCCCCGGGACCTGTTCACGGCCGGCTACTGGGCCGACCTGGTCACCGAGGCCGAAGGCGGTCTGCTCGACTTCGTGACCATCGAAGACGGGCTCGGACCCCAGTCCTCCCACTTCCTCGACCCGGACGAGCGCACCGACCAGGTACGCGGACGCCTGGACGCCGTGCTCATCGCCTCCCGTGTCGCGCCACTGACCCGGCACATAGGGCTGGTGCCGACCGTGGTGGCCACCCACACGGAGCCGTTCCACATCTCCAAGGCGATCGCCACTCTGGACTACGTGAGCACGGGCCGTGCGGGCCTGCGCGTACAGATCACCGCACGTCCGAACGAGGCCGCGCACTTCGGCCGCCGCACGATCCCGAGGATCGACGCCTACGACAGCCCGGCCGCCCTGGGCGTCGTGACCGACCTCTTCGACGAGACCGCCGACTACGTCGAGGTCGTCCGGCGCCTGTGGGACAGCTGGGAGGACGACGCGGAGATCCGGGACGTCGCCACCGGCCGCTTCATCGACCGGGACAAGCTGCACTACATCGACTTCGAGGGCAGGTTCTTCAGCGTCAAGGGCCCGTCCATCACGCCCCGACCGCCGCAGGGCCAGCCGATCGTCACCGCTCTCGCCCACCAGACCGTCCCCTACCGGCTGGTGGCCCGCCAGGCCGACATCGGCTACGTCACCCCGCACGACGCGGACCAGGCCCGGGCGATCGTCGCCGAGATCCGCGCCGAGCAGGAGACGGCGGGCCGGGCCGGGGAGCCGCTGCACGTCTTCGGCGACCTCGTGGTCTTCCTGGACGACGACCCGGCCAGGGCCACGGCCCGCAAGGAGCGCCTGGAGGATCTCGCCGGACACGAGTACACCAGCGACGCCCGCGTCTTCACCGGCACCCCAGCTCAACTGGCCGATCTCCTGGAGGAGTTGCGGTACGGAGGACTGACCGGCTTCCGGCTGCGCCCCGCTGTCACCGGCCAGGACCTCCCCGCCATCACCCGCGGCCTGGTCCCCGAGCTCCAGCGCCGTGACGTCTTCCGCCGCGCCTACGAGTCCGACACCCTGCGCGGACTGCTGGGGCTCGCCCGCCCCGCCAACCGCTACTCCACAGCCGTCACCGCCTGAGCCGGAGGGACCCGCAGACCATGAGCAAGCCGCTGAAGCAGATCCATCTGGCCGCCCACTTCCCGGGCGTCAACAACACCACCGTGTGGAGCGACCCGAAGGCCGGCAGCCACATCGAGTTCAGCTCCTTCGTGCACTTCGCGCGCACCGCCGAACGGGCCAAGTTCGACTTCCTGTTCCTCGCCGAGGGCCTGCGCCTGCGCGAACAGGGCGGGAAGATCTACGACCTGGACGTCGTGGGCCGCCCCGACACCTTCACCGTGCTCGCCGCCCTGGCCGCCGTCACCGACCGGCTCGGCCTGACCGGCACCATCAACTCCACCTTCAACGAGCCCTATGAGGTGGCCCGCCAGTTCGCCAGCCTCGACCACCTCTCCGGCGGACGATCGGCGTGGAACGTCGTCACCTCCTGGGATGCCTTCACCGGCGAGAACTTCCGCCGCGGCGGCTTCCTGCCGCAGGAGGAGCGCTACTCCCGGGCGAAGGAGTTCCTGGCCACCGCGAACGAACTCTTCGACTCCTGGCACGGCGGCGAGATCCTCGCCGACCAGGCCACCGGCACCTTCCTGCGGGACGCCAAGGCCGGCGCCTTCGTCCACCGGGGAAAGCACTTCGACATCCACGGCCGGTTCAACGTCCCGCGCAGCCCGCAGGGCCGCCCGGTCGTCTTCCAGGCGGGCGACTCCGAGGAGGGCCGCGAGTTCGCCGCCTCCAGTGCCGACGCCATCTTCAGCCGGCACGCCACCCTGGAGGCGGGCCAGGCCTTCTACGCGGACGTCAAGGGCCGTCTGGCCAAGTACGGGCGGGGACACGACCAGTTGCTCATCCTGCCCGCCGCGACCTTCGTCCTCGGCGACACGGACGCGGAGGCCGAGGATCTGGCCCGCGAGGTGCGCCGGCAACAGGTCAGCGGTGCCACGGCCATCAAGCACCTGGAGTTCGTCTGGAACCGGGACCTGTCGGCGTACGACCCGGACGGCCCGCTGCCCGACATCGACCCGAACGTGAGCGAGGAGCACATCTCCCGCGGCCGTGCCCAGGTACGCATGTACCGCGACCCGCTGGCCACCGCCCGCGAGTGGCGGGAGCTCGCCGTCGTCAACAACTGGTCCATCCGCGACCTCGTCATCCACACCGGCAACCGGCAGACCTTCGTCGGCTCCCCGTCCACCGTCGCGAAGACCGTCAACGAATTCGTGCAGGCCGACGCCTCCGACGGCTTCATCCTGGTCCCGCACATCACCCCCGGCGGCCTGGACCCGTTCGCCGACAAGGTCGTCCCGCTCCTGCAGGAGCAGGGCGTCTTCCGCACCGACTACGAGGGCACGACCCTGCGCGACCACCTGGGCCTCGCCCACCCGGACACCGGGGCGCCCAGGGAGCGAGCGGCGTCGTAAGCGTGCCGTCCGGCGGGTCACTCCTTCCAGTCGAGCTGGTCCTCGGGAGTGCCCACGCTCCGTCCGTACGCCACCGCTTCGGCGCGGCCCTGGGCATCGCCGCGCCGATAGCGGAACACCTTCCCGGCGAAGACGACCACCCGGTCGTCCCCGACCACGAAGTCCGAGTACCAGCCCATGTCCGGCTCCAGCGCCTCAGCCAGGGCCTGCGAGAGGGCGGTCGCATGGGAGTCGTCCGTCTCGAACTCGACGAAGGTCCAGGTGGACGGCTGCCCGGCCCGGGCACTCCTGGAGACGTCGATGCGGGTCACCTTGCGGATGCGCAGGCCCTCCGGCTCGAACACCGCACCGGTGCGCAGACTTTCGCCGATGACATACCCGTTGATCACAGCTCGCCTCGCCCTCTCCGACCACGCCGACACCGACCACGTTAGGCCCCGGTACTGACAACGGGGGTGGTCAGCCGAACCATGCGCGACCGCCCCGGCCGGATCGGATCCGGCCGGGGCGGCTGTCACGCGGACAGGGCTGCCGTCCTACGCGAGCGACGCCAGCGCCTCGTTCCAGGTCGCCGACGGACGCATGACCTCGGCGGCCTTCGCCGGGTCGGGCTGGTAGTAGCCGCCGATGTCGGCCGGCTTGCCCTGGACGGCGTTCAGCTCCTCGACGATCTTCTGCTCGTTGGCGGAGAGCGTCTCGGCGAGCGGGGCGAACGCCTTGGCCAGCTCGGCGTCGTCGGTCTGCCTGGCCAACTCCTGCGCCCAGTACAGGGACAGGTAGAAGTGGCTGCCGCGGTTGTCGATGCCGCCGACGCGACGGGTCGGGGACTTGTCCTCGTTCAGGAAGGTCGCCGTGGCGCGGTCGAGGGTGTCGGCCAGCACCTGGGCACGGGCGTTGCCCGTGACCTTCGCGTACTGCTCGAAGGACGGCACCAGGGCGAAGAACTCACCCAGGGAGTCCCAGCGCAGGTAGTTCTCCTTGACCAGCTGCTGGACGTGCTTCGGGGCGGAGCCGCCGGCGCCCGTCTCGAACAGGCCGCCGCCCGCCATCAGCGGGACGACCGACAGCATCTTGGCGCTGGTGCCCAGCTCCAGGATGGGGAACAGGTCGGTCAGGTAGTCGCGCAGCACGTTGCCGGTGACGGAGATGGTGTTCTCGCCGCGGCGGATCCGCTCCACGGACAGCTTGGTCGCCTCGACCGGAGAGAGGATCCTGATGTCCAGGCCCTCGGTGTCGTGCTCGGACAGGTACTGCTTGACCTTGGCGATCAGGTTCGCGTCGTGGGCGCGGGTCTCGTCCAGCCAGAAGACGGCCGGGTCGCCGGTGGCACGGGCGCGGGTGACGGCCAGCTTGACCCAGTCCTTGATCGGGGCGTCCTTGGTCTGGCAGGCGCGGAAGATGTCACCGGCGGAGACGGTCTGCTCGATGACCACGTTGCCGTTGCCGTCGACCAGGCGGACCGTGCCCGTGGTCGGGATCTCGAAGGTCTTGTCGTGGCTGCCGTACTCCTCGGCCTTCTGCGCCATGAGGCCGACGTTCGGGACCGAGCCCATGGTGGCCGGGTCGTACGCGCCGTTGGCGCGGCAGTCGTCGATCACGGCCTGGTAGACGCCGGAGTAGCTGGAGTCCGGCAGGACCGCGAGGGTGTCGTGCTCCTGGCCGTCCGGGCCCCACATGTGGCCGGAGGTGCGGATCATGGCCGGCATGGAGGCGTCGACGATCACGTCGGACGGGACGTGCAGGTTGGTGATGCCCTTGTCGGAGTCGACCATGGCCAGGTCCGGGCCCTCGGCGAGCTCGGCGTCGAAGGAGGCCTTGATCTCGTCGCCGTTCGGCAGGGCCTGAAGGCCCTTGAAGATGCCGCCCAGACCGTCGTTCGGGGTCAGACCGGCCGCGGCGAACGTCTCGCCGTACTTCGCGAACGTCTTCGGGAAGAAGGCGCGCACCACGTGACCGAAGATGATCGGGTCGGAGACCTTCATCATCGTGGCCTTCAGGTGCACGGAGAACAGGACGCCCTCCTCCTTGGCCTTGGCGACCTGCGCCGTGAGGAACTCGCGCAGCGCGGCGACGCGCATCACGGAGGCGTCGACGACCTCGCCCTCGAGGACCGGCACCGACTCGCGCAGCACGGTGGTCGAGCCGTCGTCGCCCTTCAGCTCGATGCGCAGCGAACCGGCCTCGGGGATCACCGCGGACTTCTCCGTGGAGCGGAAGTCGTCCACGCCCATGGTCGCCACGTTCGTCTTGGACTCGGAGGTCCAGGCGCCCATGCGGTGCGGGTGGGTCTTGGCGTAGTTCTTGACCGAGGCGGGAGCCCGGCGGTCGGAGTTGCCCTCGCGCAGGACCGGGTTCACGGCGGAGCCCTTGACCTTGTCGTAACGGGCGCGGATCTCCCGCTCCTCGTCGGTCTTCGGCTCGTCCGGGTACTCCGGCAGCGCGTAGCCCTTGCCCTGCAGCTCGGCGACGGCCGCCTTCAGCTGCGGTACGGACGCCGAGATGTTCGGCAGCTTGATGATGTTGGCCGCGGGGGTCTTGGCCAGCTCGCCGAGCTCCGTGAGGTCGTCGTTGATCCGCTGGTCCTCGTTCAGGTACTCCGGGAAGACCGCGAGGATGCGCCCGGCCAGCGAGATGTCGCGCGTCTCGACGGCGACACCCGCCTTCCCGGCGTAGGCCGTGACCACCGGCAGGAAGGAATACGTCGCCAGGGCCGGGGCCTCGTCAGTGTGCGTGTAGATGATGGTCGAGTCAGTCACCGGGTGCTCCGCTCCACGTCTGCAACATTGCTCGACATCAAGATATCTCGTACGCGGATCCCGCTCGACAGTGGCCTGCGCCACGGATACCCCGATGTCCGATCAGGACGCTCCTGCCACCTCGCGCTCGATCCACCGGCAGATCACGTCCACCACATAGGCGTGCTCCGCGCGGCTCAGTTCCCGCCCCTTGGGGATCCCGTGCCAGCGCTGGAGGCAGGTACGGCAGCAGGTCGCGGTCGCGTGCTGGGCGACGAAGACCGGGTGGCCCCGGTAGGGGGTCTGCTTTCCGTCCTTGTACGGTTCGGCCGGCGCCAGACGCTTGGCGACGAGGTCGTAGGCGTGCCACCGGATCGTGGAGGGGCCCTTGAGCCGGGCGGTGGCCAGATCACGCCCGCGCAGATGGAACTTCGCGCGGAACGGATGGCGCGCGACGGCGTCCAGCTTCTGGTCGAGCGTGCGGGCCGTCGGAGCCGGAGCCGGAGTCGGGGGGTCGGGGTCTGGCGAGGACATCATGCTCCTTCGAGCATAGAGCCGCCGGTTCCCCGACTCCGGCCCAGCCGGGCCTAACCGGCCTCCGACACCCTGTCCTCGCCGCTGCGCTGCGGCGGGATGACGGCCGAGCCCTGCTGGAGCGCCACCGTCCGCGTCGGCGCCGGAATGCGGATGCCCTCGGCCCGGTACCGCTTGTGCAGGCGCTTGATGAACTCGTGCTTGATCCGGTACTGGTCGCTGAACTCGCCGACGCCCAGGATCACCGTGAAGCCGATCCGGGAGTCGCCGAAGGTGTGGAAGCGGACGGCCGGCTCATGGTCCGGGACCGCTCCGGTGATCTCCGTCATCACCTCGGCGACGACCTCGGTGGTGACCTTCTCGACGTGCTCGAGATCGCTGTCGTAGGCGACGCCGACCTGGACGAGCACGGTCAGCTGCTGCTCGGGACGGGTGTAGTTGGTCATGTTCGTCTTGGCGAGCTGACCGTTGGGGATCACGACCAGGTTGTTCGAGAGCTGGCGCACGGTCGTCTGCCGCCAGTTGATGTCCACCACATAACCCTCCTCGCCGCTGCTCAGCCGGATGTAGTCGCCGGGCTGGACGGTCTTGGAGGCGAGGATGTGGACGCCCGCGAACAGGTTGGCGAGGGTGTCCTGCAGGGCCAGCGCGACCGCCAGGCCGCCGACACCCAGGGCGGTGAGCAGCGGAGCGATGGAGATGCCCAGGGTCTGCAGCACCACCAGGAAGCCGATGGCCAGGACCAGGATCCGCGTGATGTTGACGAAGATCGTGGCGGATCCCGCGACCCCGGAACGGGACTGCGTGACCGTCCGCACCAGGCCCGCGACCACCCGGGCCGCGGAGAGGGTGACCACGAAGATGAGCAGCACGGTCAGGGTCTGGTTCACGTGATGCTGGACCGTCCGCGTCAGCGGCAGCACCGCGGCCGCGGCCGCCGCGCCGCCCGCGATCGCCGCCCACGGCACCACCGTGCGCAGCGCGTCCACGATCACATCGTCACCGCTCCAGCGGGTGCGCTTGGCGTGCTTGGCCAGCCAGCGCAGCAGCGCGCGCGACAGGAACGCCGCCAGGAAGCCCGCGGCCAGGGCGATCCCGCCGAGGATGAGGTCGTCCAGGGTCACGGCGCGGTTCACCGGTCACCTCCCGCACGAAAGGAAAGGCCCAAAAGGCCCGAAAGCCGGAAGTGATGAATCGTCACCTTGCCACCTGCTCGAATCACGGATTGCACGATCGCGTCCGGACAGGTGTTCGCTGTCCGGAGTGAGGATTCATCCTGCCGCATGACCGTGACGTCCCCTCACCGGGACGTCGGGAAGCGGCCATCGGCGTCGCGAGGTGCGCGCGGTGGTCACATGTCCGAGAACGATCCGTGCCGCCCCGCGCCCGCCGCGAACCGCGCCGCGCCCTGAAGGCCCTGGGCCAGTACGTCCATGCCGTGCCGGAGTTCGACACGCAGGGCCGCCCGCTCGTCCAGCCCTTCCTGGTCGAGCACCGAGGCCCGGTCGCCGCGCAGGCAGGCCTGGGGGAAACGGGCGACCGCGGCGGCGAGTTCCTCCGCCTCGGCGCGGGCACGCCCGGTCGGCACGACCCGGTTGGCGAGCCCCATCTCCTGCGCCTCCCGGGCCGGCACCGGACGGCCGGTGAGGATCATGTCCATCGCCCGGCTGGTGCCGATCAGCCGCGGCAGCCGGACCGTCCCGCCGTCGATGAGCGGCACGCCCCAGCGGCGGCAGAACACCCCGAACACCGCGTCCTCCTCGGCCACCCGCAAGTCGCACCAGAGCGCCAGTTCGAGACCTCCGGCCACGGCGTGCCCCGCGACTGCCGCGATCACCGGCTTGGACAGCCGCAGCCGGGTCGGGCCCATCGGACCGTCGCCGTCCTCGGTGACCCGGTTGCCGCGCCCGGTGCCGACAGCCTTGAGGTCGGCGCCCGCGCAGAACGTCCCGCCCTCGCCCCACAGCACCGCCACCCGCGCCACCTCGTCCGCCTCGAACTCCCGGAAGGCGGCGGCCAGTTCGGCGGCCGTGGGCCCGTCCACCGCGTTACGGGCCTCGGGGCGGGAGAGGACGACCGTGAAGACGTGTCCCTGACGTTCGACGCGGACCGGCATCGGCTGCCCCTTTCGGACGGCTCTTGGGAGGGCGGGGAGAGGCTCCCGACGCTACTCCCGAGTACGGCCGGCGTCCCCCGGTCAGATCACAGATCACGCGAGTACGGCCGGCGTCCCCCGGACGGATCGCCCGAGTTCGGCCGCCGTCCCCCGGTCAGATCACCGAGACGGCCGCCGTCCCCCGGTCAGATCACCCTCAGCCGCACCAGCGCCCCCAGCGTCAGGGCCCCCGGCAGCAGCGGCAGCCACACCGTGATGATCCGGTACGCCAGAACCACCGCGGTCGCCACGGCCACCGGACCGCCCGCGGCGACCAGGGCGACCACCAGCGCCGCCTCCACCGAGCCGATGCCGCCCGGGGTGGGCACCACGGCGACCGCGACCGTCGCCGCCAGATACGCCACCGCCATGTGCACGGGCGCCACCGGAAGCGACAGCGCCCGCCCCACCGCGGCGAGACCGGCCGCCTGCAGCGTGGGAAAGGCCAGCGAGCCGCCCCACAGGGCGAGAGCCCGGGCGGGACGGGTGTGCACCGAGCGGGCCTCGCAGAGCGCCGTACGCAGGAAGGACCACGCCGCCGTCCGCACCCTTCGCACCACCAGCAGCACCGCCACCGCCACGCCCACCACCCCGGCCGCCGCGAGCAGGAGCGGCCCGGTCGCCGAGGCGGGTACGAGACCGCCGAGGTGGAGGGCGTCCGGGAAGGCGACCAGCAGCACCAGAAGCAGGCCGACCCGGGTGACCGACTCGGCGAGCAGGTACAGCGCGAGCGCCGCCGAGGAGCGGGCGAGCGGCACCCCGCACACCGTCATGAACCGCAGGTTGACCGCGCCGGCGCCGAGACCTGTGGGCAGCAGGTGGTTGGCGGCGCCCGCCGCGAACTGGGTGGCGAGCAGCCGGCGCAGCGGCAGCCGCTGCACCACCGCGCCCTGCCGGGTCAGGGCCGCCGCGACCCAGGTCAGACAGGTGGCGCCGACGGCGGCCACCAGCCACGGCCACTCGGCCGCCCGGAGATGGCCGAAGCCCTCGGCGAGCACCGAGCGGTGCCGCACCGCGACCACGGTCACAAGGACGAGCGGGAGCAGGCAGAGCACCTGGCGGACCGGAACACGTCTGGGGAGTCCCTGAGGGAGACGCAGGACAGTCACACCGGCAGAGGGTCTCCGCACCGCACCAACACGAGGTTGCGTGCGCGAGTACGGCGGCTGACACGCCGGGCAAGGCACGGGAGGGCCCGCGCGCCGCTCATTGACCTCGACGAAGCTCGAGGTTCTACCGTCATTCCCATGAGCATGGAGACCACCGCCTGGCAGCAGCTGCACAGCGTCATGACCGCGCAAGCGGAGCACCGCCCCTTCGCCCGCGCCACGCTGCGCCGCATCGGCGCGTTCGCCCGCCCGCACCGGCGCCGCATCGCGCAGTTCGTCGTGGTGAGTGTGCTGACCGCACTGCTCGCCGTCGCCACGCCCGTGCTGGCCGGCCGCGTCGTCGACGCGATCGTGTCGCACGGCGACCGCGGCACGGTCGTACGGCTGTCGACACTCATCGCCCTCATAGCGCTCGCCGAGGCGGCGCTCGGGATCCTCGCCCGCTGGCTTTCGGCCACGCTCGGCGAGGGTCTCATCCTCGATCTGCGGACGGCTGTGTTCGATCATGTGCAGCGCATGCCGGTCGCGTTCTTCACACGTACTCGTACGGGAGCGCTCGTCAGTCGTCTCAACAACGACGTCATCGGCGCCCAGCGGGCCTTCAGCAACACGCTGTCCGGGGTCGTCGGCAACGTGGTCACGCTGCTGCTCACGCTCGCCGTGATGCTGACCCTGTCCTGGCAGATAACCCTGCTCGCGCTGGTGCTGCTGCCGGTCTTCGTGGTCCCGGCCCGGCGGACGGGCCGCCGCATGGCCCGGTTGCAGCGGGAGGCCGCGGGCCTGAACGCGGCCATGGGCACCCGGATGACCGAGCGGTTCTCCGCGCCGGGCGCCACGCTGGTGAAGCTCTTCGGGCGGCCCGGGGAGGAGTCCGCCGAGTTCGCGGCGCGGGCCCGGCGGGTGCGGGACATCGGGGTGCGCACCGCGATGGCGCAGTCCGCGTTCATCACCGCGCTCACCCTCGTCTCGGCCCTGGCACTCGCCCTCGTCTACGGCCTCGGCGGCTGGTTCGCCCTGCGCGGTTCCCTTCAGGCGGGGTCGATCGTCTCCCTCGCCCTGCTCCTCACCAGGCTCTACGCGCCGCTCACCTCTCTCGCCGGGGCGCGCGTCGAGGTCATGAGCGCCCTCGTCAGCTTCGAGCGCGTCTTCGAGGTGCTGGACCTCCAGCCGCTCATCGAGGACAAGCCGGACGCCCGCAAGATCCCCGACGGACCGGTGGCGGTGGAGTTCGAGGGCGTCCGCTTCGCCTACCCGGCTGCCGACAAAGTCTCCCTCGCCTCCCTGGAGGAGGTGGCGACCCTCGACACGCGCGGCGGCGCCGATGTCCTGCACGGTGTCTCCTTCCGCGCCGAACCGGGGCAGACCATCGCCCTCGTGGGCTCCTCCGGCGCCGGCAAGTCGACCATCGCCGCCCTGCTGCCCCGGCTCTACGACGTGGACGAGGGCGCCGTCCGCGTCGGCGGCGTCGACGTCCGCGACCTCAGCGCCGCGTCGCTGCGCGCGACCCTCGGCATGGTCACGCAGGACGGCCACCTGTTCCACGACACGGTCCGCACCAACCTGCTGCTCGCCCGCCCGGACGCCACGGAGGAGGAGCTGTGGGACGTGCTGCGCCGGGCCCGCCTCGACGACCTCGTACGCTCCCTGCCCGACGGGCTCGACACCGTCGTCGGCGAGCGCGGCTACCGCCTCTCCGGCGGCGAGCGCCAGCGTCTGACCATCGCGCGCCTGCTGCTGGCCCGGCAGCGCGTGGTCATCCTCGACGAGGCCACCGCCCACCTGGACAACACCTCCGAGGCGGCCGTCCAGGAGGCCCTGACGGAGGCGCTCGAGGGCCGCACCGCCGTCGTCATCGCCCACCGCCTGTCCACCGTGCGGGCCGCCGACCTGATCCTCGTGGTCGAGTCCGGGCGGATCGTGGAGCGGGGCACGCACGAGCAGCTCCTCGCGGCGGGCGGCCGGTACGCGGAGCTGTACCGGACCCAGTTCGAGAGGACGGTCCCGCCGATGGAGCCGCGGACGGGGACGCGGACGGAGACAGCGACGCAGACCCGGCCGGACACCGCGGCGGAGGCCGTGGCCTAGGACCGGAGAGGTTCCAGCGGCCGTGCCGGGGGCCGTCGCGGTGGGCGTCCGGCCTGCCATGACCGTAGCGTGAAGGAGCGGGCACCAGGGGGAGGGGCGGGAAGGGAGACGGTGACGATGCCGGACATCGACTACGCGGCCCTGTTCGCCGCCACACCGAGCCCCTACCTGGTGCTGGGAACCGACCTGGTCATCGTGGAGGTGAACCAGGCATACCTGGACGCGACCAGGCGGACCCGCGAGGACCTGATCGGGCGGCACGTCTTCGACGCCTTCCCCGACAACCCGAGCGACCCCGCCGCCGAGGGGGTGCGGAACCTGAACGCCTCGCTGCACCGGGTCCTGATCACCAGACAGCCCGACACCATGGCGCTGCAGAAGTACGACATCCCGATCATGGGCCGCCCCGGGATCTTCGAGGAGCGGTGGTGGTCCCCGATCAATACGCCGATCCTCCGGTCGGACGGCAGCGTGGGCTCGATCATCCTCCGGGTGGAGGACGTGACCGGGTACGTCCAGACCCACGGCGTGGGGCACTGGCGGATGTCGGGCAAGCTCACCGAGCGCGAGGCGCTGGAGGCCGAGCTGTACGCGCGGGCGCGCGAGCTGCAGCGGCTGAACGAGGAGCTGCGCCAGGCGCACCGGCGGGAGCGCGTGGTGGCACTCACCCTGCAGGAGGCCATGCTCCAGTCCCCCGACCTCGCCCACCACGAGAACGTCGCCGTGCGCTACCTGCCCGCCACCGGATCACTGAACGTGTGCGGCGACTGGTACGACCTGGTCGACCTGCCCGACGACCGCTTCGCGGTGGCCGTCGGCGACGTCGTCGGCCACGGCCTGGAGGCCGCCGCCGTCATGGGCATGCTCCGCAGCGCGCTCAGCGCGGCCACCCGTGCCCTGGAGCGGCCCGCCCAGGCCCTGGAGGTGCTGGGCCTGTACGCCCGCTCCGTCGAGGGCGCGCTCAACACCACCGCCGTCAAGGTGATGGTGGAGCCCCGCAGCCAGCTGCTCATCTACAGCAGCGCGGGTCACCCGCCGCCGGTTCTGGTCCATCAGGACGGCAGTTGCGAGCTGCTGGACCGAGCCACCGACCCACCGCTGGGCGCCCGGCCCCAGCATGTGCCCCGGCCGCAGGCCGGCCAGACCTACATCCCCGGTGACACGCTCGTCCTCTACACCGACGGGCTGATCGAACGCCGCGCCGAGAGCATAGAAGCGGGCCTGAACCGCCTGAAGGACGTCCTGTGCCGCCAGTGCTCCCTGAGCCCGGAACGCCTCGCCGACGCACTGCTGGCCCGGTTGGGCGTGGCCGGCGGGGCCCGCGACGACATCGCCCTGGTCATCGTCCGGCTGTGACCCCTTCGGCCCAAAGCCCGGCGGAGGGTGGCGCGGACGGCTCTGTGTCGAGAAGGGAGGACCGGGTACTCAGACGGGCACGGAAGGGCTGCCCGGGAGCGACGGCACCGGGCACTGCCCGGGACGGCAATGGAGTGGCCATGACACAGCACGGGGATCACGCGACCCCTGCCCGACGATCGGAGGTGCGTGAACTGCGTCCGGCGACGACGAATTCCGAACGATCCGGCCCCGAACCGGGGGAGCGGCAACTGCCGCACGACCGCCACCAGGCGATCCTCGAGGCGACCAAACGGGTCGGCGCCGTGCTCAAGAGCAAGGGGCACACGTTCGCGCTGGCCGGAAGCGTGGCCGTCTACGCCCACGGCGGCAGCCAGAACCTGCAGCACGACGCCGACTTCTGCGTGCGGCCCGAGGACGCCGAAGCGGTGGCGGACACGCTGAGCGAAGCCGGTCTGACCGTCTACCGGCCGCCGGAGGACTGGCTGCTCAAGGCCAAGTGCTTCGACCAGGACATCGACGTCATCTTCGAGCTGGCGCACCGGCCCGTCACCACGGACATGCTCTCCCGGGCACAGGAGCTCTCCGTCGCCTCGGTGCGCATGCCCGTGCTGGCCCCCACCGACCTGCTGTGGAGTCTGATCGCCGCCTTCTCCGAGCACCACTGCGACTTCGGCGCGGTGCTGCCCGTCGCCCGCGCGCTGCGCGAGAAGGTCGACTGGGAGCGGGTGCGGCAGGACTGCGGTGACGAACCCATGCCCGCCGCCTTCTTCTTCCTCCTCGAACGCCTGAACGTCATCGCCCCGCGCAAGGAGGCACCATGACCCAGCACGGCGGAGAGCAGGCACCATCCGGTGCCGCACCCGCTCTGAACACGGAGTACCGCGTCGCCCACCTCCTGGAGCACCTGGCCGGGGGGCACCCCGGTGAGCTGGGGGTCCGGGTCGAGGTGCGCGGCGAGGCGGTGCTGCTGACCGGCACGGTCGCCTCCGCCCAGTGCCGTGACGAAATCCTCGGCATGGTCCGCGAGGAACTGGCCGGCATCCCGGTCCACTACGACATCGTCGTCGCGGACACCTCGTCCCCCGACCATGCGGAGGAGCTCACATGATCCGCGTGGCAGCCGTCGGGGACATCCACATGGGAGCCGACAGCCAGGGAGTGCTGCGGCCGGCGTTCGAGTCCCTGCCCGAGTGCGCGGACCTGCTGTTGCTGGCCGGGGACCTCACCCGCCACGGCACGCCGGAGGAGGCCCGCGTGGTGGCCCGCGAGATCCAGGACCTCGCGGTCCCGGTGGTGGCGGTGCTCGGCAACCACGACCACCACGACGAGCGCCCGGACGAGGTCACCGCCATCCTCCGGGGCGCCGGGGCGCAGGTGCTCGAGGGAGAGGGAACCGTCGTGGAGGCCGGGGGCTCCCGCGTCGGCGTGGCCGGCACCAAGGGGTTCTGCGGCGGATTCGTCGGCCGCAGCGCCGGGGAGTTCGGCGAGCCGCTGATGAAGGAGTTCGTGCGGACCTCGCGCCGCTCGGCCGACGCCCTGCGCAAGGCCCTGGAGGAGCTGGACGGGCAGGGGTGCGACGCCCGGATCGCCCTCACCCACTATTCGCCCGTGCCGGAGACCCTGGCCGGCGAACCCCTGGAGATCTATCCCTTCCTCGGGACCTATCTGCTGGCCGAGGCGATCGACACGGCCGGCGCGGACCTCGCGGTGCACGGGCACGCGCACGCCGGCACGGAACACGGCATGACCACCGGCGGTGTCAAGGTGCGCAATGTCGCCCAGCCGGTCATCGGGCGGGCCTTCCGCGTCTACCACCTGAGGACGCGGGAACCGGTGGGCGCCGGCGCCTAAGACTGAACACCGGCCCCGGGGCCTTTCTGCCTGCCGTCCGGGGGCGGGCTGCATGACCCCCCGGACCGGCAGCGGCGCCGGCAGTCCCACCGGGGCGGCGGGCGCCGCTGACGCGCCGTGCTACGACTTCGGCCGGCGGCCCGTCGTCCGTGTCATGGTCTCCGGTCTCTTGCGGGAACCGGTCGCCATCTCCTCGGAGTCGAGTATGTGTTCCCCATACAGGTCGTGCAGCCAGTTGGCCTGGTAGATCGTGTCGAGATAGCGCTCGCCGAGGTCCGGAGCGACGGCGACCGCGGTGAGGTCCCGGGTGTCGTGCCGGGACAGCCAGTCCAAGGCGCCGCTGACCACCGTCCCGGTGGAGCCGCCGAAGAGGAACCCGCGCCGGGCCAGCCGGTGGCAGGCACGGATGGTGTCCGCCTCCTCGACCCGGATCACCTCGTCGACGTACGACTCGTCGAGCAGCGGCGGGCGCATGCTCATGCCGAGGCCGGGGATCATCCGGCGGCCCGGCTCGCCGCCGAAGGCCACCGATCCCACGGCGTCCACCGCGACGATGTGCACCGGCCGGTGCCACTGGCGGAAGTAGCGCGCGCAACCCATCAGCGTCCCGGTGGTGCCCGCCCCGACGAACAGCACGTCGAGGCGCGGGAACTGGGACGCGATCTCCGGAGCCGTCGTGCGGTAGTGCGCGCGCCAGTTGCCCGGGTTGGTGTACTGGCTGAGCCACACGTACCGGTCGTCGGTGTCGCACAGCGCGCGGACGTACTCGATCCGCGCGCCGAGGAACCCGCCGTTGGCGTCCAGGTCGGAGATGATGTGCACCTTGCTGCCCAGGGCTTCCATCAGCAGCCTGGTCGACAGGTTGCAACGGGAGTCCGTCACACACAGAAACCGGTAGCCCTTGCTCGCGGCGATCATGCTGAGCGCCACGCCCAGGTTCCCCGACGAGGACTCGACCAATATCGAATCCGGCGTCAGGAGGCCGTCCCTCTCGGCGGCTTCCACCATCTCGGTCGCGGCCTTCAGCTTGATCGAACCGGCGAAGTTGAAGCCCTCGCACTTCAGATAGAGGGGGCGGCCGAAGATCGACCGCAGGTCGACGTACAGCTGGCTCTCGTTGAAGGCATGGGGAGCGGAGATGACAGGCACGGTGGCCTCCTGATGCCAGGGCTGAGGGATGCCTTCAGCCGTAGCGGCGCAGATCGTGGAAGAAGTGGTCGATGAGGTGGAGGTGTCCGGAGCGCGCCACTTCGTCGTAGACGTACTTGCCGACGGCGAGGTCGAGGACGCCGAGTCCGAACGGCGAGAAGATCACCGTCCGGTCGTCCGGCAGGGTCACCCGTCCGGACATGACGTCGTCGAGGGTGCCGTCGAGGAAGTCGCGGCCGCCCGTGAGCTGCTCGGTCAGATGGGGGGAGGTGTCGGCTTTCAGACAGTGCTCGACGTCATCGACGACGTTGGCGGACGCGAGCAGGACCTCGGGGGCGAGGTCACGCAGGGACACGTGCAGCACCAGGGGGTGGTGCGAGAACCAGGCCGGATCGGTGACGTGGGGCTTACCGGCGACGGTGGCGAAGACGACCAGGTCGCTGGAGCGGATCAGCGCCTCGGCGCTGTCGTGGACCGTGACCTCGCCGGTCGCGTCCGCCTGCTCCAGGTAACCGCGGAAGCCGGCCGTGCTGCCGGCGGACAGGTCGTGCAGGCCGATCGTGTCGAAAATCCAGCCGGTGCCCGCCAGGAAGGTGTGGATGTAGCGGGCGATCAGGCCGGTGCCGAAGAAGCCGACCCGCCTCGGGCGGGACCGGCCGCGGCTGAGCCGGTCGGCCGCCAGCGCCGCGGACGCCGCGGTCCTGGTGGCGCTGATGATGGAACTCTCCAGGCAGGCGAACGGGTAGCCGGTCTCGTGGTCGTTGAGGATGAGCACCGCGGAGGCCCGGGGCAGTCCGGACGAGACGTTGGCCGGGAAGCTGGAGATCCACTTCATGCCGTCCACACGGTTCGGTCCGCCGATGGAGGCCGGCAGCGCGATGATCCGGGAGGACGGGCGGTCGGGGAAGCGCAGGAAGTACGACGGGGGATTGACCGAGTCCCCGGCGCCGTGCAGCCGGTAGGTGGCCTCGACCAGGTCCACGACCTGCTGTTCGCGCCCGTCGAGTGCCTGCCGCACCTGCGCGCCGGGGATCACCGCGAAGGTGGGCGCTGCCGTGTGGTCGGGCGTGGGCTGGGCGGCGGGGGACGACAGAACGGTCATCGCCGGGTCACCTCCGGGCTCGGGCAGCAGTCGGCCAGGCGGCGCGGCTCGGCCATGGCCACCAGCACCTGACGGTCCCCGGTGTAGGCCTCCCTGCTGTGTGCGGTACGGATGTTGTCGACCAGCATCACGTCGCCCGCCTGCCAGGGCTCGCGACGCGTGTGCTGCTCATAGGTGGTGTTGAGCAGGGCGACGATGTCCTCTCCGATGGGACTGCCGTCTCCCAAGCGGGTGTTGAACGGCAGCCCGTCCTCCCCGTACTCGTCCACCAGGTACTCGCGCACCTCCGGCGCGAGCGTCCATTCGTTGAGGAAGGCGATCTGGTTGAACCAGCAGCGCCGTCCGGTGACCGGGTGCCGCACCACGGCGGCGCGCCGCTGCCGGGTGCGCAGCGAGCCGTCGGGCAGCCAGTCGGTGTCGATGGCGTTCTCGCGGCAGTAACGCTCGATGGCCGCCCGGTCGTCGGTGCCGAACGACTCCGTCAGGGACGCCCCGATCTCGTCGTTGTAGCTGCGGGTCAGCAGCCAGCCCTCACGCTCGAACCGCTCGCTGATCTCGGCGGGCAGCGCCCGCAGTACCTCTTCCGCGTCGGACACCGCGGTCGCCCCGCCCTGATCGGGCGCGGTCAGGCACGCGAACAGCATCAGGCCGGGGCACTCCAGGGTGTAGCTGAGCTCGTGGTGCATGCACATCGGCTGGTTGGCCGGCCAGGTCGCGGAGGAGTACAGCCGGGGTCCGTGAGTCTGCCGGGGAGCGAAGGCCTCCCGCTCCGTCATCAGCCCCCCGGCCAGCGCGGTGAAGACGGCGCCGACCTGCTCCGTCTCCTTCAGCCCCAGGCCGCGGACGAGCAGTGCGCCGTGCTCGGCGACCCGCGCACGCAGCGCTTCCCGGTTCTCGGCCGCCCAGCTCACCGCGTCACCGGGGGCCTCGATGCGCAGGATCGGCGGTTTGCCCGGCTGCAGTGCCACTTCGGGCAGTGAGGCCAGGGACGATGACGACATCTCTGTTCTTCCTTTCGGTGGCTCCGCACGGAGGCTGACGGGGAGGCAGGGGCTGACAGGGGAGGTAGAGGCTCACGGAGAGACAGGGACTCGTGATCACGAGGAGGACAGCAGTTCGGTAGCGCCCAGAACGGCGCGTGCCGCTGCCTCCGGGCGGGTGCGCGGGAAGTAGTGGCCGCCGTCGGGCAGTTCCTGCAGCTCCACGTGTTCGGCCAGCAGCTGCCAGTCGCGGTACCGGTCGCGGTAACCCGCCGTGTTCGGGTCGTCGGCGGCGACGACCACGGTGACGGGCGCGGACAGCCGCACTGCGGGCGGGGCTTCCAGCGCGTCGGCGAAGTAGTGGTGCGCACCGATGCAGTCGTGCCGGTAGGCGGCGCCGACGTGCTCGGCGTGCTGTGCGCTCAGCTCACCCAGTTCGGTGTAGCCGCTGTCCGCGCTCAGCCCGGCGGCGATCTCCGCGTTGCTGCGCCCCGTCAGCTCGGTGACGGCGGCGCGCCGCTCGGCCGCGGTGCCGAGCAGCTGGGCACCGAGGAACACCCGTGGCACGTCCACTCCGCGCTCGCGCAGTCTCCTCGCCGTCTCCAGCGCCAGTGCGGTGCCCGAGGAGTGGCCCCAGAGCATGACCCTGGTCAGACCACGCCCGGCGAGCTCGGCGACGACGTGCTCGGCCACCTGGGCGATCGGCGCGAACGGCTCACTGGTGGCGGCCAGGTCGTGACCGGGCAGTTCGACGGCGTACACCGTGGGCCCGCCGTCCGCCAGGGCCCCGGCCATCGGACGGAAGTTGACCGCGTTGCCGCCCGCGTACGGGAAGCAGACCAGGGCGCACTGCGGCACACCGTCCGGCTGCGACAGCGGCTGCAGCAGCTCCGGGCGCTGGGGGGCGGCGCCGTCGAGGAGGGCGGCGAGGTCGGCGAGCACCGGGTGCCGGGTGATGTCCTTCAGGGACACCGCGCGGTCCAGGGCGATGGTGAGCTTGACCGCCGACAGGGAGGTTCCGCCGGAGTCGAAGAAGTGGTCCTGCCGGCCGATCCGGTGCTCGGGGACGCCCAGCAGCTCCGCCCAGGTCGCCGCCAGCTTCCGCTCGGTCGGGGTGCGCGGGGCACGGTCCTCCTCCCCGGCCCGGTCGGCGTCCGCGGCCGGCTCGGTCCGTTCCGCGAGCGCGGTCAGGGCCTTCCGGTCGATCTTGCCGTTGGCGGTCAGCGGCAGGCTCTCCTGCCAGTGGAAGGCCGTCGGGACCATGTAGGCGGGCAGGACAGCGCCCAGAGCCTCGCGCAGCGCCTCCGTCTCCTGGCGCCGGCCGGTGTAGAAGGCGATCAGGTGCGTGCTGCCACCGGCCAGTTCGGCGGTGACCACGGCTCCGTCGCGCACCCCTGACACCCGTAGCAGCGTGTTCTCGATCTCGCCGATCTCGATGCGGAAACCGCGGATCTTGACCTGGTTGTCCCGGCGGCCCAGGAACTCCAGCTTGCCGTCGGGATGCCAGCGCCCCCAGTCACCTCCGAGGTAGAGGCGCTCGCCGGGCCGGTACGGATCCCGCAGGTACGCCTGGCGGGTCCGCTCGGGATCGTTGACGTACCCCCGCCCCACGCACACCCCGGAGAACGCGATCACCCCGGGGGCGCCCAGCGGCACCAGCGACAGATGCTCGTCGACGACGTAGACGCGCACGTTGCTGACCGGACGCCCGAGCAGTACCCGTTCGGGCACCCGGTGGAGGACCTCGTGGTTGGTGTCGTCCGAGGTCTCGGTCAGCCCGTAGGCGTTGAGCAGTTCGATGCCCGGCTGGATCGCGAACCAGCGCTGCACCAGCTCCCGTTTCAGGGCCTCACCGGTCACCGACACACACGTCAGGTCCGGCAGCTCGCGGGGATGCCGCTCCAGATACGACACCACCACCTCAAGATAGGAGGGCACGACCTGGACCACCCCGACCCGGCCGCGGACCAAGGTGTCGACGAACCGCTCCACATCCACGACCACGTCCTGCTCGACCAGCAGCGTCCGCCCGCCGACCAGCAGCGCGGACAGCAACTGCCACAGCGAGATGTCGAAGCACTGCGGGGCCGTCTGCGCCACCACCCGCCCCTGGCCGATCCCCAGATCCTCGATCTTGGCGTGGAGGTGGTTGAGCATGCCCGCGTGCTCGCACATCGCCCCCTTGGGCTCGCCGGTGGAGCCGGAGGTGAAGTAGATGTACGCGAGCTGGCCGGCACTCACCTGCACGCCGAGGTCGTCCTCGGCGTGCTGCTCCGCGTACGCCGTCTCGACCAGCAGCCTCTCGACGCCCGGCAGTGTGGCGAGGGCCTGGTCGAGGCTGTGGGTGCTGCCGGACTCGGTGAGTACCAGCCGGCACCCGGCGCGCGACAGCGTCGTCCCGATACGGCCCGCCGGGAAGTGCGGCTCGATGGGCAGGTAGGCGCCTCCGGCCTTGAACACCGCCAACACCGACGCGAGCCAGTCGAGATCGCGTTCGGTGACCACCGCCACGACGTCCTCCCGGCCGAGTCCACGAGCCAGAAGGGCCCGTGCGAGCCGGTTCGCGCGCGCGTTCAGCTCCGCGTACGTCCACTGCCGGTCGCCGTGCACCGCGGCCACCGCCTCCGGGTGGGCCCGTACCCGCTGCTCGAACAGCTCGTGCGCCCGGATGTCGGGCAGGGCCCGGTGCGGTCCGGCCAGTCCTTCGAGCTGGTACAGCATCTCCTCCGCCGACAGCAGGCTCTGCCGCGCGTGCCCGGCGTCCGGGTCGGCTGCGATCAGCCGCAGCGCGGTCAGGTGGTAGCCGCCGATCCGGGCCGCCGCCTCGGCGTCCAGGACGTCCGTGCGGTACCGCACCCGCACCACCGGCCGTCCGCCCCGGTCACTGAAGCCCACGCCCAGCACCGCGTCGTCGGCCGACCCCTGACCGCCGCCCGTGGCGTCGAACACGACCTCGTACGACGGCTCGGAGAGCCCCAGCTCCCGGCACAGCGCGTCCACCGGGAAGTCCCGGTGTGCCAGCACCTCGGCCTCGACGCGGTGAGCGCCGAGCACCAGTTCTCGCCACGACCCGGGGGCGACCGTCAGACGGCACGGCAGCGGCCCGCCCGCAGCCCCGGCGGCGTAGCCCGTCACCACCTCGCGCTCACCCGACAGCGCGGCCAGCACCTTGGCGTGCGCCGCGAGCAGCACCGAACTCACCGGCACCCGCAGCACGTCCGCCAGCCCGCGCACCGCTGCGGCGATGTCGTCCGGCAGCACCGTCTCCTGCTCGGCCGCACCCGCCACCGGCTCCCGCACCCAGCGGGGTACCGCGGTGAAACCGCCGGCGGTCAGCACGCCGCGCCAGTACTCCCGGTCCGCATCCACGAGCGCTCCCATCGATCGGTCTTCCTGAAGTTCCTCAAATCGCCGTCGTGGCGGCGCCGTTCACCGAGGGCGTATCTGTCGCCGTCGTCGATCCGCTGCCGTCGCCCGGCGCATGGGACAACTCGACGGCGGGGTTTCCGCCCCACAGGGCGTTCGGGGGGACTTCCTCGCCCTTCATGAGGAAGGAGTCGGGAGCCAGGACGGCGCCGTCGCCCAACGTCACGCCGTAGTGCACATGGGCGCCGACCCCGAGGGTGCAGCCGACGCCGAGCGCGGAGTGGTCGGACTTGAACGTGCCGTCCTCCTGCGAATGACACTGGACCTTGGAGCCGGCATTGAGCGTGCAGTCGTCGCCGATGGCGGTGAGCGTCCGCTCTGTTGCATAAAGGCCGTCATCGAAGACCCTGCGGCCGATACGGACGCCCAGCAGCCGCCAGATCAGGTTCTTGAAGGGGGTTCCGTTGAAGACGTTGAGGTGTGCGGACGGCACCTTCCACACGCGCTCGTGATACCAGAATTCCGGGTCGTAGATGGAGCACAACCGGGGATTGAGCGGACGGAACAACGTGAAGCAGCGCTCCACCAGAACCCAATAGAGCGCGGTGAACGCGAGCGTGAGCGCCAGATAACCGGAGATCACCACATAACCCAGCACTCCGTACAGGTCGACGGAGGCGAGAGCGAACGCCGTGAGCACAAAGGTGTGCAGCCAGCGCAGGAACAGGAACAGCGCCATCGAGCGGAGGTTGTAGCGGTTCTTCGCGGCCAGCCGGTGGCGCAGTTCGTCGCCGGTTCTGAGATGGTCGAACCGGGTGTCGCGCTCCACCGTCCGCGGAATCTCGAAGCAGGGAGAGCCGAGCAGTCCGACGCCTTCGCGGACCTCCCCGTCGAGCGGGACCATGACTTTCGTGGCGAGCAGACAGTTGTCGCCCGTTCTCGCGCCCGCCGGATACACGATGTTGTTTCCGAGGAAGTTGTGCGCGCCGATCGACGCGCGGGACACTCGGAAGGACGTGCTGGAGAAGTCCGCGTTGAGGATGGAGAGCCCGTCGGCCACCATGGTGCCGCTGCCGACCGTCGCCATGTACGGAGTCTCGTGCTGCATCTCGGTGCCGAAGTTCGACCCGGTCTGCTCGACACGGGACAGGTCGTATCCGAGGCCGAGCAGGTAATGGACGATGTAGGAACTGTCCCCGAACAACCAGGCGAAGAACTTGATGTTAGTCATACCGGAGATCGCCCGGAACGCCGCGTAGTGGAAGCCGTAGAGCGGATACACCTTGTCGGGCTTGACGGCCAGGTGCAGCAGACGCGGCACGGAGAACAGGACGGCGAGGCCCACCACGACGAAACCGAAGAACAGCCCGAGTGACAGCAGCAGTGTGTCGACGGCGAACTCCGTCGTCAGGATGCCCACGTCGTCCGGGTTCAGCCGGTCATCGAGCACGGGGATCCAGGTGAAGAGCATGTACAGACCGCCGACCGCCAGCGGAATGTACAGCAGGAACAGTTGGAGCAGGCCGACCAGAGCGAACCAGGCCCGGCGCGGCGTGCCGCACCGGGTCGGCGCGACCCTCATGTAGTCGACGTCCGTGCGCTGGGCCGGTGACCCGTGATGGCGCTCGTCCGCCGGGACCGTCTGGCCGCGGTACAGGGCGGACGCGTGGCCGAGCTGGGCTCCGTCGCCCATCGACGTGTCGATGTCGAGCACGGTCTTCGAGCCGATGTACACGTCCCGGCCGAGGGTGATGCGGCCGGTCTGGATGCGCCCGGCGTGCGCGCGGTAGCAGAGGAGGAAGGCGTCCTTGCGGATCACGGATCCGGCGCCGATCGTGAGCAGGTCGGTGCAGACCGGCACGGACCGGGAGAGGATCGTTACGCCCTTGCCGATCCGTGCGCCGAGCGCCCGCAGGTACATGACGTACAGCGGATTCCCGACGAAGAGAATCATCGGATTGGCGTGGAGCAGCGCCTTGACGACCCAGAAGCGCACATAGGTCAGGCTCCAGACGGGGAACTCACGCGGTTTCCAGCGACCGATGAGAACCCATTTGGCGACGACCGGGAACGCGCACAGGGCCAGGAAACCGAGGCCGCCGAAGACGACCGAGCGGAGATAGACGTCGACAACGCCCGGACCGTCGGAGACCCAGTCGTAGCCCTTGGCCGCGACGAGTCCGGTGACGAAGGAGTAGCCCAGGAAGAACAGCAACTGGAGTGCGCCGCAGAGGACATAACGCGGCGTACTCCCCGGAGCCGGGGCCGGCATCCGTGCCGGTGGTGCCGTCGGCATGAGGGAGTCGGCGGTAGCCGGTACGGCGTCCGTGAGGGCCGCCGCCAGAGAGCGGACCGTCGGGTTCCGGTAGATGTCCTTCATCGAGACGGAAGGAAGGTCCGGGCGCTTCCTGACCCGTGCGCAGAATTGCGCCATCACCAATGAATTGGCACCGAGATCCTCGAAAAAATGACTGTCGGACGATACGCTTTCGGTGTCGACGACCTCGGCCAGAACTTCGGCGAATTTCCTCTCGGTGTCCCTCGCCGGGCCGGCGCCGCCGCGCCGGGCGATCACGGGTTCGTCCTGACCGAGGACGAGCGCCTCGGCAGACTTGTCTACCATTCAAGCTCCTTGAGGAAATCCGACAACCACCGGCCACGGGTGACCGGTCCGGTGTCTTCCGTGCTCGGCAGTTCCCGGACCGAGCAATCCGGAAGCCACGGTGTCGCGCACTCTTATCTGATCACGGCTCCACGCGCTTCAGTTTGTGTCGGACATACTCAAGTTGCCACTCGTATCCGATCGCGACGAAACGACAGTGGCGCTGAACAGGGCAGTGTTCCTTGCTCCGTACCCCGGTGGAGTGAGTGACAAGTCACCCAAATGGGTGTTCACCCTGGCGGGGCGTGGCAGGGGCACCGAGTGATCCGTCCGATCCGGCCGTGTGCAGGTGATTGCGCAATCATGACGGCGCCGTCATACGGTCGACCGAGTAGGTTCACGCCGCCGGAGAAATCGGAGGCACCATGACGCGAGGGGGAACACGGGGTGCGGGCCCCGCAGCGCCGCGCAGTGTGGACGTGGCGCGTCTCGCGGGCTGTCGCAGAAGACGGTGTCCCGGGTCTTCAACGGTGAGCGGTACGTTTCCGACGAGGTACGCCGGCGTGTGCTCGAGGCCGCGGAGGAGCTCGGCTACCGGATGAACAGGGCGGCCCGGGCGCCGACCTCCGGACGGACCCGCTCCATCGGCGTGGTCACGCTGGGCACGGCCGTGTAGGGTCCCGCCTCGCTGCTCATCGGCATCGAGCGCGCCGCCAGGGACGCCGGTTACGCCCTGCGCGTGGTGAACACCCTCGAAGGCGACACGGGAGGGAGGGGGCCGTGGGACGATCCGCCCGCGCCGGGCGAGCAGATCCACGGCGGTGTCCAGGTCGTTGGCCGCCGATGTGTCGAGGAACAGGTCCGCGCCCCCGGGACATGCCTGCCGCAGACGCGGGAGCACGTCGGTTTCTTGGTGGTCGACGACCTCCGCCGCGCCCAGCGAACGCACGCGCCCGGCGTCACGGGCGCTCGCGGTGGCGACGACGCGGGCGCCCGCCCGGGCGGCCATCAGCGTCAGGGCGCTGCCGACGTTCCCCCCTCCGCCCAGCACGACCACGGTCTCCCCGGCGCGCAGGCGCCCGTGGGTGAACAGCGCCAGGTGGGCGGTGGCCGCCGGATGCGCCACCGCGACGGCGGTGCCGGGATCCACTCCCGCGGGCAGGTGGTACAGCCGGTCCGCCGGCACCACGACCTGTTCGGCCGCGGCGCCGGAGCGTCCCGCGTGCCCCATGCTGTTGCACCACACCCGGTCGCCGACGGCGAACCCAAGGGCTCCCGGCGAGGTTTCGGCCACCGTACCCACCAGATCGCGGCCGACGACGAACGGCCAGGGGACCGGGGTCCGCCAGGCGCCGGAGCGGACGAACGTGTCGACCTGGTTGACGGCGGTCACCTCGACGTTCACCAGGACATCGGTCGGTCCGGGCCGGGGGAAGATCCCCACCGGGACGGTGACGGCCGCGCCTGCCGCCGAGGCGGAGACATCGGTGCGCCGCGTCACCAGCTGGGCGTCCGCCGCCAGCCCGGCTCCCGAGGCGGTCGCCGAGGCGAAGATCAGGTAGTGGCCGTACGCCCAGGTGAATCTCCTGCGGTGGTCCTGGTGCGTGGTGGCGAGCAGATAGTGCGCCGGGCGGGCGAAGTACAGCCACCACATGGCGAAGACCATGAGCAGACCGCCCGCCGCCAGGGCGTACAGCGCCCACGTGCTGTGCTGCCGGTCGAACGCGTCCCGTACCGCCGTGGTGGCGGCCGCGACGGACTCACCGAGCACGATGAGGGTGAACAGTTCATAGCGCTCGGCGATGTGATGCGGGTGCCAGGGCGTCATACCGGCGGACTGCGCCCTCACCGGGACCGAGACCTCCGCGGCGATCATCACGATGATGCCGGGCAGCCGCGCAGGCGCCGGAACGGACAGCAGCCCCACCCAGCCGACCTGGCAGGCCGTCACCCCGGTCGCGAACCGCAGAGCGGTCCGCCGCCGGCGCCGATAGAAAGGCCGTGACCGCCCGGATCCCGACCTCGAGGACCGCCGCCCCGGTCCGCGTCCTGAGCAGGATGCGGAGTGTGTCCGGGTGGCACCGGTGCGGCGAGGTCACCACCACCTCCCCGATCCCCGCGGACCGGCGAAGACCGTCCGGGAGGAGTGACCGGGCGAACACCCAGTCGACGGAGGGGGCGCCGGGGACGCCCAGCGACAGGCGCACGGCATACGGGTCGCTCATGTCGTAGCGGAGCTCGGCGGGGAGCGGTATCGGCGGTTCGTCGGCCACGGAGACGATGATCTCGGTCTTGTGGACGACCGACCTCTCGTCCGCGGTACCGGGGAGAGGGTGTCTCATGCCGCCCCCTGTCTGCGACTGTGCGTGCGGTTGCGTTCGTCAGCGCGGGTCTGACGGTGGATGGTGCCGTTCACCGTAGGGCAGGCCCGGGGAGCGTCTTGCCGAGGAGCGCACGGGGTGTGGTCCGAAGGAGAACCCCCGTGCGGCACTTCGGTTCGGGCCGTGCGGCGCCCGTCACTCGGCGTCGTGGTCGGGGGTCCGCCCGGTACGGCGGTGTTCGGTGGTCCAGTAGAGGAGTGCCAGGACCGGCAGGACCGCACCGAGGACGGTGACCGCGCCCCAGCCGCCGGCGCGGTAGGCGATCGAGCCGAGCTGGGAGCCGAGGGCGCCGCCGAGGAAGAAGGTGGCGATGAAGGCACTGTTCAGACGCGCCCGGGCGTCCGGGTCGAGCTGGTAGACCGTGTGCTGGCCGAGGATCAGGGTGGTCTGGACGGCCATGTCGAGGACGACGGCGGCGAGGGCGAGCAGCGCGACGCTGTGCCCGCCGAACCCGGCGAGCGCGAAGGCCAGCGCGGCGGCGGCGAACGCGGCGCCGCTCACGCGCCGGGTCAGCCCGTGGTCGGCCCAGTGCCCGGCCAGCGGGGCGATGGCCGCACCGGCGGCTCCGACGAGGGCGAAGATGCCGACGCCGACGGGGGAGTAGTGGAAGCGGGGGCCGGTGAGGACGTAGGAGACGGTGGTCCAGAAGGCGCTGAAGGCGCCGAACATCGCCGCCTGGTACAGGCCGCGGCGCAGCAGCGCGGGATGCCTGCGCACCAGTGTGGCGGTGGAGCGCAGCACGTGGTGGTACGGGACGCTCGTGGTGGGGGCGTGCTTGGGCAGTGCGACCCGCAGGGCCACGGCCAGGAGGGCCGTCAGGACGGCGGAGCCGAGGTAGACGACGCGCCAACCGGCGACGTCGGAGACCAGGCTGCTGAGGGTGCGGGAGAGCAGGACGCCGGTGAGCAGGCCGCTCATCACCCGGCCGACGATCCGGCCCCGGGCGTGGTCCGGGGCGAGGCTCGCGGCGAACGGGACCAGTATCTGGGCGACCACGGACGTGGCACCGCTGATCAGGGAGGCGGCCAGCAGCATCGGGAACCCGGTCGCGAGGCCGGCCGCCACCAGGGCGAGGGTGGTGACCGTCAGGAGGACGGTGATCAGGCCCCGCTTCTCCAGTCTGTCGCCGAGCGGCACCAGGAAGAGCATGCCGATCACATAGCCGACCTGGGTGACCGTGATCAGTGTGCCCGCGGTGGCCGTGCTGATGTGGAAGACGTCCCGCAGGGACGACAGCAGGGGCTGCGCGTAGTACAGGTTGGCGACCGTCATACCGGAGGCGACGGCCAGCAACGCGATCAGCCAGCCCGGCACACCGTGTGCCGGTGCGGCGCTGGTGACCTTGGACGGGGTCCGGGCACCGGAGGACTGGGACACGGGGACCTTCTTCGGGACGGGGAGCCGACGGGACCGGCTCGGAAGGACGCCTGGCGGTGATCGAGCAGCTTCCTCGGAGCTCTCACGGGGGCGTCAGCGCTCGGCCGCCTCGTTTGCTTCCCCATCCGTCGTGATGGTTTCGGATCGCGGTCATCTTGTCCTGAGATGGCCGCCCCATGAGGACCGCCGACCACCCCTACCGGTGCCGTACCGGATGCCCGCTCATGACCGAGACCCGGTTGAAGGCGTTGATGGTGACCGCCACCCAGATCACGGCGGAGATCTGGTCGTCGGTGAGGACCTCCCGGGCGGTGCCGTACGCGGTCTCCTGCGCGGTGGTGTCGGCGGGGTCCGTGGTCGCCTCGGCGAGCGCGAGCGCCGCGCGTTCGTCGGGCGTGAACAGTTCGGTGTCCCGCCAGGCCGCCAGCACGCCCAGGCGTTGTGGGGTCTCACCCGCGCGCAGGGCCGCGTTCGTGTGTACGTTGAGGCAGTACGCGCAGCCGTTGATCTGCGACACACGCAGATTGACCAGTTCCACGAGCGTCCGGTCGAGCCCCGCCTCGGCGGCGACCGCCCGCACGGCTTCGGAGGTCCGCACCAGCGCCTGGTAGGCGGCGGGGCTCTGCTTGTCGATGAAGATCCGCTGGATTGCGGACCCGGTCGTGTGGCTGCTCAACCTGGGACTCCTTCGGGGGCCGCTGAGGGCGCCCTCATCTGTTGGTGTGCGCGGTGCCGTCGCCCTATGATCGGGCGTGGTAGTTGAATATAGAACAAATTAGCGGGCTGGAGGCGGTCCACGGTGAGCAATGTCGAAACGAAACCGATGGAGCTGCGGTGCGGCGCATCGGTGGACGGCGAGCGTCCGGCCACGACGCCACGGGTCGACGTACTGACCCCGCGGGATGTGCCCCTGGGCGGCCCGCGGGCGATGACCGTGCGGCGCACCCTGCCGCAGCGCGCCCGGACCCTGATCGGGGCCTGGTGCTTCGCGGACCACTACGGGCCCGACGACGTCTCCGAGACGGGCGGCATGGACGTCGCCCCGCATCCCCACACCGGCCTGCAGACGGTGAGCTGGCTGTTCAGCGGAGAGATCGAGCACCGGGACAGCCTGGGCAGCCACGCGTTCGTACGGCCGGGCGAGCTGAACCTCATGACGGGCGGGTACGGCATCAGCCACTCGGAGGTCTCCACCCCTCGGACCACGGTCCTGCACGGCGTTCAGCTCTGGGTGGCGCTGCCGGACGAACACCGCGACACCGCACGGGACTTCCAGCACCACGTCCCGGAGCCCGTACGAATGGCCGGGGCCGAGATCAGGGTGTTCCTGGGCTCCCTCACCGGGGCCACCTCGCCGGTGCGGACCTTCAGCCCCCTGCTCGGCGCCGAGATCGTCCTCGAGCCCCACGCGACCGTCACGCTCGCCGTGGACCCCGGCTTCGAGCACGGCCTCCTCGTCGACCAGGGAGATGTCCGCCTCGCCGATGTCCTGCTGCACCGCGCGGAGTTGGGCTATGCCCACCCGGGCATCGACACGTTGACGCTGACGAACGAGTCGGACGACATCGCACGGACGGTGCTGCTCGGCGGAACTCCCTTCGAGGAGGAGATCGTCATGTGGTGGAATTTCATCGGGCGGAGCCACGAGGACATTGCGAACGCCCGGGAGGAATGGCAGAACTCCTCGGACCGCTTCGGCGTCGTGGAAGGATATGCGGGAAACCGCCTTCCCGCCCCCACGCTTCCGAACGCCGTCATCACGCCGCGCAGAAATCCGTCGCGCCACTGAACCCCACCCCTGAAAGGCACCCCATGAGCCAGTCCTCCGCCGCTCCCGTCGTCGAGCGGATAGACGCGAAGAACCGCTACGAGATCCTGGTCGACGGCACGCGCGCCGGGCTGATCGCCTACCGCGACCGCGGTGACCAGCGGATCTTCTACCACACCGAGGTCGACGACGCCTTCGCCGGTCAGGGCCTGGCCTCGCAGCTGGTCCAGCAGGCGCTCACCGACGTGCGCGCCTCGGGGAAGCGGATCGTGCCCGTCTGCCCCTATGTGGCCAAGTTCCTGAAGAAGCACGAGGAGTTCACCGACACCACCGACCCGGTGACGCCCGACGTCCTGCGCTGGCTGGACACGGAACTGGGCTGACGACCCGCGCACCCGGCCCGGCCGCCGCTCACGGCGGCCGGGTGTGCGAGCAGCGCACCGCCTCTGTCCCCACAGTGCACGATGGCAGCCCTTGGCTCGCCTTTCCGTTTGCACCGCGGTCAGTCTCACAGCAGTTGCATTTCCTCGCGTGGCGTTCCCTGTGAACTGCACGCGTTCGTGTGCCTGCGGGAATTGACCGGGCGAGAGCCGTAATGCGGTCAGCAACATCAGCGGTCCTCCGTTCTCCCGGTCGACGGCCCCCTTCACCCGACGGCAGACGAGGACCGGCACCGGTCCGTCACCGAAGGGTGCGCTGCCGGAACGGATCTCGTGCGCTGACGCAGCCCGAGCGGCTGGGGCGGCGCACCCAACTCGACTTCGCCGTCTGGGGAGACGTCCGCGAGACCCTGCGGTGCCTGATCCCGGCGGTGCGCGAGAAGCACTCGCGCCGGTTCCTCGACCGGATGCTGGAGCGGCACGCCCACGGGCTCGAAGGCGCCGTGAACGCCTACACCCGCAACGTCGACAGGCACACCCCGATCCACCCCGAGTACGCGGCCTCAGTGCTCGACGACGAGGCCGCCGACGACGCGGTGTTCACCGTGGACACCGGGATGTGCTGTGTGTGGGCCGCGCGTTACCTCACACCGAACGGCCGCCGCCGCATCCTCGGCTCCTTCGTGCACGGCTCGATGGCCAACGCGCTGCCCCAGGCCATCGGCGCGCAGTTCCTCGACCGCGGCCGGCAGGTCCTCCCTCTCCGGCGACGGCGGGTTCTCCATGCTCATGGGCGACTTCCTCACACTCGTCCAGTACGGGCTGCCGGTGAAGGTGGTCGTCTTCAACAACTCCTCCCTCGGCATGGTCGACCTGGAGATGATGGTCGACGGACTGCCCCCGCACGCCACGACCTACCCGCACACCGACTACGCGGCGATCGCCACTGCGGGACGAGTGCGAGGCGTACGCCAACAAGCTGCGCCAGGCCGGGGTTCCGGTCACCGCCGTGCGTTCCAGGGGATCATCCACGACTTCGTGATGCTCAACGCGCTGCGCGGGACCCACGCGGCCGAGGCCGCGATCACCCTGGCGGCGCGCACCCTGCACGCGGCCCTGCACACCGCCTGACGTCGGGGAGACACGCAGACATGACCACTTCCACGCCCACGGTCGTCCTCGTCCACGGCGCGTTCGCCGACGCGGCCAGCTGGTCCGGGGTCATCGAGGAACTGCAGAAGAGCGGCATTCCCGTGGTGGCGCCGCCGAACCCGCTGCGGGGCCTCGCGGCCGACGCCGCCTACGTCGCCTCCGTGGCCTCCCAGATCGACGGTCCCGTCGTGCTGGTCGGCCACTCCTACGGCGGTGCGCTCATCACCGTGGCCGGTACCACCGAGAACGTCGTCGGGCTGGTCCACGTGGCGGCGTACGTGCTCGAGGAGGGCGAGAGCCTCGGCGAGCTGCAGGGCCGCTTCCCCCTCTCACCGCTGGTGAGCAGCCTGAAGGAGTGGACGTACCCTGGCCGCGTCGTCCGCATGGCGGGCATCGGCTGCACCGGCACGGCCGGCATCGGCTGTACCGGCTTGCGTCCCGGGCGGCGAGGACGCGGTCGAGGTCACCATCGCCGAGACGGCCTTCCCGTCGGTCTTCGCCGCCGACGTGCCGGCGGAGGTCACGAAGGTCCTCGCCGCGGCGCAGCGTCCGCTGGCCGCCTCGGCCTTCGAGGAGACGGCCTCCGCCGCCGCGTGGAAGACCAAGCCGTCCTGGGCGCTGGTGGCCGGCGCGGACCAGGCGATCAACCCGGAGGTGGAGCGCTTCGGCGCGAAGAGGGCCGGCGCGACCGTCGTCGAACTGGAGGGGGCGTCGCACGCGGTGGCCGTCTCGCGGCCCAGGGAGGTCGCCGACCTGATCCGGGACGCTGTCGCCGCTCGGCGAGCTGACCGCCGGCACGGACGGCCGCGCGGACGCACTCCCCGCAAGCTTCCAGGGGCGCGGACGGCGCCTCGCGGTCCGGCTGCCGCCCGGTCAGTACCCGACCGAGTCCTTCCCCGTGCTGTCGGCGGGCCCCACACCGAGGGTCCCCACCGAGACGTGGTCCTTCACCGTGACCACGGAACTCGGCGCCACACACAGCTGGACCTGGGACGAGATGCCCACCGCGCGGCACGCTCGCGCGGCCCCCTGCACCTGCCGTACTCGGTGCGCACCCCGGAGGACGTCTGGTACCGCGACCACCTGGCCGACGCCGACCCGCTCCTCGACGTCCGCATCGTGTACACACGGCAGACCCCGCCCGGCAGCGTGCGCCCGCCCGGCCGCATCACGCGGGCCGACCTGGACGAGGCGACGGCCAGACTGAAGCCGGCCGGTCCCGTGTACGTCTGCGGGTCCACCGACTTCGTGGAGGCTGTCGACGACCTGCTGATCGACAGGGGGCGGGACCCCGTCACGATCCGCACCGAGCGCTTCGGATGACCCACCGACCCCGACCGCACGGGAGGACCTCATGGCAGACGCCACCACCCACCTCGACGGCAACTGCCTCGCCGGCCCGCTCTCGGAGATCCTCTCGGTGGAGCCCACCACGGCCTGGTGGCGGTGCCCGGATTGCGCGCGGTCGGGTCCGCTCGCCGAACTCCACGTCTACGGCCCCGAACCGGGCCTGACCGTCCGCTGCCCCGGCTGCGCGTACATCGCCCTCCGCCTGGTCAGAGAGGGCGAACACATCTGGCTCACGATGGGCGGGGGCACCGGTGCGTTCCGCTTCTCCACGAGTGCGTAGCCGCCCCGCTCTTCCCCCGAGCCGGCCCCGAGGGCCCGCCAGGGAGCGCCCGTGGGGTGCGACCAGGCGCAGTACGTGGGGGCCAAGCGAGTGAACGGTGTCGCTGGTGAAGCCTGTTCGTGGAGATGCCGCAGAAACCGCGGATGAGGTACCCCTCGACACCTATTGTGTCCGTTATGCATGCAATTACCGTCAACCGTTACGGTGGCCCGGAGACCCTGGAACTGGCCGAGACCGACGACCCCAAGGTCGGACCCGACTCGGTGCTCGTACGAGTGAAGGCCGCCGGGGTCAATCCGGTGGACTGGAAGATCGTCGCCGGTTATCTCGACCCGATCATGTACGTCCACTTTCCCCTCGTGCCCGGATGGGACGTGGCGGGCGTCGTCGAGGCGGTCGGCCTGGACGTCCCGGAGTTCTCGGTCGGCGACGAGGTCTTCGGGTACGTCCGCAAGGACGAAGTGCAGCACGGCACCTATGCCGAGCTCGTCGCCGCGCCCGTCCGCACCCTCGCCCGCAAGCCCACGTCGCTGAGCTGGCAGCAGGCAGCCGGCGTCCCGCTGGCCGGGCTCACCGCCTGGCAGTCACTGGCCCGGGTGGGGGTCGCCGAGGGCGACACGGTCCTGGTCCACGCGGCGGCCGGCGGCGTCGGGTCCTTCGCCGTGCAGATCGCGGTGGCCAAGGGAGCCCGGGTGATCGGCACCGCCGGCGAACACAACCACGACTTCCTGCGCTCCCTGGGTGCGGAACCCGTCACCTACGGCGACGGTTTGGCCGACCGGGTACGACAACTGGCGCCGGAGGGCATCGACGCGGCAGTGGACTACGTCGGCGGTGACGCGGTCGCCGTCTCCGAGGAACTGCTGAAGGACCGCTCGCGCCTCGCGTCGATCGTCGACCCGGCGGTCACCGAGCACGGCGGACACCACGTGTGGGTCCGGCCCGACAGTGCGGACCTCGCGAAGCTCGGTCGACTCGCCGACGCCGGCAAGCTCGATGTCCATGTCGAGCACACCCTGCCGCTGGCCGAGGCCGCCGAGGCGTTCCGTCTCAGCATGAGCGGCCGGACCCGCGGCAAGATCGTGCTCGAGGTCGGCTGATCAACGGTCCGGGGCATGGCCCGCGGCAGCACACGGGGACCGTCCCGCGGCTGCCGCGGCGGCTGTGCCACACGACCTCCACCGGGCTCACAGCAGGGCCTTCCACGGATGGGCGTCTCGGCCCCGTCCGGGCACGGAAGGACGGCGTACCGAGCCTGTTCCCGACGGGGGATGCGGCGGTTCGCCGCCCTCGCCGTGACGCCGCACACTGGTTCATAGCCCGCTGAGGACCCGGCCGACCGGTTCGAGGCGGGGGCGCTGACGCAGGCGACCGGAGACCGGTTCGGGCCGTGTGGGCCGTACGCAGACCGCTGTCACGCACCTGCTGCACGGGAACGGCGGGTGCGACGCACCCAGCGGAGGATTCCATGCACGTGGCTGTGATGGGGCAGGGCTATGTCGGAGTGACCGGTGCGGTGGAGCTGACCTTGCAGGGCCACCATGTCACCGGCGTCGAGCAGAACCCGGCCCGGCTCTGCGACCTGCGGGGAGGACATGTCCCCTTCAGCGAGCCGGGGTTGCAGCAGGCGATGTCGGCGGCCCTCGCCACCGGGCGGCTGTCGTTCACCGGCGCAGTCGGGCCACCCCACCGACACCAGCCCTTCGACGTCGTCCTCATCGCCGTGGGGACACCGCCCGACGGGCACGGATGGGTGGATCTCTCGCAGGTCCGCACCGCCCTGGACGCCGTCCTCCGGCTACGGCCCGCCCCGAGTGTGGTGGCGGTGAGGTCCACCATCCCGCCGGGCACCAGCAACAGCCTCGCGGCCGCCCACCCCGGGCTGCGGGAGCGCTACGTGCACAATCCGGAGTTCCTCAGCCAAGGCAGCGCGCTGCGGGACTCGGCCTGCCCCGCCCGGATCGTCGTCGGCCTGTGGTCGCACGATCTCCTTCCGGCGCTCCGCGACCTCTACGCGGGCCCGGCCTGCGAGTGGGTCGTGACCAGCCCCACCGGCGCGGAGATCATCAAGTACGCCGCCAACGCCTTCCTGGCCACCAAGATCAGTTTCGCGAACGAGATCGCCCGCCTGTGCTGTCTGCCGGACGTCAACGTCGACCACGTCATGCGCGGCATCGGCGCCGACCCGCGCATCGGGCACGCCCTGCTGCAGCCCGGCCTGGGGTTCGGCGACCACTGCCTGCCCAAGGACACCGCCGCCCTGGCCCGTTGGGCGGCCACCGTGGGCGTGCCCACTCCGCTGCTGGACGCCACCATCGCCGTCAACCGGGACCAGCCCCAGCTCGTCGTCCGGACGCTCCAGAGCGCACTGGACGGACAGCTGCCCGACGCGGTCGTCGCGGTGCTGGGGCTCCGATACCAGCCCTGGAGCGACGACCTGCGCGCGGCCCCCAGCCGCAGCATCGTCCCCGCCCTGCTCGACCAGGCGGCCGAGGTCCGCGTCTGGGACCCGGCCACCGGCAAGGACGACATCGCCGCGCTGTTCCCCGGCACCCGCCCCGCGGACTGCCTGAGCACCGCCGTCCGGGGAGCCCACGCGGCCGTCATCCTGACCGAGTGGCCGGACATCGTGGAAGCGGACTGGCGGATCCTGAGCGGCCTGCTCACCGAACCCCGTCTGATCGTGGACGGCAAGAACTGCCTACCGCCCCGGCAACTGCTGAGCCTGCCCGCCCGCTACCACTCGATCGGCTCCCGCCCACCCACCACCGGGCCCACACCCCAGCCGGCAGTGAACGACCTGACCTGAGACCGTCCCGCCGCTACGGCTCCTGGAGGACGGGCCGATGTGTCGACCGCGCGTACGCCCGAAGCTTCGCCGGCGTCATCACCCAGTAGACCCCGTCGATCCCGTCCCGCCCCACGGTCACACTCAAGTACGCGACGGTGACGCCGTCTTGGGTGATCAGCACGCTGGAGAGACCGTTGGCCTCGACCACACGGTACCGGCCGCCGGGTATCAACTTCCTGAAAACGGCGTTGACCCTGGCCACGCGCTCCGCGCCCACGACCTCCAGCCGTGCCACTCCACGCATGCCGTTCCCGTCCGCGTAGGCGACGACGTCGGCCGACAGAAGGCTCTCGAGCGCGGAGACGTCCCCCGACTGCGCGGCGGTGACGAAGGCCTCCAGCAGACGCCGGTGCTCTGCCGTGTCCACGGAACCACGGCGTTCGGCGGACAGACGCTTGCGAGCCCGGCTGACGATCTGCCGTGCATTGGCCTGGCTCAGCTGCAGCATGTCCGCGATCTGCCGGTACGGATAGTCGAACGCCTCCCGCAGCACGTAGGCCGCCCGCTCCACGGATTCAGTTTCTCCAGGACGAGCAGCACGGCCAGCTCCACCGCCTCACCGCGCTCCGCACCGACCTGTGGATCCACGCTGGTGTCCACGGGCTCGGGCAGCCACGGCCCCACATAAGCCTCGTGGCGGATCCGTGCCGACTGAGCCACGTTGATGGCCAGACGTGTCGTCACTTTCGCCAGGAACGCCGCTGGATCCACGACGACGTTCCGATCGGTGCCCTGCCACCGCACCCAGACGTCCTGGACGACGTCCTCGGCCTCGGTCACGCTTCCCAGGATGCGATAGGCGATGCCGAACGAACGCGGGCGCAGCCGCTCGAAAGCGTTCGCCGCCTGGTCGAGCGAGCCGTCGGTGGGCGGCTGCCGCATGTCCATGGTGCCGATGCCTCCGCGCTTCGACAGGGGGTGTCACAGATCCGGCCGTTGTCCTGTCTAACAGGATGTCGGCCTGTCACACCGCATCCGCCACCGCGACACTGTTCGCCGGTGCCCCCGACGGCGTTGCCGTCCTGGTGGTGGATGACGTCGCCGCCGGGCTCCCAGAAGGTTTCACCTGCCCGAACGACGCGTTCGGGTTCGCCTTCGATCTCGAAGCGCATCTCCCCTTCGAGCCCCGTACCCGAAAGCCGGGCCGGGGTGGCGGTGGGGAGGGGCGCCGGGGTCGCCGGGAGGGAACGCGACGAGAAGGGTCATGACCTCGGGACCTTCAGGGATGTTCGGTGGATTCGCCGTCTGCAGCACGGTGAAGGCGGTCTTCCACGCTTCAGAGCGCGGCTGCTGGTTCGTACGGTTGGGCGACTCGCTCGACGACACGCCTCGTCTCCTCTCGCGAGGTGGATGCCGGCCCTGTGGGCCCGGTTCTTGGGAGTGTGCGATCCCGTTCGCGGCCATGACACGGAATCGCTGTCACAGAGACCGGACAGCCCTCAGATCTGTGACACCTGGCAGGTGCCCGCCGTTCGGTGTGGGGGCAGTCCAGCCGTAACACACCACAGGGTGAGGCCGTCGGACCCTTGTCCACGTCCTCGGCGGAGCGGCGTCGCTCGCTCGACCGGCAGCAGCGGTTGCGCATGCCCTGAGAAGGTCCGGCGGATCCGGCTCACATCCGGGCGTACGGCTGGGGCGACAGCGTCTCGAACCGGAGCCGGACGGTGGTGGCCGTCCCGGTGTCCGCGTTGGACGTGCGCAGGGCGGTCAGTTCATCCGCCGTCAGCGCGCGCCGCACCAGGCGGAACTCGTCCAGGGAACCCTTGAACCGGTCGTAGCCGTCCGGCCTGGCCCCCAGATGGAGACCGAGCACGGCGAAGCCGTCGTCGTACGTCACCGAGCCGACCGGAGCCGTGGCCTCGCCGGGCGCTCCACCGTCCACCGACAGGCTCAGCTTTCCGCCCGTTCGCTGGAGCACCACATGGTGCCAGGCGCCGTCGCCGAAGGCGTAGGCCGCGCTGCCGTCGGTGGTGTAGACGGTGGTGGTGGCCGTGTCCGTCTGCAGCATGGCGGCGAGCCGGTCCTGGCCCGGTTGGGCCCGCAGCCACAGCTGCCGTTCGGTGCTGCCGATGCCGTACGCCCAGAAGACGACCTGGTTGGCGCTCGTCTGGCTCGCGGAGTAGCGCATCCAGGTCGCCACGGTGAAGTCACGGGAGCCGAGGGCCTCGTCCGCGCCGTACGGCAGCTCGACGGAGTCGTCCGTGCCGTCCAGGGCGAGCCCGGCGCCGAACCTGCCGCCGCCCGCCGAGGTCGTGGGCCGGGCTCCGCCCCGTACGAAGGCGTGGTTGCAGTGCACCGACGAGTCCGGGGTCGCCGCGCCCGCGGCCGGTCTGACCACCGCATGGGCCTCGGTGTGGCCGTTCTCCATGGACCACGACAGAGCGGGCCTGTCGGCCGGGTAGCCGCCCGCGGAACCGACGGCGGACTGCGCGATCCTCGTCAGCTCGTCCGTCGTGAGCGCCCGCTTGTAGAGCCGGGCCTCGTCCAGGGAGCCGGTGAACACATCGAGGTTGCCCGGCTTGGAGCCGACCCGCAGCCCATCCGGTGTCGCCGTGGAGGTGAGCGCGCCGGACAGTCCGGTCGTCTCGGAAGCCGTGGTTCCGTCCACGCTCAGCCGCAGGGTGCCGCCGCTCCGGCTGACCGCGAGCAGGTGCCAGGCGCCGTCCCCGAAGGCGGCCGACGGGCCGGGGTCGGTCAGCGCCACCTGCATCGCACCCGCGGGCGTCTCGGCCCACGCGAGCAGCCGCCTCTGGGACGGCTGCGCGCGCACCCACAGCGAGGGCTGGCCGGAGACCGAGCCGTAGGCCCACAGCAGCGCGGCGTTCGCATCGGTCTCGGTCAGGTTGTGCCGGAACCACAGGGTGTAGGTGAAGTCGCCGGAGCCGACGTCGAGGGCCGGCAGATAGGGGACCTCGACGCCGGGCCGGGACGCCGAGACGGAGATCGCGCCCTTGCCGACCCGGCCGGCCACCTCACCGGGCACCCCGCCGAGAAGGGTGCCGTCGGCGCAGTGCCCCGAGACGTCGTCCTCGATCGCGACCGAGGTCAGCGCGGGCACATCGGCCGTGTCGACCACCTGGAACGGCAGCCGCACACCGAGCGAACCGTCCACGGAAGGGGCCGCGTTCGCCGTACGCAACTCGGCGAGCTGGGCATCCGTCAGCGCGCTGCGGTACACACGGAACTCGTCCAGGGCGCCGCTGAAGGCGTCACCGGCCGCGGTGTCGGGCTTGGCCCCGAGCCGGATCCCGTCGACACCGTCGACGCGGTCGGCGCTGACCGACCCGGCGACCCCGGTGGCCTGCGCCGAGGACGTGCCGTCCACCGAGAGCGTGATCCGTCCGCCACTGCGCACCAGCGTCAGATGGTGCCAGGCGTCGTCGCCGAAGGCGGTCGACGGGCCGGGGTCGGTCAGTGTGACGGAGGCGGTGCCGCCGGTGCCCTGCACCCAGGCGTACAGCCGGTTCTGGCCGGGCTGGGCGCGCACCCACACCTGCGGTTTCGTCGCGCCGTACCCGTAGGCCCACAGCAGTACCCGTTGCTGGGTCTCACCGGACTGCGCCGTGTACTTGAAGAACAGCGAGTAGGTGAAGTCACCGTCGCCCGGGTCGATTCCCGGCGTGTACGGCACGTCGGCGTACTCACCGGTGGCGTCGAGGGTCAGCCCCTGGCCCCAGCGGCCGCCGCCGAGCGCCGAACCCCCGGCGAGGTAGGCGTCGTTGGCGTCCGGCGTGCTGTCCGGGGTGGTGCGGTCCGCGGCCCGGGAGGCCTGCGGGTGCACCGCGCCGGTGAAGGTACCCGGCACGCCGGCCGCCGCCGGCGTGAAGCGGTTGAAGTAGATGGCGGCCGCGGAGAACCCGTCGCCGCCCTCGTAGACCAGGCCGATCTCACCGTCGGTCAGCTCGACCAGGTCCGAGTACCCGGCCCGCTTGGCGTTGATCTGCGCGGCGTCGTGCCAGGTGGTGCCGCGGTCCGTGGAGTAGCGGATCCGCATGTTCTGGCGGTCCGTCGGGTGCGAGGGCGCCGAGAGGACGAGCGTGTCGCCGGGCGTGGCCCGGTACGTCTGCTCCAGCGCCAGGACCGACGCCTGCACCTCGGGCGTGGTCAGCGAGGGCACGACCTGCTGCGCGGGCACGGTCGCGCCGGAGTCCGTGCTGACGGCGTGCGTACGGTGTCCGGACGAGGAGCCGTTGTTGTTGCGGGCGCTGATGTAGACGTTCCCGTTGTCGAGTTCGGCGACGGTGGGCTCGCCCGGCGCCATCCCGGGCCCGGCGGAGTCGGCCGTGGCGCTCGCGAACCACTCGTCGCCGTTGTCGCTGTAGAGCACACCCACGAGCTGAGGGTCCTGACCGGGCTGTGGCGGGGACTCGTACGCCCCCACCACCAGCCGGCCCGCCTTGTCGCCGCGCTTGAGCTGGATGCCGTGCGAGGGGCCGGTGCCGAACCAGCCGTCCTGCGGGTTCGCCAGCCGCGGCAGCGGTTTCGGTGCGCCGAAGGTCAGCCCGTCGTCCGTGCTGCGCTGGACTCGCGGCAGCCGTTTGCCGCCCGGCTCGGCCGGTTCCGACGTGGAGAGCAGATGGACGTCGCCGGTGCGCAGGTCCGCGACGGGTGAGGGGTTGCCGCGCGTGTAGGGCGTCTCCGGGTCGGTGTCGCTGCCGGCGAGTGCCACTCGGACGGGGCCCCAGGTGCGGCCGCCGTTGGTGGAGCGGCGGACGACGATGTCGATGGCACCCCGGTCGGCGCAGGAGGGCGAGCGGCGGGCCTCCGCGAAGGCGAGCAGTGTGCCCGCCTTCGTACGGACGATCGTGGGGATGCGGAAACAGCCGTATCCGGCGGTTCCGGAGCGGAACAGGATCTGTTCGGTTCCGATGAGGCCGTCGGCCGAGGGCTGGGTACCGCCGGCGGCGGCGCGTGGAGCGACGGCTCCCAGGAGGATCAGGGGCAGGGTGACGAGGGCGGCGCCGAGGGCGCGCAAGCGTAGCCGGGACACGGTGGTGCAGACCTTTCTGGTGCGGTGCGGCCCCGCGGGCGAGGACCTGGCCGTAGGCAGACCGCCGCCCGGCCTGCCCCGTCCCCGTGCCGACAGGACGGAAGGAAGCGGGGCGGAGCGGGCGGCGGTGGAGGCGGTGCGTGACGGCCGTCGGGCCGCCACGGCCTCCTCCAGGGTGTGATCACTTGGTCGGCGGGGCGGGCAGCTTGCTCCCCTGGAAGTCCGGCGCGTCGGCCGTGGCGCGCATCGCGCTGAGCGAAGAGGTCTGCTGGACCTGGTAGATGCGGGTCTGGTTGTCGGCGGTACGGAAGGTGTAGGCCCAGGTCGGACCAGTGGGGTTGGTGTAGGTGAAGGCGGTCGGCTCGGTGGCCGATGCTTCGAAGCTCACCTGCTGCCAGGCGCGCCAGGCACCGCTGCCCTGTGCGGTCTCGCCGGTGTTGTGGACGTAGCCGTCGGCGCCGCGGACGACGACCTCGGTGAGGCCGGTCAGCGGGGAGATCACCGCGCTGGGGGAGCCCTGCGCGGTGATGCCGGCGACGGTCTCCCAGGCTCCGTAGGCCCCGCCCTCGGCGGACTGGCCGGTGGTGACCACGTTGCCGCTCGCGTCCGTGGCGAAGACACGCATGCGGTAGCCGGGGTAGACGATGACGGACGGCGTGCCGGCGATGGCCTGGGTGCCCATGCCGGTCCACGCCGAGAGCGTGCCTCCCTCCTTGAAGAGGGCGGTGGAGAGGGTGCCGTCGGCCTTCCTGCCGAAGAGCTGGATGCCGTCGCGCACGGTGACGGCGGTGAGGGGGCCGGTGAAGCCGCTGCCGGAGAGCGGCATCCAGCCCATGAAGTCGACGTTGGCGCGCTGCTGGATGCGGTACCAGGGCTTGCCGTCCGCGTCGAGGGCGAACTGGGTCATCAGACCGGTGGGGGTCTTGCCGGTGACGGCGTGCTGCTGCATGGCGCCGGCCAGATCGATCCAGTTGCCCCAGTCGGCGCTGCTCACGGCGGTCTGGTTGCGTTGCCAGATGCTGCCGGAGGTGTTGTGGGCGGTGACGACGACCCGGCCGTCGGTGTGCGCGGAGAGCGAGGGCCGGCCGGTGAAGGCCTCCTGGCCGGAGATCACCGTCCACTGGGCTCCGTTGATGTCGGCCGGGTCGGTGCGGCCGTGGACCAGGCGGCCGATGTTGTCGGTGTAGGCGAGCTGCAGCTTGCCGTCGGACGCCTGCATGACGGAATTGGGGGTGTACGACTCCAGCGGCACGGGCGTCGCCGCGGGCGTGTGGTTGACGTTGAGCTTGCAGATGTCGGGCGCCGCCGAAACCGAGACGTAGCCCGCCCAGCCGGACGCCTCGACCTGCTTGTTGTAGACGGGCCAGTCGCGGATGTCCTCGTCGAAGCGGTAGTACGCGACCGCGCCGCCGCCCTTGACGCGGAACAGCGTGTCACCGCCGTACGACGGCATGAACTTGGTGTCGCTCCAGTCGGCGGCGGACTCCAGCACATGGCGTTCGATCCAGCGCTGGCTGGTGTAGTCGTAGCGCGAGCGGTAGAGCTTGCCGTCGGTCGCGTCACGGCCGTAGATGACGCCGCGGTCGCCCGCGTAGATCGCGTCGTAGTTCCAGCCCATGTCGACGATCTTGCCGCTGCCCTCGACGAACTCGTTGGCGGTCGCGTCGTAGCGGTACCAGCGCAGGTCGTTGGTGGCGCCGGAGAGCGTCCATATGTAGCCGCCGCGGTCGATGGTGATGTCGTCGATCCGGTCGGCGGCCCTGAACTGGGCGAAGCTGGAGCTGATCTTCCGGTGGTGGACGTCCCAGGTGCTGCTGGAGCTGATCCGGTGACTGTAGTACAGCCCGTCCGACTTGATGCCGTAGAAGGTCGCGCCGGGGCCGGCGAGCATATGGCCGTAGCCGGTCCAGGTGGTGTCGATGGTGCTGCCGGCGGGCAGGGCGTTGCCGACCGCCGGGTCCGGCATGTCGGTTCTGCTGAGCTTGCCGGCCGAGTCAAGGGTGTATGTGGCCCCGCCGGAGCCGCAGCTCAGCGATACGGCAGCCGCTGCGGGAGCGGAGGGCAGTGCGCCGGTGAGCGGAAGGGCGGTCGCCAGGGCCGTGGCAAGGGCAGTGGCGGAGATGAGTGCGCGAGGTGAAATCCGGTTCATGACATGGACGTTAAGCGTCTGACGGTGAACGCTGCCGTTTCAGCCAGGTGAATAAAGATCTTCGATAAGAATCCCGAAGGTAAACGGATGGACTCAACAGGCGGTTTTGAGCCGCTGATTGACGGAATATCAATTCGATGACCGACCTGGGGGTGATTCGGCGTCTCCTGAGGCGTCAGGTAAATGTCGCGTGAACTGCGGCCATCTCCCGGCTGAATGGCACCCCAGGTGGACCCCGTGTCGTCTCCCCGGCGGAACTCCGTGCCTGAACCGGCGCCCATGAGTGGGAGCCCTGGGAAAATCGCGCGTCGCCTCAGAAGGTAATGATCACGTAATGATCACGCCAAGGTGAATGGTCTTGTCATCCAGTCGACATGGTCATGGTGATCCGACAGGCTTCCCCTGTTCGTTCGTTCGTTCTGTGGGGGGACCGTGCCGGCGTACCGGACACTCGCGCGCTCGTTAGTCATGCCGAGACTTCTGCGTTCACGCTGGGGCAAGGCCGTCGCGCTCGCCGTGGCAACGGTCATCGCCGTCGGCTCGCTCGCCGTCGCAGGCGTCGGGATCCACCTCTTCCCCGAGAAGCCGGCGGCCGCCGAGGGCCCCGGCCAGCGCTGGGGCAGTGCCGAGGGGCTGAGTCACTTCGCGGGTGGTACGCGGAACAACGGCGCGCCGCGGTCCCTGCGGGCCAAGTACCCGCTGAAGAGCCCGCCCGCCGCACGGCCCGCGGTGCGGAAGAACGCGGTCGAGGTCACCACCCCGGCCCCGGCGAAGGTCGAGGGCTTCGACCGCAGGACGAGCAAGGAGATCGTCTCGGAGCGCGACGCCCGCAGCCGTACGTACGCCAACGAGGACGGCACCCGCACCAGCGAGATCTCCACCGACCCCATCAACTACCAGGACGACCGAGGAAACTGGCGGCCCATCAACGCCTCGCTCGTCGAGGACGGCGGCGGCTGGGCCAACGCCGCCGACTCCGTGGCCCTGCGCTTCGCCGACCGGGCCGACGCCGGCGAGCTCGCCTCCGTCACCCTGCCGTCCGGCGAGTCCTTCGGGTACGGGCTGAGCGGCGCCGCCTCCGTGGCGGGCAGCGCGGACGGTGCCCGCGTCAGCTACGAGCAGGTGCTCCCCGGGACCGACCTCTGGCTGGACTCGCAGGCCGGCGGGGTCAAGGAGACCCTCGTCCTGAAGTCCGCCACCGCCCCGAACAGCTTCGTCTTCCCGCTCCACCTCAAGGGCCTCACCGCCCAAGCTGACGGCGGATCGATTCTGCTGACCGACGCCAAGGGCCGCACCCGCGCCGTCATCCCGGCCGGCTTCATGGAGGACGCCGCCCACGCCGTCTCGCACGCCGTGTCGTACGAACTCGTCGAGCGGGACGGCGGCCAGGCGCTGAAGATGACGTTCGACCGGGACTGGCTCGCCGACCCGGCCCGTGACTACCCCGTCCGCATCGACCCCTCCGTCGACACCACGTCCGCCTCCACCTCCATGACGGTCCGCAGCGGCGGTTCCGTCGTCGGCTCCAGCGAACTGCAGGTCGGCAAGGGCCCGGACGGCGCCTCCGCCGCCTACCTCGGCTTCCCGGGCCTCGACGAGGAGCTCAGGTACCACCAGATCTTCGGCGTCCAGCTGCAGGTCGTGAACTTCGACTCGGCCTCCTGCAAGCCGCGTTCCGTCTCCGTCCACCCGGTGACCCAGTCGTGGACCGCCGGCACCGGCACCGCCTACCCCGGCCCCTCGGTCGGCGGCGCCCTCGCGTCGAAGTCCTTCGCCTACGGCTACATAGGCTTCGGCCAGTCGAAGTCCGCCTGCCCCACCGCCGGTGAGCTGTTCGACCTCGGCAAGGGAGGCCGCGACCTGGTGCAGCGCTGGGTCAACGGCACCCAGGCCAACTACGGCCTGTCCCTGCGGGCCTCGGCGACCGACTCGCTCGCGTTCAAGAAGTTCACCGGCCATGCCACGGCCAACCCGCCCAAGCTGTACGTCACGCACTCCCCGTACAACGCGTCCTACAGCTTCCCCAAGCCCGTCCCCGACCCGCCGGTGCTGCAGAACCAGGCCGGGCAGGTCAAGGTCGCCGTCACCAACAAGGGCGCCGAGACCTGGACGCCGTCCACCTACTACCTCGCCTACCGCGCCTACGACAAGAAGGGCAAGCTGGTCACGCAGCAGCGTGCGGGCAGCCTCACCGGCAACGTGGCCCACGGTGCCAGGGCGACGGTCGACGCCACCATCAAGGCGCTCCCGCCGGGCGTCTACATGCTCGACTTCACGATGGTGCGCCAGGGCGGCAAGGTCTTCACGGACGAACAGGTGCCGCCGGGCCGCTTGACCATCCAGGTCTTCGACATCGCGCCGGTGGTCAAGGAGCAGTTCCCGCCCAACGGCTACCAGGCCCAGACGCTGACCCCGCAGCTGTGGGCGGCCGGCGTCGACATCGACGCGCCCCCCGGCTCCTCGCTGCAGTACAAGTTCGAGATCTGCGAGGCGGACAAGGACGGCAAGCCGACCGCCTGCACGACCTCCTCCTACCAGACGAGCTCGGCGTACCCGGTGCCCTCCGGCCGACTGAAGTGGGGCAAGACCTATCTGTGGCGCGGCTTCGTCAAGGACGCGTCCAACGAGGTGCCCACCCAGCAGGTGGCGCTGGTCGCCGCCGTTCCGCAGCCCGAGATCACCTCGCGGCTCTCCGGCGCACAGGGCAAGGAGTTCGACCCCAACGTCGGCAACTTCACCTCCAGCGCGACCGACGCGTCCCTCGCCGGCGTCGGTCCCGACCTGACGCTCATCCGTACGTACAACAGCCTCGACCCGCGGCGTGACCTGGCCTTCGGCGCCGGCTGGACGACCCGCTTCGACATGCGGCTCACGCCGGACGACGACGGCAGCGGCAACGTCGTCATCCGCTACCCCGACGGCCAGGACGTCCGCTTCGGCAGGAACGCGGACGGGACGTACGCCCCGCCGCCCGGCCGCTTCGCCAAGCTGACCTTCGACTCCACGGCCAACACCTACAAGCTGCAGGACAAGTCCGGTACGACGTACGACTTCAGCACGTCCGGTCTGCTCGCCAAGATCACCGACGCGTACTCCAACTCGGTCACCTACACCTACAGCGCCGGCAAACTCGCGACCGCCACGAACGACCGCACCTCCCGCTCGCTGACCTTCACCTGGACCGGCGCGCACGTCACCAGGGTCCAGACGACCTCCGTCGACGGCGCCCCGCTGGCCTGGACGTACAGCTACACCGGCGATCTGCTGGACAAGGTCTGCGACCCGCTGAACGGCTGCACCCAGTACAACTACGGCACCGGCAGCCACTACGCCACCACCGTGCTCGACTCCCGCCCCGAGTCCTACTGGCGCCTGGGCGAGGAGGAGGGCACCGCGGCCGACAGCGCCAACGAGGCCAACCTCGGCAAGGACCGCGGCACTTATCAGAACGTCACCCTGAAGGCCGCCGGCGCGATCACCGGTGACCCAGGCACCGCCGCGTCCTTCAACGGCACCACTTCACGCGTCGACCTGCCCGCCGGCACGCTGAAGAAGAGCCGTGACGAAGCGGTGGAGGTGTGGTTCAAGACGATCGCGGGTGGCGTCGGCGGCCCGCTCGTCGGATACCAGGACAAGGCCTGGGGCACCACGCCCGGCACCGGTGTCCCGATGCTGTACGTCGGCACCGACGGAAAGCTCCGCGGCCAGTTCTGGACCGGCACGGCCGGGCCGATCACCGACATCACCAAGAACGTCAACGACGGCCAGTGGCACCACGCGGTGCTGTCGATGTCCGGCTCCACCCAGAGCCTCTATCTGGACGGCAAGCTCTCCGGGACCATCACGGGCAAGCAGCCGCTGCAGACCAACCTCACCTACAACCAGATCGGCGCCGCCCACGCCACCACCCCCGCCTCCTGGCCGGGCTGGGGCTCCACCGCCGCCAAGTCCTTCGCGGGCACCGTCGACGACGTCGCCGTCTACCACCACCCGCTGGGCACGGCGGCCGTCACCGCCCACTACCGCGAGGGCGGCCGCACTGCCGACGTCCTGACCAAGACGACGCTGCCCAGCGGCCGCATCGCCTCCGAGGTCCAGTACGACACCCCCCGCGACCGCGTCCAGGAGTACACCGACCGCAACGGCGGCACCTGGAAGGTCGGCACGCCCGCGGTCTTCGGCAACGACAAGGACCTGCGCCGCACCGTCGAGGTGCGCGACCCGATGGACGCCCCGTACTTCTACGAGTACGACGGGCTGTCGTCGCGGCTGCTGCGCTACGGCGAGCCGATGGCGCTCGGCGCCCGGGAGTCCGTCACCGAGGCCCCGTCCCCGTCGCCGACCGACCCCGGCCAGATCTGCACCCAGCCCGACCCGGGCGATCCGGCCTTCTGCACCAATCCGCCCGGTCACGGCGGCGACGGGCCGGACTTCATCCGCTACCCGGTCGACGGTGTCGCCATCCGCTCCTTCGAGTACGACGACAACGGCTTCCAGACGGGGATCACCAGCGAGAACGGTGAGAAGGTCACCCTCGGCTACGACGACCGCGGCAACGTGACCAGCCGGACGACCTGCCGTTCGCCGGGGGACTGCCAGACCTCCTACACCACCTATCCGACGCCCGCCGGCGACTTCGACCTGCGTGCCGACCAGCCGTCCGAGACCCGCGACGGCCGTTCCGCGGGCCCCGCCGACAACCGCTACCTCACCAAGTACACGTACAACACCAGCGGTGCGCTGCTCACCCAGACGGCGCCCGACGGCGGTACAGCCAGGAACACGTACACGACCGGCGCCGAGCCGGCCATCGGCGGCGGGAACACGCCCACCGGCCTGCCGCTCACCACAGCCGACCCGCGCGGCAAGATCACCCGCTACCAGTACTACAAGAACGGCGACCTGGCCTGGGTGACCGATCCGTCCGGCAGCGTCACCAAGTACACGTACGACGCACTGGGCCGCAAGCTCACCGAGACCGTCGTCACCGACGCCCAGCCGGCCGGCACGACGTCGACGTTCACCTACGACAAGCTCTCCCGGGTCCACACCCTCACCGACCCGGCGGCGACCAACGCCGTCACCTCCGGCAAGCACCAGCAGCGGACCACCACGGACTACGACGCCGACGGCAACGTGGTGCGCACCGAGATCAGCGACCTGCTGGGCGGCGACGCCGCGCGGGTGATGACCTTCGGTCTCGACGACCACGGCCGCCCTGAGCTGGTCACCGACGCCGAGGGCAACGAGACCTCGTACACCTACGACGTCTTCGGCAACAAGACGTCGATGGTCGACGCAGGCGGCAACCACTTCGACTACGTCTACACCGCGCGCAACATGCTGGCCGAGACCCGGCTGCGCGACTGGGACGACGACGGCGGCGACGACAGCTACACCGTCCTGCAGTCGTACGCCTACGACATGGGCGGCCGGCTGGCCCGGCACACGGACTCGATGGGCCGCTCGCTGTTGTACCAGTACTTCGGCGACGACCTGGTCAAGTCGATCACGCTCAAGGACTTCCACAACCCCGACGGCACCAAGCGCGACATCGTCGTGGAGTCCGACACCTACGACGGTGCCGGCAACGTCCTGACCGAGACGACCGCCAACGGCACGCTCGTCACCGAGTACACCTACGACCCGGTCGGCCGGGTGAAGTCCGAGGTCGTGGACCCGGGCGGACTCGCGCGGCGCACGACGTACACCTACGACCTCGCCGGCAACGTGCTGACGACCGCCTCCGGCGGTTCCCCCTCCAACGTCCCCTGGCCGGTGAGCGTCAGCGGCGACTCCGTCCGCTACGAGTACGACGACGCGGGCAACGTCCTCCACGAGACGGTCGAGAACGGCACCGACTCGCGAACCACCGACTACACCTACGACGACCGGGGGCTCACCACCTCCAAGACGGACCCGGCGGGCAACAAGACCGAGTACGGCTACGACGAGCTGGGCCGGGCGGTCTCCGTCACCGCGCCCGCCGTCCGGACCGAGTCCGGGGGCAGCACGCCCGCCACCTCCCGGCCGACCACCTTCACCGGTTACGACACCTTCGGTGCGGTCACGGAGTCGGTCGACGCGCTCGGGAACGTCAACCGCACCGCCTACGACCGGCTGGGCCGCGCGACCACCGAGACGGCGCCCTCCTACACCGCGCCGGGCTCCACCGGGACCGTCGCCCCGACCGTCACCAACACCTACGACCCGCTCGGCAACCTCACCGCGAGCACCGATCCGCTCGGCCGCGTGACCAGGTTCCAGTACGACCGCCAGAACCGGCTCACCGTGAAGGACGTGCCCGTCGGCACGGGCGACGAGCGGGGCCAGTGGAAGTACACGTACACCCGTACCGGCGAGGTGCTGTCCGTCACGGACCCGAACGGTGCCCGCGCCGAGACGACCTACGACGACCTGGACCGCCCGGTCACCACCACCCAGATCGAGCGCAAGCCGCAGCCCGGCGCCTTCACCACCCGCAACGAGTACGACGACGCGGGCAACGTGGTGAAGCAGACCTCGCCGAGCGGCGCCGTCAGCCAGTTCACGTACGACAGCCTCAGCCAGCTGACCAGACTGCAGGAGCCGAGCGGCGTCATCACCCAGCTCGGCTACGACGCCGCGGGTCGCGAGGTGCGCCGCACGGACGGCATGGGCCGCACCTCGGCGAAGATCTACGACCAGCTCGGCCAGCTCGTCCAGGACCAGGACCTGGACCCGGCCAACAGCCAGCTGCGCAAGGTCGGTTACACCTACGACAAGGCGGGCAACCTGGTCACGTCGACCAACCCGCTGAACCGTACGACGACCTACACGTACGACGCGCTCAACCGGATGACCAGCCAGACCGAGCCGGTCTCGGACACCAAGTCCATCACCACATCCTTCGGCTACGACGCGCTCGGCAACCGCACCCGCTACACGGACGGCCGCGGCAACTCGACGATCTACACGGTCAATTCGCTCGGCCTCGCCGAGTCGGTGATCGAGCCGGCGACCGACCGCGACCCGTCCCCGGCAGCCCGTACCTGGACGACCGCATACGACGCCGACGGCGAGCCCATGAAGCTCACCGCGCCGGGCAACGTGGTCCGCGAGCGCGAGTACGACAAGGCGGGGCAACTGGTCCGCGAGACCGGCACGGGCGCCGACGTGACGACCCCCGAGAAGCGGTTCCAGTACGACCCGGCGGGCCGGCTGGTCGAGGCCTCCTCACCGAAGGGCGACGACACCTACGAGTACAACGACCGGGGCGCACTGCTGAAGGCGACCGGCCCGTCCGGCGACGCGACGTACACCTACGACAGCGACGGCCTGCTCACCAGCCGCACGGACGCGGCCGGCACGGCGAGTTTCAGCTACGCCAAGCAGCAGATGACCTCGGCGACCGACCCGCTCACCGGTGTGCGGCAGAGCTACACCTACGACGGCGCGGGCGCGGTCAAGAAGGTCGACTACGGCGCGGGCCAGTCCCGCAGCTTCACCTACGACGACCTGGGCCGCCTCGACACCGACACGCTGAAGAACAGCACCGGCCGGACGATGGCGTCGACCGACTACGGATACGACACCGACGACCGGCTGACGTCCAAGACCACGGTCGGCACCGCCAAGGCCGGGACCAGCACCTACGGCTACGACGACGCCGGCCGGCTCACCTCCTGGACGGCCGACGGCACGACGACGGCGTACGGCTGGGACGACAGCGGCAACCGCGTGAAGAACGGCAGCAAGACCGCCACCTTCGACGAGCGCAACCGGCTGCTGTCCGACGGTGACTACACCTACGACTACACCTCACGCGGCACGCTCGCGTCGCGCACCAGTTCCGGTCTGGAGGAGGACTTCACCTTCGACGCCTTCGACCGGCTGGTGAAGGCGGGCGAGTCCGGAACGGAGTACACGTACGACTCGCTGGACCGAATAGCGGCCCGCAACGGCGTGGACTTCTCCTACGCCGGCTTCGCACCCGACCCGGTCAAGGACCAGAGCTCCACGTACGGCCGCGGCGCGGCGGACGAGCTGCTGTCGATCGCCGAGAACGGCGGTGCGGCCCGGCTGACGCTGGAGGACAAGCACGGCGACGTCGTCGGCAGCATGTCCGCGGCGAACGGCGCGGCCACCGCCCTGGACGAGTCCACGGCCTTCGACCCGTTCGGCCAGGTGCTCGGCACGGCCGACGTGGACGGCAACGTGGGCTACCAGGGCGACTGGACCGACCCGGACACCCACCAGGTCGACATGCAGTCCCGCTGGTACGACCCGGGGACCGGCACCTTCGACTCCCAGGACTCGTACATCTACAGCTCCGGCGCCTCGATCCTGGCCAACCGCTACACCTACGGCGCCGGCGCCCCGCTGGACTACACCGACCCCGACGGCCACTGGCCGAGTTGTGGCTGGTGCAAGAAGGCCGTGAGCTGGACGGGCAAGAAGCTCCGCCAGGGCGCGCACTGGGTCTCCAAGACCGCCCAGTCCGTCTGGCACGGCGTGCAGTGGGCGTGGAACAACCCGGGGGCAGCGTTCAAGCTGGCGCTGAGCTACGTCGGCAAGGCCGCCGGCTGGGTCTACCGGAAGTCGGGTCTGAAGACGGTCGTCGACGCCACCGTCAACGCCGTCAAGTGGGTCGGCCAGAAGACAGGCATCACCGAGTGGGCCCGTGAGAAGGCGAGACAGGCCGCCAGGGCGGCCTACCAGGCCAAGGTCTACATCACGAAGAAGGCCAGGCAGGCGGCCTCCTTCGCGGCCCAGCACAACCCGATCCCGGCGATCCTCGCGGCCACCAAGCCGCTGATCGCCGTCGGCAAGGCGATCGTCACGGCCGACCCGAACCTTCCGGCGATCGTCGTCGGCGCGGCCGTCCAGGTGGTCGCCGATGCCGCCAAGGCCGCGGACGCCATCCGCGACGAGGTCGTCAAGCAGGTCGGCAGCGTCGTGGAGACCGTCTCGGACGCGGTCGACTGGGGTGAGGTCTGGGACGGCGTCAAGACGGTCGGCAACATCGTCGGCGACGTCACCGGCTTCAACGACATCAAGAACTGCGTCACCACGGGCGACATGGAGTCCTGCGCCTGGGCGGCGGCGACCGTGGGCGGCATCGTCCTCGGCGGCGCCGGCGCGGCGGCGGTCCGGGCGGCGAAGGCCGGACGGATGGCGGCGAAGGCGGCGAAGTACGCGGACGAGATCGCCAAGGCGGCGGAGAAGGGCAAGAAGGTCCTCGAAGAGGCCGAGTCGGCGGCGGAATGCGTCTCGACCGCCAGGGACGTGGCGTCTCTCGCCAGCGGCAACAGCTTCGTACCCGGTACGGAAGTCGTGATGGCCGACGGCAGCCGCAAACCGATCGAGAAGGTCAAGGAGGGCGACGAGGTCCTCGCCACCGATCCGACGACCGGCAAGACCTCCAAGGAGAAGGTCACCGACACGATCGAGGGCAAGGGCCTCAAGAAACTGGTCGAGCTCACGGTCGACACAGACGGTGACAAGGGCCACGCGACGGACACCATCACGGCGACCGAGGGTCACCCCTTCTGGGTCCCGGACCTGAAGAAGTGGCTGAAGGCCGGCGAACTCAAGCCAGGCCAATGGCTCCAGACCGGTAACGGCACCTGGGTTCAGGTCGACGCGGTGCGGGCTTGGACACAGCAGGCCGCGGTCTACAACCTCACCGTCGACACCGCCCACACCTATTACGTGGCGCTCGGCTCACAGAGCACCCTGGTTCACAACTGTGGCCCCTCGGGCCCCTCCGCGGATCTCCTCGGATACGCGGACTTCCTGCGCCCGCATTCGAAGAAGGGCGGGGTGATCTATGCGGCGAAGTACACGTCTCCTTCAGGCAGGAGTTACTTCGGCTACAACGGGCATGGCCTGCAGGCGAAGGCTGGAGGGCTCCTCGACCGGATGGTCCGTCAGAAGGGCAAGCGTGGCCACGATCAGTGTGCGGAGACCATGTGCATGATTCTTGCTGAGCAGGCAGAAGGCGACTCCGCCCTGATCAACGGCACGATGGAGGTAGTGAAGGTTCGGGGACTGAACTCCGGGGGCACCGCTCACGGCACCCCTGCGACGCCCTGCCGTCACACATGCCAGCCACGTCTCGACTGGGTCGGCATCGATCACGACAAGTAGCCGAGGAGGAGTAAGGGCATGCCCGGCATCAGGAACGAGCAGGCGTTCAGGGAGGCGGCGACGCGTGTGGTCGACCTCGTGTTCACGGACGACGACGCCTACCTGGACGCCTTGCCCGAGGTGGTGGAGAGCGCGATCGGAACGCCTCTGGCAGAGGTCTACATGGCATTGCAGGAAGGGCGCTCGCTGGCTGAACTCGAGCGTGCGGTACGCCTGTTGGTCGACGTAGCCGGGGACGTGATGTCCGAGATGCCGCCCGAGCTTGCTGAAACGCTGCGAGAGTTGCGGTTCGCTGGGCGAGGACGAACGTGAGGCGGTCTCCGGATCTGCCCGAGATCCTGATGTCGACCCATGCGAGGGCACCGATGACAGCGTGGCGCATCGAACTGGGACGGCACGACTGGGACGCTCTCCGCTGCGGTTGCCGGCAGTCGGGTGCGCACCCCCCGGAGACCTTCACGCGGCTCCTCTCCGCCGGAAGCGTCGTCGAGATGACGGGGCACACACTGGAGAACCACCTCGAGGTGCAGAGCATGCTCTTCGAGGTGGCCCCGCACGCCGTGCCGGTAATGCTCACGGCGCTGGCCGAGGACCTGCACCACTCCGTCAGGAGGCACCTGGTGGGGATGCTGGAGTACCTCGTGACAGGGGAGTCGCACCGAAGCGAGGTCGAGGCCGGTCGCCCCGATCTGGAGGAGGAGTGCATCGCCGCGGTGCGTGAGGGCATCTTGGGGCTGTGCGCCGAGGCCGTGTCCGGGGACGCCGAAGCTGCGTTCGGCATCCTGGAGTTCGTGGACGAGGACGAGGACCGGCTGGAGTACTACCGCTCCGCCCTTGCCGAGGGCCTTGGCAAGGGGTGAGGAAGACCTTCGCCCAGGCGGTCTCCGTATCAGTGGCGACGAAGTGGTGGCCGGGGCCACGCCGACTGCCGGCGTGCATGCTGAAGCCGCCGAAGTCCCTGTCGCCCCAGGCGAATCGACGGACCGGTGCGACGGCGGCCATGGTCTGGCCGGGCCGGCAGTGACCGCACCGGCCACGCGGCCGGGAGTCCTTCGGTGCTGAATGCTTCGTACCGTATTCAAGTCGAAGATCTAGCGTTTGGTTGTTTCGGCAGGTCAGTGCCCTGATCGCCGCGTCCGGGTCAGCAAATGGTCAGCGTGAGGACGGACGGTGTCCCGGCTTGCTGACCTGCACCCGTGGCAGGGGCCCGCTGCGCCCGGCGCCCCGCTCGGAAGGCTCGGTGCGTGGCTCGACAGCTCGCCCGCAGGGATGATGTTGCAGGTGCCCCGCACTGCGCCGGCATGACAAGCTGTGCTTGCCCACCCCACCCGAACCCAGGAGGTCCCCATGACCGCAGAGCCCGTATCCACGGAAGGTTCGGAGCCGGCTGCCCCGGAGACGTCCCCTCTGGCGCCGGACAGCGAGGACAACTACGACCTCAAGCGCAAGTTCCGCGAAGCCCTGGCCCGCAAGCGCGGCGCGCAGGCGGACGCCGCTGACATTGCCGCCAACCCCGATGCGTCGAAGGTCCGTGCGGCGCACGGACCGGTTGCGAGCCAGCGGTCGTTCAGGCGCAAGAGCGGCGGCTGAGTCGATCAGTCCCGGGATCCGGCCGCTTCACAGGAATGGCCCAGCTGCGGTTGGCGCGGGTCCGTGGCGCCGCCGCACTGGCATTCCGGCCAGGACGTCCAGCCGCCGACGTTGCGCGGTGGTCAGGACGTAGCTGACGGCCCGGTGCAACGTCGGCGCGCGCGTACAGGCGCTGTCCGTGGGAGCGGCCGATCACCGGCTGTCGGCCCGCTCACGCAGGCAACTGGCTCAGCACCGCAGAGTGCCACACTTCGCCACGTCCCGGGCGGACGATGGGGGCCGACCGGGACGTCGGGCTCAGGCGAGGTCGAACCGGTCGAGGTTCATCACCTTGTTCCACGCTGCCACGAAGTCACGTACGAACTTCTCTCCCGCGTCCTGGGACGCGTAGACCTCCGCGACGGCACGGAGCTGGGAGTGCGCACCGAAGATCAGGTCGACGGCGGTGGCGGTCCACTTGACCTCGCCGGTGGCGCGATCCCGGCCTTCGAACACGTTCTCGTCCGTGGCCGACGCCTTCCACTCCGTGCCCATGTCGAGCAGGTTGACGAAGAAGTCGTTGGTCAAGGTTCCCGGCCGGTGGGTGAAGACACCGTGTGGGGATCCCTTGAAGCCGGTGTTCAGGGCCCGCATGCCGCCGATCAGCACCGTCATCTCGGGAGCGGTCAGCGTCAGCAGGTTGGCGCGGTCCAGCATGAGGGTCTCCGGCGACAGCTTCTCGCCCGCCGGAAGGTAGTTGCGGAAGGCATCCGCCTTGGGCTCCAGCACGGCGAACGACTCCGCGTCGGTCTGCTCCTGCGAGGCGTCCGTACGCCCCGGTGCGAACGGAACCGTGACGTCGTACCCGGCGTTCCTCGCGGCCTGCTCGACGGCCGCGCACCCGCCGAGGACGATCAGGTCGGCGAGGGAGACCCGCGTTCCGCTGGTCTGGTAGAGGTTGAAGTCCTGCTGGATCCGCTCGAGCGTGCGCAGTACCTCGGTCACCTCGGGGAGGTCGTTGAGCTCCCAGTCCTTCTGCGGTGCGAGCCGGATCCGTGCTCCGTTCGCCCCGCCGCGCTTGTCGGTGCCGCGGAAGCTTGCCGCCGACGCCCAGGCGGTGGTGACCAGCTGGGAGATGGAGAGGCCCGAGGTGAGGATCCTGCCCTTGAGGGCAGCGATGTCCTCGTCCCCGACCAGTTCATGATCGACGTCGGGAACGGGATCCTGCCACAGCTGCGGCTCGGGAATCCACGGGCCGAGGTAGCGCGAGAGGGGTCCCATGTCGCGGTGCAGCAGTTTGTACCACGCCTTGCCGAACGCCACCGCGAGCTCGTCCCGGTTCTCGTGAAACCTCTTCGTGATCGGGCCGTAGACCGGGTCCACCTTCAGCGCGAGGTCCGTCGTCAGCATCATGGGGGCGTGCCGCTTCGACGGATCATGGGCGTCGGGCACGGCATTCCTGGCCGCGGGATCCTTGGGAGTCCACTGGTGGGCGCCGGCGGGGCTGCTCGTCAGTTCCCACTCGTACCCGTAGAGATTGTCCAGGTACCCGTTGTCCCACTTGGTCGGCTCGGTGGTCCATGCGCCCTCCAGGCCGCTGGTGAGCGCGTGAGGGCCCGTGCCGCTGCCGTATGTGTTCCGCCAGCCGAGGCCCTGCTGCTCGATGGAGGCGGCCTCGGGTTCCGGGCCGATATAACTGGGGTCGACCGCGCCATGACACTTGCCGAAGGTGTGGCCGCCGACGATGAGTGCGACCGTCTCCTCGTCATTCATCGCCATGCGCCCGAACGTCTCTCGAATGTCCCGGGCGGCAGCCATCGGGTCCGGGTTTCCGTTGGGCCCCTCCGGATTGACGTAGATCAGTCCCATCTGTACGGCGGCGAAAGGACCGGTGAGTTCCCTGTCGCCGCTGTAGCGCTCATCTCCCAGCCATGTGTCCTCGGGCCCCCAGAAGATCTCTTCCGGCTCCCAGATGTCCTCTCGCCCGAAACCGAATCCGAACGTCTTGAACCCCATGGATTCCATGGCGCAGTTTCCGGCGAAGACCAGAAGATCGGCCCAGGAGATTTTCCGGCCGTACTTCTGTTTGACCGGCCACAGCAGACGGCGCGCCTTGTCCAGGCTCGCGTTGTCCGGCCAGCTGTTGAGGGGGGCGAAGCGCTGTGCGCCGCTGCCGCCACCGCCGCGGCCGTCCTCGATGCGGTACGTTCCCGCGGCATGCCAGCTCATCCGGATGAAGAGCGGCCCGTAGTGACCGTAGTCGGCAGGCCACCAGTCCTGGGATGTCGTCATCACCTCGAAGACGTCACGCTTCAGCGCGTCGACGTCGAGGGTCGCGAACTCTTCCGCGTAGTCGAAGTCCTCGCCCATCGGGTTGGACCGGGGCGAGTGCTGGTGGAGAACCTGAAGGTCCAACTGATTCGGCCACCAGTCCCGGTTCGTCCTGGGCCGCCGAGTCGGTGTGGGCGTCGGTGAAGGGATTGCAGGATTCTCGCTTTCACTGGCGGACATGCCCGTCCTTCTTCCTGTCTCGGTGTCCTTCAGTCGGCTGCCGCTCTTGACGTCGTCGGCTTTGCTGGTGTCGAGCACGTCGACCCACACAATCAGCGCGCCATGGCGCCCACCGGCTGGAAGATGCGCTGTGCCGCGTCCGTATGGTGGCGCACCGCAGACCACACCTCCATGAAACACGCAGAGCACCCCGCACGACAGACGTGAGAGAAGGGGCGGCCTTTTTGTTCCCGTGCCGATTTCCGACGCAAGCCGAATCGCATACGACAGCCCCCGGACTCGCCGGAGGGGCCTGGCTGGTGGCGGCTGTAAGGCGTGGCACGCCTAACGGCCTGAACGAGCAGTCGTCCATCTTGATCGTCATCTGTTGGACGACGCGTCGGACGCCCGCTGGGCCTGGATCCGTGCGTCCTCGGCACTCATCCTCGACGTCGTCACGACGACCACGGCGAGCGGGCGGAGTTCTACGTCGACCCCGCGCAGAGCGGACCTGCGCTGTTCCACCGGATGCAGGCCGTAAGCGAGGTGAGCGGTGCGCCGAGTGACCGTTCGCGGGGTCGCTCAGGACTGGGCGAACCGCGGGACGCGGCCCTCGGAGAAGGCGGCGGCCTTCCGGGTCCTCATTCCACACCGCCTCGACACCGGCCCCGGTCTCGCGGCGCATCGCGTCCTTCAGCGCGCCGTCCCAGCCCTGGTCGAGCAGCCCCTTGGCCGGCCGCAGTGCGCTGGTCGACTTGGTGCGCGGGAGCGCGCCGACCCGCTGTACCTCCGCGTCGGGCACGGCGCGGTTCACCAGGCCCGCAGGCTCACGCCTGGGCGGCGTCGAACGGCTCGCCCAGCAGGATGATCTCCGCGGACACCACAGGCCCGGCGGTGCGCGTCAGCACTGCCGTGAAACCGTTGGTGGCGACCAGGCCGACCGTGGTCTCGGTGAAACGGAAGGTCACCGAATTGCCGACCACGACGAGATCCGCGCTGAGCGCGATCTCCGCGCCGCCGCTGATGGCGTGGGCGTGCACCTTCGCCACCACCGGCACCGGTCACGCCCGGATTTGCCGCGTGATCGCGTGCAGACACTCCGTGGCCGCCGCCAGTGCCGCCTGCGTCTTCATGCCCTTGGCGTGCTCCTCCGCCGACCAGTTCAGGTCGTGGTCGGCGGAGAACGCCCGTCCCGCGTCTCGGAGTAGGACCACCCGGACGTCGGACGGCAGATCCGCGGACGCGGCGCCGAACGCGTTGAGCAACTCAAGCGTGCCGAGATCCCGTGGCCCCCGAACCCTGCCTGGCGCAGCGTCAGAAAAGTCAGCAACGCGTCAGTGTGAGTCCTCGAACACCCGGCGACGGCTGACCGGACATGCGAATCGAGGTAGCCTCCGGAGACGGCCCTTGACCTGCAGAAGCAGGCAGGGAGCAGACGAATCGGGAGTTTCTTCGTGTTTCGTACGATGTTCAAGTCCAAGATCCACCGTGCCACCGTCACCCAGGCCGACCTGCACTACGTGGGATCGGTGACCATCGACGCCGACCTCCTCGACGCCGCCGACCTGCTGCCCGGGGAGCTGGTCCACATCGTCGACATCACCAACGGTGCCCGCCTGGAGACGTATGTCATCGAGGGCGAGCGCGGCTCCGGTGTCATCGGCATCAACGGGGCCGCGGCCCGTCTCGTCCACCCCGGCGACCTGGTGATCATCATCAGCTACGCCCAGGTCTCCGACGCCGAGGCACGGGCCCTGCGGCCGCGGGTGGTGCACGTGGACGGCGAGAACCGGATCGTGGCCCTGGGCGCCGACCCGTCCGCCCCGGTACCGGGCTCGGACCAGGAGCGCAGCCCGCAGGCCGTGGCCGCCCGGTGACCCCGCACACCGGCCCGCTCGCCCTGCTGCACACCTCCCCCGTCCACGTCCCCGTCTTCGAGGCCCTGCGCGACGCGGCCCATCCGGGGCTCGGCCTGACGCACCACGTGGCGACGGAGCTGCTGGACCGCGCCCGCGCGCACGGCCCCGGCGCCGTGGCCGACGACGTCCGGGACGTCCTGCGGGGGGCCGTCGCGGCGGGCGCCCGCGCCGTGCTGTGCACCTGCTCGACCATCGGCGCGGTCGCCGAGCGCGCGAACGTCGGTGTGCCGGTGCTGCGCGTGGACCGGCCGATGGCCGCGGCCGCGGTGGCCACAGGGCCCCGGATCGTCGTCGTCGCCGCGCTGGAGAGCACCCTCGAGCCGACGGTCGCCCTGGTGCGCGAGGAGGCGGCGGGCCGAGGTCCCGTCGAACCGCGCACCCTGCTCGTCGACGACGCGTGGGCGCTTTTCGAGGCCGGGGACACCGACGGCTACCTCCGCGTGATCGCCGACGCCGCCGACTCGGTCACCGACGCGGACGCCATCGTCCTCGCCCAGGCGTCCATGGCCCCGGCACGGCACTTGACCAGGACCACCGTCCCGGTCCTGTCGAGCCCGGAGCTCGGACTCGCCGCTGCGGCCACCGCGGCGGCACACGGTCCTCGCGACGGTTCACACGGCTGACCGGTGGCCGCGCCGCCATGCGGTGCGCCCGACCGGCCGCGGCGGTCCGCGGTGGCCGGTCGGGCCCCCGGCCCGTCCCACGAAGGGGTGAGTGCCCGTACGGCGCCCGGGTACCCGGGGGACAAGTCCAGGCCGACGTACGACTGGCTGGAGGACACGATGACGCATCCGTTCCCCGATCCCGCACAGCCGGGACCACCACCCGGACCGGGACCGACCCCGGGACCGGAGCCGACCCCCGAACCGGGTCCCGCGCCGGGACCTGAGCCCGCGCCCCCGGAACCGGGGCCCACGCCACCGGGACCCGAGCCGACACCTCCGGCACCCGGTCCCACGCCCCCGGGACCCGGGCCGGTGCCGCCGGGACCGGGCCCCGACCGCCCGCACCCCGAACCGGGCCCCGACCGCCCGCACCCCGGCCCGGGGCCGGTGCCCACTCCGGAGCCGCCCCCGTCGCCGATCCCGAAACCGCCGGGCCCGGACCCCGTCCCCGAACCCGGAGAACCGGGGCCGCCCCTTTCGTAGGACGACCCGACACGGAAAGCACGCCGGCCCGGCGCACGGGCGGAAACCCCGCGCACCGGGCCACTGCCGTATCCGGCCACTGCCGTATCCGGACGCGACGGACCGGCACGGGCGACCGGCGACCCAAGAGCCGCCCGTCCCTGAAGCCCCCGAGCTGCCCGACCTTCTGAGCCGCCCCGCGCCTACGCCTCGGCCTCGGGCCGCCCCGCGCCCTACGCCTCGACCTCGGACCGGTCCCCGCCCCACAGGGTGTGGAACGACCCCGCACGGTCCGTCCGCCGGTACGTGTGCGCTCCGAAGAAGTCACGCTGCCCCTGGGTCAGCGCGGCCGGCAGCCGCTCGGCGCGCAGGGCGTCGTAGTAGGCGAGGGCCGCGGAGAAGCCCGGCGTCGGCACGCCCTGGCGGGTCGCGGCCACCAGGACCTCGCGCCAGTCGTCCTGCGCCGCGGCGATCTCCTGCGCGAACGTCTTGTCCGACAGCAGGCTCGGCAGGTCCGCCCGGGCGTCGTACGCCGCGCGGATGCGGTCCAGGAACGCCGCGCGGATGATGCAGCCGCCGCGCCAGATGGACGCCACCTTGCCGAGGTCGATGTTCCAGTCGTACTCCGCGCTGCCCGACGCGATCTCGTGGAAGCCCTGCGTGTACGACACGATCTTCGACGCGTACAGCGCCTGCTCCACACGGTCCGCGAAGGCCGCCGCCTCGGACTCGCCGAGCGGCGAAGCCTTCGGCCCGGCGAGGCCCCGCGACGCCTCGCGCAGCGCCGTGTGCCCGGACAGCGAGCGGGCGAAGACCGCCTCCGCGATGCCGGACACCGGCACGCCGAGGTCCAGCGCGATCTGCACCGTCCAGCGGCCGGTGCCCTTCTGCTCCGCCTGGTCCAGGACCACGTCCACGAACGGCTTGCCCGTCGCCGCGTCCACGTGGGAGAGCACCTCCGCCGTGATCTCGATCAGGTACGAGTCCAGACGGCCGGTGTTCCAGGTGCGGAAGATGTCCGCGATCTCGGCGGGGGAGTAGCCGGCGACGTCGCGCAGCAGCTGGTACGCCTCGCCGATCAGCTGCATGTCGGCGTACTCGATGCCGTTGTGCACCATCTTCACGAAGTGCCCGGCGCCGTCCGGGCCGACGTGGGTCACGCACGGTGCGCCGTCCTTCGCCTTCGCGGAGATCTTCTCCAGCATCGGGCCCAGCGACTCGTACGACTCGGCCGAGCCGCCGGGCATGATGCTGGGCCCGTGCAGCGCGCCCTCCTCGCCTCCGGAGATGCCGGTGCCGACGAAGTGGATGCCCCGTTCCCGCAGTTCCTTCTCGCGGCGCCGGGTGTCCGCGAAGTGCGCGTTGCCGCCGTCGATGATCATGTCGCCGGGCTCGAGCAGCGGCGCGAACTCCTGGATCACGGAGTCCGTCGGCCCGCCCGCCTTCACCATGATCATCAGACGCCGTGGCCGTTCCAGCGCCGCCACGAAGTCCTCAGCGGACTCGGTCGCCACGAAGTCGCCCTCGTGTCCGAACTCCTTCACCAGCTCATGGGTCCGTGACACGGTCCGGTTGTGCAGGGCGACCGCGTAGCCGTTGCGCGCGAAGTTACGGGCGAGGTTGCGGCCCATGACCGCGAGACCCGTGACGCCGATCTGGGCTGAAGTGCTCATAACGGTTGGCTCCTAGAGATCCTGGAATCGGCGGTGCCGGTTCGGTCCGGACGACATCATCGAAGGGTGGTGCCGCTCGTGCTGGTCAGTATTGCCCGGTGACCATCGTGACGCGCCGGTACACCCGCCGCACATCCGGAATCTCCCGCCGCCATCCGGAATCTCCCGCCGAGGAGCAGGCGCCACGCGCGCCCCGGCAGTTCCCTCCGCCAGTCGCAACCAGGCGCGAGTCCCGGCCAGTTGACGCCACGGAGCGACCGATTCCCCGTCTTGTCATGGCCTGTTCGCGGCGTTTACTTTTGCCCCTCCTGACGCATGTCGAGGGGGCTTTCCATGGCCGTACGCGGCCGGCACCGCCGGTATCAGCCGACAAGGATCAACCGCGCCTCGCTCACCGTCACGGCGGGCGGCGCCGGCATGGCACTCCCGCTCATCGGCACCGGCGTCGCGCACGCGTCCGACGTGGACACCTGGAGCAAGGTCGCCGCCTGCGAGTCCAGCGGCGGCTGGGGCATCAACACCGGCAACGGCTATTACGGGGGACTGCAGTTCACGCAGTCGACCTGGGAGGCCTACGGGGGGACGGCGTACGCGCGGCGCGCGGATCTGGCCACCAGGGACCAGCAGATCGCCGTGGGCGAGAAGGTCCTCGAGGGTCAGGGGCCCGGCGCCTGGCCGGTGTGCTCCGTACGCGCGGGTCTGACCCGGGGCGGAACCGGCCCCGACACATCGGGGATCGCCCCGGCGACCGTCAAGCGTTCCGTTCGCGACGTGAAACCGCAGACCACGCCCCAGTCGCGGGCGGGCACCACCGAGATGTACACCGTGGTGCACGGCGACACGCTCTCCGGCATCGCCGACTCCCACCACGTCCAAGGCGGCTGGCAGGGGGTGTACACGGCCAACCGGACGACGGTCGGCGCGGACCCGGACCTGATCCTGCCCGGCCAGCGGCTGAACCTGCGGGCCAAGGCGGCCAAGGCGGCCAAGGCCCCGGCGCACCCGGAGGCGACGCCGGAGCGTACCCGCAAGACGTCCGAGGCGACGACTCACAAGACGTCCGAGCGGACCCACAAGTCGTCCGAGGGAACCCGCAAGTCGGCCCCCCGGAAGACGTCCGAGGGAACCCACAAGTCGGCCCCCCGGAAGACGCCTTCGCACCACAGCGCCCCCACCCACTCCATGGTCGCCCCCGTGAACGCCGCTACGGGCACGCGCTACCACGCCGCGGGGTCGGCATGGTCGAAGGGCTACCACACCGGCGTCGACTTCCCCGTGCCGACCGGCACCTCCGTGCGGGCGGTCGCGGCCGGGCAGGTGGTCGGCGCCGGCTGGGGCGGCTCCTTCGGCTACCAGGTGGTCATCCGGCACGCCGACGGCCGCTACACGCAGTACGCCCATCTGTCGGCGATCTCCGTCAGGGATGGGCAGAGCGTGGTGGCCGGCCAGCGCATCGGCCGTTCCGGCTCCACGGGCAACAGCACGGGCCCGCATCTGCACTTCGAGGTGCGGACGGGGCCCGGGTTCGGCAGCGACATCGATCCGGTCGCCTATCTCCGTACGGGTGGCGTCACCGTCTGACACCGGTCGGTCCGGTACCGTCCGCCGGGACCGGACCGGTCAGGACCCGGCCCGAGCGCGATGCCGGTCCGGGACGGGCGCCGGAATGAACACCCCGGTGTGCAGGGGGCCGTACGGGCGCGACGGCTCGCCGTACGCGGCGGGATCCCAGTCCTCGTACGCCTTCTCGACCATGTCCTGCCCGCCCGGGACGGTCTTCCGCACGGGCATCGCGGGCTCCGGGACCGACCGCGCCTTCGGCCACGGCTCGCCCACGGCCTCCGTGAGGGCCTCGTCCACCGCCGCCGGGTGCCGCTCGCCGTCGATCCGCTCCGTGGTCAGCAGGATCAGTCCGCCGGCGGCGAGAACACCGCAGACCAGGGCGAGCACGGTGCCGGTGGTGCCGTAGCGGAAGGTCTCGCCGAACAGGGTGATGCCCACCGCGGCCGCCGCCACCGGATTGACGACGGTCAGCGTGGCGAGCGGTGCCGCGAGACCCGCGCCCCGGTAGGAAGCCTGCGACAGCAGCAGACCGGCCGTCGCGAAGACGCCTATCGCCGCCAGGCTCGGCAGGTCCGCGAGGGAGACCCCGCCGGTCCAGTCCACCGCGACCGTCTTGGTGAACACCGACGACATGCCGAACGCGACACCGGACGCCACCGCCAACAGCACGCTGCGCACTGCCGGATGCCGGCTCGTCGCCCGCCCCGCGGCCATCAGCGCCATCACGCCACCGGCGGTGATCAGCGCCAGCGTCATCCGCTGGGCGCCACCGAGGGAGTGCGTGCCGGAGGCACCGACCAGGGACAGCAGGCCCGCGAGGCCCACGGTCGCCATGACGGCGCCGCGCCAGGCGGTCGTCCCCGCCCGGCGACCCACGCACAGGGCCGCCATCGGCAGCGCGAACACGATGGTCAGCGCGCCCAGCGGCTGGACCAGGCTCAAGGGGCCGTAGGCGAGCGCGGCCACATGCAGCAGCCCGCCGAGACCGTTCAGCACCACCGCCGCCCACCAGGCCGGCCTGCGCAGCGGCGCGTAGGACCGGTCGAGCGCGGACACGGCGACCTGCTCCTGCACGATCGCCCCGCCCGCGTACGCGACGGCGGAGACGAGCGACAGGAGCACGGACAACGCGAGGGCGCTCATCAGCGACTCCTTCGCGTGAGGCCGGAGCGGGCGGCCCGGCGCGACGAACGGTCTTCTTGCATGGTCAACACGATGCCGCCCGAGGCTGTTCCCCGTCGTCGTACCTGAGCACCCATTGGGTCATACTGCCGATGGAGTACGAGAGCGTTTCTCTCATCCCCGAGAGGGGTGCCGATGGGCCGGTCCCCTGGCCCGGAGCCCGGAGCCCGTAGCCCGGAGCCCGGAGCCTAGAGCCCGTTGCCCGCGGCACGTAGCGCGCTTGGTAGTACTGCCTCGTGGACCTCGACCCCGACCTCTCGGCGCTCGGCGCCCTCGGCGGCTTCTTCGTTCTGCGCTCCGGAGAACCGCCGCGTGGGGCGCTGCCCACGCTGGCGCAGGCGTACGCGTCCGGGCCGCCGGAGGGCGACACGGATCCGCTGGCCGTGCGCATCCGCAAGGTCGCGCACAGTCTCCGGGCACCGGAACTCCGGGTCGCCGCCTCCCTCGCCCACCAGGGCCTGGCGGCCCGGATCTGGTCCGTCGCGCTCGGCTGCGCCGCGCTGTACGGGCGGGTGCCCGACCTCGATCCCCGGCTGCTGCGCTGGGACCCGGAGGGCGGCGTGCCCGACGACCTGTGGCTGAGCGAGGTGCGCCCGCTGCCCGTCGCCTCGCTCGACACGGTCGTACGTGAGGGGCACCTCGCGCCCCTCACGGCCGTCCTCAGCGCGCGCCACAGCGTCTCCGCAAGGCTGTTGTGGGGCAACGCGGGCTCCGCGCTCGCCGGCACCGTCCGCATGGTCGACCGATGGGCGCGGGAGACCGGTCGTACGGACGTGGGGGAGCGGGCCCGCTCCCTCGCCGCGGGACTGTTCGCGCACCCCGACCTGTCCGGCACCCTGGACCCCGCCACCGGCCGCCGCCGCAGCTGCTGCCTCTACTACCGGCTGCCCGCGGGCGGACTGTGCGGCGACTGCTGCTTCGACTGCCCGCCGGGGCGCGAGTGAACACGGGTGGTCTTCCGCAACGGCCGCATCTGGGTGACCATGTGGGGACCAGCCGCTGAGACAGGGGGTACCGGGTGCGTGTGGGACTGCTGACCCGGGAGTACCCGCCAGACGTGTACGGCGGTGCGGGCGTCCATGTCGAGTTCCTCGCCCGGGAGTTGCGCTCCCTCGTCGACCTGGACGTGCACTGCTGGGGCGAGGGCGGCGCGGGCGGCGTCATACGACACCGGCCGTGGCCCGGCCTCGACTCCGCCAACGACGCGCTGCGCACCTTCTCCGTGGACCTGGCCATGACCGCCGCCCTCCAGGGCCGCGAGCTGGTCCACTCCCACACCTGGTACGCCAACCTCGCCGGCCACCTCGCCAAGCTGCTGTACGGCATCCCGCACGTGATGACCGCGCACTCGCTGGAGCCGCTGCGCCCTTGGAAGGCCGAGCAGCTCGGCGGCGGGTACGCGCTGTCCAGCTGGGCGGAGCGCACCGCGATCGAGGCCGCGGACGCGGTGATCGCAGTCTCCGGCGCGATGCGCGACGACATCCTCGCCTGCTACCCGGCCCTCGACCCGGCACGGGTCCACGTCGTGCACAACGGCATCGACACCACCCTGTACCGGCCGGACCCCGGCACGGACGTCCTCGCCCGCATCGGCGTCGACCCGGACCGCCCCTACGTCCTGTTCGTCGGGCGGATCACCCGCCAGAAGGGCGTGCCCCATCTGCTGCGCGCGGTGCGGCACATCGACCCGGCGGCCCAGGTCGTCCTGTGCGCGGGCGCGCCGGACACCCCCGAGATCGACCGCGAGTTCCGTGACCTTTTCGAGGATCTGAGCAAGGGCCGCGAAGGCGTGCACTGGATTCCCAGCATGCTGCCGCGCCCCGAGGTGATCCAGCTCCTGACCCATGCCACCGTGTTCGTCTGCCCGTCTGTGTACGAGCCGCTCGGCATCGTCAACCTGGAGGCCATGGCGTGCGGCACCGCCGTGGTGGCCTCGCGCACCGGCGGCATTCCGGAGGTCGTGGACGACGGCCGTACCGGCCTGCTGGTCGACGTGGACGACGGCTTCGAGGAGCACCTCGCGCGTGCCCTGGACGCCGTCCTCGCCGATCCGGTGGCCGCGCGGAGGATGGGCGAGGCCGGACGGGAGCGCGCGGCGGGGGAGTTCGGCTGGGACGCGGTGGCCCGGCGCACGGTCCGCCTGTACGAGGATGTCCTCAAACAGGGGTAGTAATCAGCGAAGTGCAGCACAACCGGGCGTAGAGGGGCGGCGGCATGCGGCGCGGTGGACCTTCGGTGCTGGGAATCGTACTGGCCGGCGGGGAGGGCAAGCGGCTGATGCCGCTGACCGCCGACCGTGCGAAACCGGCCGTGACCTTCGGCGGGACCTACCGCCTCGTGGACTTCGTCCTGTCGAACCTCGTCAACGGTGACATCCTGCGCATCTGCGTGCTCACGCAGTACAAGTCGCACTCGCTGGACCGGCACATCACCACCACCTGGCGGATGTCCAGCCTGCTCGGCAACTACGTCACCCCGGTACCGGCCCAGCAGCGGCTCGGCCCGCGCTGGTATCTGGGCAGCGCGGACGCGATTCTGCAGTCGCTGAACCTGATCCACGACGAACAGCCGGAGTACGTGGCGGTGTTCGGCGCCGACCACGTCTACCGCATGGATCCGCGGCAGATGCTCGCACAGCACATCGAGGGCGGGGCGGGCGTGACCGTCGCGGGCATACGGGTGCCGCGCGCGGAGTCCTCCTCCTTCGGTGTGATCACGCCCGGCTCGGACGGACAGACGGTCGAACGCTTCCTGGAGAAGCCCGCCGACCCGCCCGGACTGCCGGGCGACCCCGAGACCGTCTTCGCCTCCATGGGCAACTACATCTTCACCACCAAGGCGCTGATCGAGGCGTTGCAGCGGGACGCCGAGGACCAGAACTCGGTGCACGACATGGGCGGTTCGATCCTGCCCCAGCTCACCGAGCGCGGCGAGGCCCAGCTGTACGACTTCAGCGCCAACCACGTGCCCGGCGAGACCCATCGCGACCGGGGCTACTGGCGGGACGTGGGCACCCTGGACGCGTACTACGAGGCGCACATGGACCTGATCGCGGAGCGCCCGGCCTTCAACCTCTACAACCGCAACTGGCCCATCTACACGCACTCCTACCAGCTGTCACCGGCCCGCTTCAACTCGGGCGGCATCGCCAGCGAGTCGATCATCAGCGCCGGGTGCCTGATCCGGGGCCAGGTGACGCGGTCGGTCCTGTCCCCGGGCGTCCTGGTGGACCCGGGCGCCGTCGTCCAGGGGTCGGTCCTGCACGACAACGTCCACGTCGGCCGCGGCGCGATCGTCCGCGGAGCGGTCCTCGACAAGAACGTGGAGGTACCCCCGGGCGCGACGATCGGCGTCAACCCGGAACGGGACGCGGAGCTGTACACGGTGTCGAAGGGCGGAGTGATCGCGCTGGGGAAGGGGCAGCGGGTGCCATAGGCCCTGTGGGGCCGGGCCGCCACCGGCTCGTACGTCAGCGGAAGGCGGCGACATTCTCCCGGGCCCAGTCGGCGAAGGCGCGGGGCGGGCGGCCGAGGACGCGTTCGACGTCGGGGCTGGCGCGTTGTTCCGCGGGGGTCGGCTCGCCCAGGATGGTCAGCGTGGTCTCGACCACCGGCTCGGGCATGAACCGCACCATCTCGGCGCGCGCCTCGTCGCGGGTCTGCTCGGTGAACCGTACGGGTTCGCCGAGCGCGTCGCCGATCGCCTCCGCCCGTTGCCGGGGCGTAGTGAGCAACGGCCCGGTCAATTCGTAGACGCGGCCGTGGTGACCGTCCGCGCGCAGCGCCGCCGCGGCGACCTCGGCGATGTCGCCCGGGTCGACGGTGGGCAGTCCGACGTCTCCGAACGGTGCCGCGACGGCCCGTCGGGTACGGACCGGCTCGGCCCAGGCATACGCGTTGGAGTGGAAGCCGCCGGGTCGCAGGATCGTCCACTCCAGGCCCGACTCGCGTACGGCGTCCTCGATGGCGCGCGCGACGCCCCCGTGCGAGCCCGACTCCGGCCGGGTCGCGACCCCTTGGGACGAGAGCAGCACCACTCGTTCGACACCGCCGGCCTTGGCGACGTCCAGGATGTCCCGCGGGCTCAGCAGGTGCGCACTGGGGCCGCCGTTCTGCAGGAAGAGCGCATCGGCGCCGTCGAACACGGGCCGGAGGCTCTCGGGGTCGGTCAGGTCCGCCGTCCGCCGCCGGACGCCCTCCGGCATGTCGGCCTCCGAGATCCCACGCGACGTCGCGGTCACCCGCTCGCCGGCGGTCACCAGGATCTGCACGAGCGCCCGCCCGACGTTGCCGGTCGCCCCCGTCACTACGAACATGGTCAACTCCCTGTTTCCTCAGGACGGTTGTTGAGACACAGGGACGCTAACACCGCCGGTATAGTAGGTACCTACAGGAAAGTGGCTATCCCGGAGGAGTGCGCATGGCCGGTGAAGGGACCTGGGCGGCGTCGGCCGCGACCGACCCCGAACTCGCCTGTCCCATCGCCCCGGTCGTCGGCATCGTGTTCAGCCGCTGGACGACCCCGATCCTGTGGACCCTCCACACCCACGGCCGTCAGCGCTTCGTCGAACTTCAGCGGCGCATCGACAGGATCACACCCAAGGTGCTGACCCAGCGGCTGAGGCAACTGGAGCGCGACGGGCTGATCGTGCGCACGTACCACCCGGAGGTCCCACCACGGGTCGAGTACGAGATCAGCGAACTCGGCCGCAGCCTCGCCCCGCTCTTCGCGCACCTCGCGGAATGGTCCGCCGAGCACCTGGACGAGGTCGAACGGGCCCGGAACGACTACGACACCGGCCCGGCCCGGTAGCACCGCCGGGCGGCACGGGCGGGTGAACAGCCGCCGTTCGGGAAGAACCTCGGCCGGCACATCCTCGTTCCCCATCCCGTGGAGTCGCAGCTCTCCGGCATCGAGCGGCACGAGGACCGTATGGGGTACCGCCGCACCTTCAGCGTGCCCGCAGGCCGGCGGATCGGCTCGGGCAGGCGGCTCCAGCTCACCTGCGACTCGGGGGTGTCGACCGCGGTCCGCTCACCCACTCCCGCCGGGTTCTCGCTGATCCGCGACGCGTCCCGGAACAACCACACGGCTTGCCCGGGAAACTGACGCCCCGCCACCACCATGTGCTCGACGACATCAATCCTCCGGAGGTCTTCCGAGATGAGACGCACCCGGCGCCTGCGCCTCGCCGCCGCGAGCACGGTGGTGGCCTCGACACTGTGCCTCCCGCCCGGCGCACATGCCGCCGAGCCGCGCGACGGCGGGCTCACCGGCCTGGTCAACCCCTTCATCGGCACGCAGGACGAGGGCAACACCTTCCCCGGCGCCGCCGTGCCCTTCGGCATGGTGCAGTTCTCCCCGGACACCGGGCACAACACCGGCTACGACCACACCCAGAACCGGATCCGCGGCTTCTCCCTCGTGCACCTCTCCGGCGTCGGCTGCGCCATCGGAGGAGACCTGCCGGTCCTGCCGACGACGGGTGACGTGACCGAGACGGACTACGCCAAGTATGCGGCCACGTTCAGCCACGCGAACGAGCAGGCGAGCCCCGGCTACTACCGGGTCGGCCTCGACAGCGGCATCGAGGCCGAACTGACGGCGTCCCAGCGCACCGCCGTGCAGCGCTACGTCTTCCCGGCCACCGGCAAGGCGAACGTGCTGCTCAACGCGGGCCAGGCGCTGCACAAGAACGTGTCCTCCAAGGTGGAGATCCTCGACGACCGCACCGTGCGCACCGAGATCACGGGCAGCGGCTTCTGCCGCTCCACCCGGCCGTACACGGTCTACACGGTCACCCGTTTCAACCGGCCGTTCACCGCGCACGGGACCTGGTACCAGGACTCGATCACCCCGGGGGCGACGAAGTCGGCGGGGCCCGGGCGCAACGGCGCCTACGTCACGTTCGACACCACCGAGAACCGCACCGTCGAGGCGACCACCGCGCTGTCGTACGTCGACGCACACGGCGCCGACGTCAACCTCGCTACCACGTACGGCCGTTCGTTCGACACCGTGCGGGAGGCCGCCCGCCGTGCCTGGGAGGACCGTCTCGACGACATCCGGGTCCAGGGCGGTGGTGCCACCCTGCGCACCACCTTCTACTCCTCGCTGTACCGGTCGTTCCTCGCGCCGAACATCGGCAGCGACGCCGACGGCCGCTACACCGGCTGGGACCAGAAGGTCCACCGCGCGCAGGGCTTCACGTACTTCCAGAACTGGTCGCTGTGGGACACCTACCGCACCCAGTCCCAGTTGCTGTCCCTGCTCGCGCCGCGCGAGGCGCGCGACATGGCCGTCTCCCTGCTGAAGGTCGACGAGCAGGGTGGCTGGCTGCCCAAGTGGGGCTACGGCCCGGTCGAGACGAACGCCATGAGCGGCGACCCCGTCACCCCGTACCTGACCCACGCCCATCATCAGGGGCTGCTCAAGGGGTACGAGGAGCGGGCGTACCGCGCGCTGAAGAAGAACGCCGACGGCCTGCCGTCCGCCGACACCATGTACACGGGCCGTGAGGCGAACCGCGAGTACATCGCACGCGGCTTCGCGCCCTACATCAAGGGCCGCCCCTACACCAAGCCCGGCGACTCCGACTACCACCACGGCGGGTCGGTGACGCTGGAGTACGCGCTCGCCGACGCCATGCTCGCCCAGATGGCACGCGACCTGGGACACCACGCTGACGCCGCCCGCTACGCCGCCCGGTCGCGGAACTACCGCACCCTCTTCGACCCCTCGACCGGCTTCTTCCGCGCCCGGGACGCCTCCGGGGCCTTCGCCGGACCGGCCGACCCGGCCAAGAGCAAGGGCTTCCACGAGGGCACCGCCTGGCAGTACCAGTGGCTCGTGCCGCAGGACCTGCCCGGCATGGTCGGCCTCATCGGCGGCCGGCAGGCGGCCAATGACCGGCTCGACGCCTTCTTCGCCTACGACGAGCTGCTCAAGGACCCGGAGAGGACCGCACGTGAGGTGTGGGTGCACGGAGCGTACGCCTACTACGACGCGGCCACGTACAACCCGCAGAACGAGCCGGACCTGATCGCCCCCTACACGTACCTGTCGACCGGTCAGCCGTGGAAGACCACGGACGTGGTGCACGCCGCGCTGACCCTCTTCACCAACGGCCCGACCGGGATGACCGGCAACGACGACCTCGGCACGATGTCCGCCTGGAACGTGCTGTCGTCCATCGGCCTCTTCCCCGTGCAGCCCGGCTATCCCACCTGGGGTCTGACCACCCCGGTGTTCGACCGCGCCGACCTGCTGCTCGACCGGGCGTACTACCCGCGCGGCAGGCTGACCGTCATCGCACCCGGCACGTCACAGAGCGACCGGTACGTCCAGAACGTGCGCATCGACGGAACGGCGTACGAACGCACGTACGTCACGACGGACGCGCTGCGCCGTCTGGGCACGCTGGAGTTCACGGTCGGCGCGCGGCCGTCCGGGTGGGGCACGGCACCGCAGGCCGCGCCGCCCCCGCTGAAATGACCTCTTCCGCCACATCAGTCCCGCCACTCTCGGCGAGGCGGGACTTAATCCGCTGTTAACTGTACGTAGCCTGATCGTACTTGACCGTAATCGCCTGTCGGAGGTTGACTCGTGCTTCCCTCATCGTCGACGCGAGGCAAGCCATTGACTTCTGACCTGCTCGCACCACTCGACCTGGCGTTCTGGAACATCGAGTCCGCCCGGCACCCCATGCACCTCGGTGCCCTCGGCGTGTTCTCCTGCCACTCGCCGACCGCGGGCGCCCACGCCGCGGATCTGCTGGCGGCCCGCGCCGCCGCGGTCCCGGGACTGCGCATGCGGATCCGCGACGTCTGGCTGCCGGACGTACGCCTGCCGCGCGACCTCGCCGCCGCGCGCCTTCCGCTCGCCCTGGGCGGCGCCACCCGGGAACCCGACCCCGACTTCGACCCCCTGCGCCATGTGCGGCTGCACGCGCCCACCGCCGACTTCCACGCCGAGGCCGGGCGGCTCATGGAGCGCGCGCTGGTACGCGGCCGGCCGCCGTGGGAGGCGCATGTGCTGCCGGGGGAGGACGGCACCTCCTTCGCCGTGCTCTTCAAGTTCCACCACGCGCTCGCCGACGGGCTGCGCGCGCTGACCCTCGCGGCCGCCGTCATGGACCCGATGGACATGCCCGAGCCCCGGCCGCGCCCGCCGGAGCCCGCCCGGGGCCTCCTGCCCGACGTGCGCAAGCTCCCGGGGCTGCTGCGCGGCACGCTCACCGACGTGGGGCGCGCCCTCGACATCGGCGCCTCCGTCGCCCTGTCCACCCTCGGCATGCGCTCCTCGTCCGCGCTCACCTCCGAGCCCAGCGGGACCCGCCGTACGGCCGGTGTCGCCATCGACCTCGACGATGTGCACCGGGTGCGCAAGTCGGCGGGCGGCACCGTCAACGACGTACTGATCGCGGTCGTCGCGGGCGCCCTGCGACGCTGGCTGGACGAGCGCGGCGACGGCAGCGCGGGTGTCGAGCCGCGGGCGCTCATCCCGGTGTCCAAGCGCCGGCCGCGCACCGCGCACCCACAGGGCAACCGGCTCTCCGGCTACCTGATACGGCTTCCGGTCGGTGATCCGGACCCGCTGGAGCGGCTGCGGACGGTCCGCACGGCCATGGACCGCAACAAGGACGCCGGGCCCAACCGGGGCGCGGGCGCCGTAGCGCTGCTCGCCGACCATGTGCCGGCGCTGGGGCATCGACTCGGCGGGCCGCTGGTCAGCCAGGCCGCGCGGCTCTGGTTCGACATCCTGGTCACCAGCGTGCCGCTGCCCAGCCTCGGCCTGAGGCTCGGCGGCAACCCGCTCGCCGAGGTCTACCCACTCGCCCCCCTGGCCCGCGGCCAGTCCCTGGCGGTGGCGATCTCCACGTACCGCGGCCGCGTCCACTACGGGCTCGTCGCGGACGGCCGGGCGGTACCGGACCTGGAACGCCTGGCCCGTGCGGTCCCGGACGAGGTCGAGACACTGCTGGCGGCCTGCCGCATCTGAACGGGGACGCACGTGTTGTCCCGGCATCCCGAGTGGTGCCGGGGCACGCGTCACCCGCGGTGGTGAGCGGCCCGTCCTTCGGCGGGGTTTTCCCAGCTCCGCCGCCCCCGCCCCCGCCCCGTCCCCGGGGGCCGCGCCCCCAGATCCCCGCCGTCGGGGCTACGGCCTCGTCGTCGACTTCCCCAAGCTCTTCGAGCAGGGGCGACGCCCAGAAGGGCTGAAGTGATCACCGCGGGTTTGGTGACCCGCCCCGCCGCTCCGTAAAATCCCCCGTTCGAAAGCGAGCGCGGTCGGAGCGCTGCGCGGGAGAGCGAGGAACGGCAGCGCGATGACGGTGACAGAGGACGGCCCGGCGGCCATGGACGAGGTGGCGTACGGGCCCGGCATCGACCCGGAGCGGCTCGCCGTCTGCATCAGCGTGCTCGAGGAGCTGGACAAGCTCGACGTCGACCACCCCGACGCGATCAAGGTGCGCCGCGCCACCTCGCACATCTACCGCACGGTCAAGCAGCGCCGCCGCCAGGAGCGCCGCGCCGGCAAGACCGCCCACGACAAGGCGGTCACCGAGGCCACCGCCACCGGCTCCGCGCAGCGCATCGACGACGAGACCGAGGGCATCCTGCCGTCTTCGGCCACCGAGGCCGGCCGGATCGCGGGGATACTCCAGCGCCCCCGCTCCTGCTACGTCTGCAAGACCCGCTACGTCGAGGTCGACTACTTCTACCACCAGCTCTGCCAGAAGTGCGCCGCCGAGAACCGGGCCCGCCGCGAGGCCCGGGCCGACCTCACCGGCAAGCGCGCCCTGCTCACCGGTGGCCGCGCCAAGATCGGGATGTACATCGCGCTGCGCCTGCTGCGTGACGGCGCCCACACCACGATCACCACGCGCTTCCCGAACGACGCGATCCGCCGCTTCAAGGCCCAGCCCGACAGCGACGAGTGGATCCACCGGCTGAAGATCGTCGGCATCGACCTGCGCGACCCGGCCCAGGTGGTGGCGCTCGCCGACTCGGTCGCCGCCGAGGGGCCGCTGGACGTCCTGATCAACAACGCGGCGCAGACCGTACGCCGCTCCCCGCAGGCCTACAGCGAACTGGTGGCAGCCGAGTCCGCCCCGCTCCCGGCGGGCGAGCTGCCGGCCGCCGAGGTCATCGGCACGTTCGGCTCCGGGGCCGTGGCCGCGCTGCCCGTGGCCGGCGGCGGCGCGCTGACCGCGCAGGACGTCACCGACCTCGCGCTGGTCTCCGGCTCTGCGTCCCTGGAACGCATCGCGGCCGGTACGGCCATCGACGCGGGCGGCCTCGTCCCCGACCTGCACGACACCAACAGCTGGGTGCAGACGGTCGAGGAGGTCACGCCCATCGAGTTGCTCGAGGTCCAGCTGTGCAACTCGACGGCGCCCTTCATCCTGATCAGCCGCCTGCGCCCGGCGATGGCGGCGTCGCAGGCCCGCCGCACCTACATCGTGAACGTCTCCGCCATGGAGGGCGTCTTCAGCCGCGGCTACAAGGGCGCCGGCCACCCGCACACCAACATGGCCAAGGCCGCCCTGAACATGCTCACCCGTACCAGCGCCCAGGAGATGTTCGAGAAGGACCGCATCCTGATGACCGCCGTCGACACCGGGTGGATCACCGACGAGCGCCCGCATCCGGACAAGGTGCGCCTGGCGGACGAGGGCTTCCACGCGCCGCTCGACCTCGTCGACGGCGCGGCCCGGGTATACGATCCGATTGTGCGCGGCGAACAGGGCGAGGACCTGTACGGCGTCTTCCTGAAGGACTACGCGCCGGGGAAGTGGTGAGCCCGGAAGCAGCCCGAAGGCGGTGACGCGGCGCCCTTGACGCGTCATCCGGCGCCGGCCGGGAACTCGTCCTCGACGAGCACCGCGCAAGGAGGTCCCATGTCCACTCCACATGAGATCGATCCCCGCGCCGCCGGAGATCCCCGCAACGTCTACCCGAGCGACGAACAGTTCTACATGTCCGATCGTCCGGCGGACTGCGTCCTGCCGGAGGACCGGCCGCGCGGCGGCGGCCCCACCGAGCCGGTGAAGCATCGCAGCTCCTGGGCCACCGCCATGATGATCGTCGGCATCATCCTGCTGATCCTGTTCGGGATCGCGCTGTTTCCCTGAGCGACTGCCGGTCCCCTACGGCGTACGCCCCGGAGGCTGAGGCCCCGGGGCGTACGTGCGAAAACCCTTCGCCGTGGCGCCGCCCCGGCGGTTAACGTCCCGCCATGACCTCAAGTCCCCACTGACTGTGGCCGTCCCGGTGCAGCGTGAGAACCAAGGAAGGCGGCGACCGTGTCCGTCCCCAACGTCCTGCTGTCCGGCATCGTCGGGTCCACCGCGTACGGGCTCGCCCACGAGGGCTCCGACGTGGACCGGCTCGGCCTGTTCGCGGCGGCCACGGAGCGGCTGCACGGACTGCACCCGCCCAAGGAGTCCCACGTCTCCACCGCACCGGACCGCACCCTGCACGAGGCCGCGAAGTGGTGCCGGCTCGCGCTCGGTGGCAATCCGACCGCGACGGAACTGGCCTGGCTCCCGGACGAGTTGTACGAGGTGCGCACCGCGCTCGGCGACGAGCTGATCGGCCTTCGGACGTCCTTCCTGTGCGCCAAGCGCGTCCGTGACGCCTACCTCGGCTACGCCACCCAGCAGTTCCGCCGTCTGGAGTCCCGGGGGGACGGCTCCTTCTCCGCCGACACCCGCAGGCGCACCGTCAAACACGCCCGCCACCTCAAGCGGCTCTGCCACCAGGGCCTGGAGCTGTACAGCACCGGGCGCCTGACCCTCCGCGTGGAGAACCCGCAGGAGTACCACGAGTTCGGCGAGCGCGTGGCCACCGACCCGACGGCCGCGCTGCCCCTGCTGCGGTTCTACGAGAACGCCTTCGGCGAGGCACGCGCCGCGCTGCCGGAACGGCCCGAAGAGACGGCCGTCGAGGCATGGCTGCGCCGTGTCCGCGCCCACTTCTACGCGCCCGGTGCGCGGGCCGCTTGACGCCCTGCGCCCGGCCGGCCGCGATCGCCACGAGCGCACGGCGTGGCGCTCGTGCCGGACGGGAGCCGATCGCGAGAAGGGTCAGGGCGGCGCACGGGCGGCGCGCCCCCGGCAGCGTGTCGCGTTCAGTCCACGGTCTCCAGCCGGGCGTGCCGTGCCGCCACGAGCTCCAGCACGGTCCGCCAGTCCTCCAGGACCCCCGCGTCCAGGCCGGCCACCTCGGCCGCCTCGTCCGCCTGCCGCAGGCTGACGGCGTCGCCGGCCAGCGGGTCGCTCTCGAACGCGGCGGCCTCCGCGGGCGTGAGCGGCCCGCCGTGCTTCTGCAGGCGTACGAGACGGGAGACCCGTTCGCCGAGCAGCGGCCGGACCGCGTCGGCCGCGAGGGCGGCGTGCCCGGCGCCGTCGCCCCGCCCCAGCAGCAGGCCGATGCCGTGCACCAGCCCGGCGACCTGGAGTTCCTTGTCCGCGGGGTGACTTCGGCGCAGCAGGGCGGCGGTCCGCAGGGCGTGTTCGTGTACGTCGACCGGCCGTCCGCCGCCGCCGGGGGTGTCCCGCGCGCCCCGGCAGGCGTGCAGCAGGCCCATCAGCTCCTCGACGCTGCGCAGCTCCATGCGTCAGTCCTCCCGCGAGAAAAGCCGTTGCCGGTCATCAGCAGATCAGGGTGAGCTTGCGTACCGGCCAACGGGACCTGAACTGAGCACCGTGCGCGCCGGTCCGTACACCTGCCGTACCGGTGAGCAGTTCGAGGAGGGGACCGAACGGGTGGCCGTGAACCATGCTCAACGCCGTCAAAGCGGCGAAAAGTGCGACCGTTGGATGCCGTACGACTCAAGACAGTTACACGGTTGTTTCAGCCCCATCGAGCGGGAGCCCGCTCATTTGGTTAACCTGAGGTGCACGGACAGCCATTGGGGTCCTACCCACACCCACGGTCCGTCCCGGGACAGGCCGGTCACCACGGCCTGCTCTCGCACGAGTTGCCGGCGCCACCGCGTCCGACCTTTCTGACTCATACCCGACCGGACGTCGAGGGCACAGCGGCACACTGGACCGGAACGTCCTGAGGGTTACCCGACACATAAGGAGTGCGCGGTGACACCGGAGAAGACGCATCACGAACAGCGCCCCAAGGAACGCATGGAGCGCGGGGGCCGTCGTACCGAGAAGAAGCTCGGCAGCTTGGACGTGTGGGCCCGTTCCGCCCCCATCCGGCTGGCCGGCTACGAGGACGACCTCGCCGAGCCGCACATCCTGCCGAGTGTGGACTGACCCGTCGGACCCGTCGTGATCGATGACGGCATGGGCGTGCCAGAGTCACGCCCATGCTGATCAGAGCAGCCGCGGCCGGCGACTGGCCGCACATCTGGCCGTTCTGGCGCCGGATCGTCGCCGCCGGGGAGACCTACACCTGGGACCCGGACACCTCCGAGGAGGCGGCCCGCGCCCTGTGGATGGCGCCGGCCAAACACGTCTACGTCGCCGAGGACGACACCGGAGCAGTCGTCGGCTCGGCCTACGTGACGCCCAACTACGGCGGCCCCGCGGCCGGTATCGCCAACGCCGGCTTCATGGTGGACCCCGACCACGCGGGACAGGGCATCGGCCGCGCGCTCGCCGAGTACATCCTGGCCGCGGCCAAGGCCCAGGGTTACCGGGGCATGGTCTTCAACGCGGTCGTCGAGACCAACCCCGCGGTGGCGCTGTGGACGTCCCTCGGTTTCGCGATCGTGGGCACCATTCCGGACGCGTACGACCACCCCCGGTTCGGAAGTGTGGGGCTGCACGTCATGTACCGGGCGCTGTAGGGACGACTCCCAATCGAACAGACGTCCGCGAGTTATGTGTTCGATGGGTCTGGTTCGATGCGTCCGTGCACGTGTCGATCCCGTTCGGTGGGGGACTCGACGCAGCGTGAACGACAACGCACCTCAGCACCCCGGACAGCAGCATCCGCAGCCGGAGTTCCCCCAACAGGACCAGCCGCACCCGGGCTGGACCGGCCCGATGGACCCGCCGCCGGACCACGGGGAGGAGTCGTACCGCGGCAGCGGGCTCCTCACGGACCGGAAGGCCGTCATCACCGGCGGCGACTCCGGGATCGGACGCGCCGTCGCACTCGCCTACGCGCGAGAGGGCGCAGACGTCCTGTTCACTCATCTGGAGCAGGAGAGCGGCGAGGCCCGTGAGACGGCGCGTCTGGTCGAGGACGCGGGCCGCAAGGCGGTCCCGGTGTCCTGCGACATCCGTGACGAGGAGCAGTGCGACCGGCTGATCGAACGGGCGCTCTCCGAGTTCGGGCGCATCGACGTCCTGGTCAACAACGCCGCGTACCAGATGGCCCAGTCCGACGGCATCCAGGCCATCACCACCGAGCAGTTCGACCGGGTGATGCGGACCAACCTGTACGGGATGTTCTGGCTGTGCAAGAAGGCGCTGCCGCACATCCCGCCCGGCGGATCGATCATCAACACCACGTCCGTCCAGGCGTACAAGCCCAGTCCGCACCTGCTCGACTACGCCACGACCAAGGGCGCCATCGTCACCTTCACGCAGGGCCTGGCGCAGATGGTCGCCTCCGACGGCATCCGGGTGAACGCGGTGGCCCCGGGGCCCGTGTGGACCCCGCTGATCCCGGCCACGCTCCCGGACACCACCAACTTCGGCAAGCAGGCACCTTTGGGCAGGCCCGCCCAGCCGGCCGAGATCGCTCCCGCGTACGTCTTCCTCGCCTCGCAGCACGCGAGCTACATCACCGCCGAGATCGTCAACGCCACGGGCGGCACGCCGCTGCCCTGACCGGCCGCGCTTCGACGGCCCGCCCCGGGGAACTCGGTGCGCCATGAGTGACCACACCGGCACGCAGACGTCGTACTGGATCGAAACGGCACCCGGAGTTCCCCGGCCGGCCCTCACCGAGGACATCACCGTCGACGTGGCCGTCGTCGGGGGCGGGGTGGCGGGCCTGAGCACGGCCTGGGAGGTGGCGCGCGGCGGCCGCAGCGTCGCCGTGCTGGAGGCCGGACGCCTCGCCGAGGGCGTCACCGGGTACACGACTGCCAAGCTCTCCGCGCTGCACTCCCTCGTCTACCAGCGACTGCGCCGCACCCGGGGCGCCGACGGCGCGCGGCTGTACGGCCGTTCCCAGCTGGAGGCGATCGGCCGCGCCGCCGAGCTGGTGGACGAACTCGGCATCGACTGCGACTGGGAGACCGCACCGGCGTTCACCTACGCGACGGACCACGACCGTGTGTCCGAGCTGCGCGCCGA